>NZ_CP054839.1:4274613-4579942 GCF_018141105.1 Saccharopolyspora erythraea | reverse complement strand
CGCCTGGTGGTCGAGCACGGCACCGAGGTCGCCGACGCCGAAGGCGGGCTCACGCACCTGTTCCCCGAGCCCGAGGCGCTGGCGGCGGTGGATCCGGCGACGCTGGCGTTCCCGCGGTCGCGCCGCCGCGCGCTGCTGGCGCTGGTGAACGCGCTGGCCGAGGGCCAGGTCGATCTCGACGTCTCCGGTGACTGGCGGCGGGCCCGCGCGGGCCTGGCCGCGTTGCCGGGCATCGGGCCCTGGAGCGTGGAGTCGATCGCGATGCGCGCGCTGGGCGATCCGGACGCCTTCATCGCCACCGACCTGGGCGTGCGCCTGGCGGCCCGGCAGCTCGGCCTGCCGCGGACCCCGGCGGCGCTGACCGCCCGCGCGGCGGCCTGGCGGCCGTGGCGCGCCTATGCCGTGCAGTACCTGTGGGCCACCGGCGACCACGCGATCAACCGCTTGCCCGCGGCGTGAGGAGAGGAACCCCATGCGCACCCACACCGTGATCGACAGCCCTGTCGGCCCCTTGACGCTGGTGGCCACCGACGGGGTGCTCTGCGGGGTCTACATGGACCAGCAGCGCCACCGGCCCCCGCAGGAGACCTTCGGCGAACCCGACGCGGAGCCGTTCGGCGAATGCGTCCGGCAACTGGAGGGCTACTTCGCGGGGCAGCGCACGGAGTTCGACCTTCCGATGCGGTTCACGGGGACGCCGTTCCAGCAGGAAGTCTGGACCGCGCTGCGGTCGATCCCCTACGGCACCACGGTCTCCTACGGTGAGCTGGCCGAGCGCATCGGCAGGCCCGCGGCGGCGCGGGCGGTGGGCCTGGCCAACGGCAGGAACCCGATCGGGGTCGTCGTGCCGTGCCACCGCGTGGTCGGTTCCTCGGGTGCCCTGACCGGCTACGGCGGTGGGCTGGAGCGCAAGCGGCAGCTGCTGGACTTCGAGCGCGAGGTCGCCACCCGCGGCCGGCCCTGACCGGTCTGCTCTAGGGGCGGGGTCTGCGGGGCGGGTGTGCGTCGAGCAGGACCGCGCAGGTGACCAGCAGCGCGATGAGCACCAGTGCGGTGACGGCGGCTTCGACGAGCAGGGCGGTGAGCACGGTCAGCTCCCGGGGGTGGTTTCGGCGCGTCGGTTGGCGTAGAGGCTGGTGAGGGTGACCGCGGCCAGCACCAGCACGATGAACGCCAGCGACAGGAGGGTGGGGATCTCCGGCACGGCGGGCCAGATGCCGTGCGCCCAGTGCAGCACCAGCTTGACCCCGATGAAGGCCAGGATGACGGCCAGGCCGTGGTTGAGGTGGGTGAGTTTGGCCAGCGCGGTGTGCAGGACGAAGTACAGCGCGCGCAGGCCCAGCAGGGCGAAGGCGTTGGTGGTGAACACCAGGTAGGGGTCCTCGGTGATGCCGTAGACGGCGGGCACGGAGTCCACGGCGAAGACGACGTCGGTGGCGAAGACGGCCACGACCACGACGGTCAGCGGGGTCAGGGCGAGCCTGCCGTTCTGGCGGGCGGTGAGCCGGGTGTCCTGGTAGTCGTCGGTGACCGGCATCAGGCGGCGCAGCAGCCGCACCGAGCGCATCTGGGAGACGTCGCGGTCGAGTCCTTCGCCGCGCACGGCTTCGTACAGGATTTTGATCGCGGTGGCGAACAGGATGGCGCCGAAGACCAGGAACGCCCAGGTCCCGGCCTGCAGCAGGGCCGCGCCCGCGGCGATGAACACCCCGCGCAGCACCAGTGCGCCGACGATGCCGTAGAGCAGCACGCGTTGCTGGAGCTCGGCGGGGACGGCGAAGCCGGTCAGCAGGATCATGAACACGAACAGGTTGTCCACCGACAGCGACTTCTCGACCACGAAGCCGGTGATGAACTCCAGTGCCTGGTCGGTGCCGAACGCGATCCACAGCGCCGCCCCGAAAACCAGGGGCAGGGCGAGGTAGAACACCGACCAGCCCACGGCCTCGCGCAGGGAGACCTCGTGCGGGCGGCGGGTGACCACGAAGTCGACCACCAGCAGGGCGAGCAGCACGGCGATGCTGACCGCCCACAGCCAGGGGTTGCCGATCGACCCGGGTGCGGCTGCCTGCACCGAGGCGGGGGTGGGCATGGGGGCCTCCTCGAACACCGGTGGTGTCCGGGGTCTCCTCCGTCCGCGGTGGACGGTCTGCCGGGGACGCGTGCGGTGCGTCCGTCCTGACCGGGCAGACCCGTTGGAAGTACTCCCCCCGCTCCGCCGAGTATCGGCCACACCCGGCCGCTCGGCGATCCGGCGGTCAGACCCCCTGACGGTGGTTGCGGCGGCGGCGCGGGCTCAGCGTCTGCGGATTTTGATCCGGGCCATGTTGGTGGAGCTGAGCTCGAGGTCGCGGTGGCCGCAGCCGAAGGGGGCCAGCAGCGCGGTGAGCTTGGTCTCGGCGCGTCGGCGCAGGTCGTCGCGGCCGATGTCGTCGGGGGCGGGGAGCTCGCAGCGGAAGGTGAAACCCGCCAGCCGCCGGTCGTAGGTGAGGCTGCCGCGGTCGGTGAAGCGGGCGTCCAGCACGTCGTGGTCGTCGGCCTCGGCCAGCAGTGCCGAGCGGGCGTGCTGGTCGAGGCCGACGAACTTGCCGCGCAGGATCACCCGGTGCACCTGCTCCACCATCGTCGTCCCTCCTCGAAGTGGCGCATTCAGATTCAACACTGTATCTGAATACACCGCTGGTTTTCGCCGTGGCCGGGTCAGAACAGTCGTTTCCCGCCTCCGGCGAGGAGGGTCTGCCCGGTGATCCAGCGGCCCTGGTGCGAGGCCAGGAACACGGCGATGTCGGCGATGTCCTCGGGGGTGCCGACCCGGCCCAGGGGGCTGAAGGCGGCGAACTCGGTGTCCATGGCCTGGTCGATCCAGCCGGTCTGCACCGGGCCGGGAGCGATCGAGTTGACGGTGATGCCGGCCGGGCCCAGCTCCAGCGCCGCCGAGCGGCTGAGGCTTTCCAGGGCGTGTTTGCTGGCCCAGTAGGAGATCTCGCCCGGCGCGCCGGGGGCGGCGTCGGTGCTGATGTTGATCACGCGGCCCCAGTCGCCGCCGCGGCGCAGGTGACGGCGGTGCATCTCGGCCATCAGCAGCGCCGGGGCGCGGGTGTTGACCGCGTGGTGGGCGTCGATGCCCGCGGCGTCGACGGTGTCGCGGGAGCGGGTGTCGAAGGTGTCGGGCACGCAGTGGGCGGCGTTGTTGACCAGGATCTCCACCGACCCGAAGGCGGCTTCGGCGTGGTCGAACAGCCGCGGCAGCACGTCGGGGTCGGCCAGGTCGGCGGCGTGGAACTCGACGTGGGCGCCGTCGCCGCGCAGCGCGTCGCGCACCTGGCTGCCGTCGGTGGCCTTGGCCTCGGCGCAGGTGCGGGCGGCCGCGGACCCGGGGTGCTGCGGCGGCGTCTCGGGCAGGGCGGTCAGCAGCAGCCGCACGCCCTGGCGGGCCAGCGCGGCGGCGATGGCCGCGCCGATGCCCAGCGGGTTGTCGGCTCCGGTGACCAGGGCGACGCGGCCGTGCAGGCGGGGGTCGATCACGGGTGGGCTCCGATGTGGTCGGTCAGTGCGGTGACCAGCGCGGGGTGCAGTGCCGAGGGCAGGGCGTGGCCGAGTCCGGGGATCTGCACGCAGCGGGCGCCGGGGATGAGGGAGGCCAGGTGCTGCCCGTGCGGTGGCGGGTTGACGGGGTCCTCGGGCCCCTGCACCACCAGGGTGGGTGTGCTGACCCCGGCCAGTTCGCGGCCGCGGCTGGTCGGCACGGGGGTGGCGGCGGCGTGCGCGCCGGGCTGCTGGTGGGTGCCGGCGTGGTCGATGGCGGTGTTCTCCCAGCGGCGGAACTGCTCGGCGTGGAAGGGCAGTGCGGTTCCCGCGAGCAGGCGCCACTCCTCGACGCGGCGACGTAGCGCGGTTTCGCGGTCGGGTGCGGGATCGGCGCGGTGGGCCATGGCCCGCACGATCTCGGGGCTGGGTGTGGGCAGGTCGCCGGGGGCCGAGATGCCCTCGACCGCGCGGCGCATGGCGCCGGCGAAGTCGACGTCCAGTGCCGCGGTCTGCATCAGGGTGAGGCTGCGCAGCCGGTCGCGGTGGTCCAGGGCGAGCAACTGACCGAGGACACCGCCCAGAGACATGCCGGCGACGTGGGCGGTGCCGATGCCGTGGCCGTCGAGCACGGCTACGGCGTCCTCGGCCAGGTCGTGCACGCCGTAGCGGGTGGTGTCGTAGCGGGTGGAGCGGCCGGTGTCGCGGTGGTCGTAGCGCACGACGCGCAGTCCGTGCGCGGTGAGCAGGTCCACGAACTCCTGGGGCCAGCCCATCGCCGAGGCGTTGGCGCCCATGATCAGCAGCAGCGGGACACCGTCGGCAGGGCCGAGGGCCTGGGTCCACAGGCGGGTGCCGTCGGGGGTGGTGACCAGGCGTTCAGTCATCGAGCGGTCCCTCTTTGTCGGATCGGGCACGGTGGGCACGGGTCTCCTCGCAAACGGCAGTTCGATGGGAGGAGGGGTGCGTGGTTCAGGCGGTGATGCGGCCGTTGTCGACGGCCAAAGCGGGGCCGTCCCAGCGGCGCCGCAGCCAGCGGTCGTGGGTGGCGACCACGACCGCCCCGGGCGCGGTGCGCAGGGCGTCTTCGAGTTCCCCGGCCAGGGTCAGCGACAGGTGGTTGGTCGGCTCGTCCAGCAGCAGCACCTGCGGCGGGTCGGCGATCAGGGTGGCCAGGGCCAGTCGCCGCCGCTGGCCGACCGAGAGCGCGCCCACCGGCCGGTCGAGGTCGGCCGGGGCGAGCAGGCCGAGGTCGGTCAGTGCGGGCACGCCGGTGCGCTCGGCGGTGGCGGCCTCGTAGATCCGCCGCGGGGTGCGGGCGGGGTCGGGGAAGACCACGTCCTGTTCGAGCAGTCCCACCCGCACGCCGCCACGGCGCTGCACGCTGCCGGTGTCGGGGGCGAGGGTGCCTGCCAAGAGGTGCAGCAGGGTGGACTTGCCTGCGCCGTTGGGGCCGGTGACCAGCACCCGGCCGTCGCCCGCGAGGTCGAGTTCGCTGACGTGCAGCCGTTGCCGGATCGTGGCGTCGCGGATCTGCACCACGACCTCGGCGGTGTTGGTGGTGCTGGTGACCGCGGCGGCGAAGCGCAGCGGCTCGGGTGGTTTGCGCACCTGGTTGCGGGTGAGCTCCTCCAGGCGGTGGCGGGCGTTGCGCACGCGGCGGGAGATCTGCTTCTGCACCCGCGAGCCGGTGAAGTCGTAGGCCAGCTTGCTGGTGTTGCCGCGCGGGGCGAAGTGGCCGAGCTGGTGGGCGGTGACGGTGGCGGTGTGGCGCAGGTCGCGCAGCTCGTCCTGTTCGGTGGCGTAGCGCTGCTGCCAGCGCACGCGTTCGGCGTGCTTGGCGGTGAGGTAGTCGGAGAAGGTGCCGCCGTAGCGGGTGATGCCGTGCACGGCGGGGTCCAGGTCGACGATGTCGGTGCAGACCTCGTCGAGGAACACCCGGTCGTGGCTGGCCAGCACGACCACGCCCGGCAGCGCGCGCAGGTGGTCCTGCAGGAACCGGATCGCGGGTTCGTCGAGGTGGTTGGTCGGTTCGTCCAGCAGCAGCGCGCGGGGACGGCGCAGCAGCAGCACCGCCAGGCTCAGCCGCGCCCGCTGCCCGCCGGAGAGCTCGCCGACCCGCCGGTCGCGGGGCAGGCCGCCCAGGCCGAGCCCTTCGAGGACGATTTCGGCGCGGTGGTCGGCGTTCCACAGGTCGTGGTCGTGGGCCCACTCCAGCACCTCGCCGTAGTCGGCCAGCAGGGCGGTGTCGTCGGGGTGGCGGGACAGGGCCTCGGTGAGCTCGGTCAGCCGCGCTTCGGCGACGCGGATGTCGGCCAGGGCCTCGTCGAGCACCTCGCTGAGCGTGGCCCGGTCGGCGAACGGCGTTTCCTGGTGCAGGAACCCGAGGTCCGCGGGGGCGATGACCTCGCCGACGTCGGGGTCCTCGCGGCCGGCCAGCAGCCGCAGCAGCGTGGACTTGCCCGCGCCGTTCTCCCCGACCAGGCCGAGGCACTGGCCGGGAGAGGCGGTCAGCGAGACGCCGTCGAGGACGCGGCGGTCGCCGTAGGACTTGACGAGATCGCGTGCGAGCAGCGCGGAAATAGGACATCACCCACCGAGGAATTCGGAAACGATGCCCGCCGGGCACTTCGGGCGCGCGGAATGCGAGAGATCGGCGCGCGGGCCGCGGACGCGGGCGGTGCGTGATGTCAGTTCTTCATAGTGGCGCCGAGTATAGCCACAGCGCCCGCGAGGAGGTCCACCGGTTTTTCTCGGGATCGGCACGGGACGGGGTTAGGCTGAGTGACCATGTCGGACAGTGCGGTGCCGCCCGCCGAGGACGGGGTGGATCGGATCCAGCGGGCGTGGCAGCGGGAACGGCCCGGGATGCCGGTGGAGTCGATCGGGGTGATCACCCGGATCTGGCGGATCGCCAAGCTGCTCGACGACGAACGCCGCCGCACCGACGCGCGCATCGGCCTGGACGCGCCGACGCGCGACCTGCTGAGCACGTTGCGCCGCTCGGGGCCGCCCTACCGGCTCTCGGCCGGGGAGATCGCGCGGCAGTGCCTGGTCAGCGCGGGTGCGATCTCGCAGCGGCTGACCCGGGCCGAGCAGCGGGGGCTGGTGCGCCGCACGAAGGGCGGTGCCGACGGGCGTTCAGTGCAGGTCGAGCTGACCGAGCAGGGCCACCGGCTCATCGAGGACCGCGTCGATGACCTGCTGCGCCACGAGGAGACTCTGCTGACGTCGCTGGATGTGTCCCAGCGCGAGCAGCTGACGGGGTTGCTGCGGGTCCTGCTCAGCGACCTGACCGGGCGCTTCGGCGCCGACGACCGTCCGTGAGGGGTCGCCGGCGCCGCGGGGGCGCTCAGTGCCCGAGGTAGGCGCCGCCGTTGACGTGCAGGACCTGGCCGGTGATGTGCCCGGCCTGCGGTGAGGCCAGGAACCCGGTCAGCGCGGCGATGTCGGCCGGGGTGCCGGCGCGCTGGTTGCGGGTGGCGGCCACCAGTTCGTCGCGGCGCTGCTCGGGCAGGCCGTTCTGGAAGAACCCGGTGTGCTCGGTGAGCCCGGGTGCGACGACGTTGGCGGTGATGCCGCGGGGTCCGAGCTGTCCGGCCAGGTCGGCTGTCCAGGCTTCCACGGCGGCTTTGGCCGCGCCGTAGGAGCCCGCGCCCTGGCGGGCGGCGATCGAGCCGATGGTGACCACGCGGGCGCCGTCGGTCAGCCGCGGGGTCAGCGCGGCGGTGACCAGCACCGCCGAGAGGACGTTGGAGGCCAGGTTGGCCTCCCACTGCCGGGCCAGCGCGCGCAGCCCGTCGGGTTCGGGGCGTTCGAAGTCGGTGTTGGCGCCGGCGTTGTTGACCACGACGTCGACGTGGTCGGGCAGCGAGTCCAGTGCGGCCTCGACCGCGTCGGGGTCGGTGGCGTCGAAGGGCACCGCACGGGCGCCGAGGGTGTCGGCCGCGCGGTGCAGGACTTCGGCTCGACGCCCGGTGATGGTCACCGCATCACCGGAGGCGGCGAAGTGCTCGGCGATGGCGTATCCGATGCCGGTGCCCGCTCCGGTGACGACGATCTGTCGCACGAGAAATCTCCTTTAGCTCTAAAACAACTGGGTGTCACGGTAGCCCGCTCCGGGCGGCGGACGCAAGGACGCCGGCGGACCTGCAGGTCGGCCACATCGGACGGTGTTTGCCCGAAAGTGCTTGCGCGGCAGCGGCGGGTGATCCGAGAGTGTGCTGTTGTGAGCGGACCGGGAAACGCGTGGTGAGCGGCGAGCAGGTGTCGGTGCTGTCGGCCGGGGACACGACGGTGTCCTACGTCGGGGCTGGAGCCGGACGGGTGCGCATCGTGGCCGCCGACGGGCCCGCGGCGGCGGAGCTGGTGTGGTCACGGCTGGCCGACCACGCGGTCATCGCCCCGGTCGGGCTCGGCGAGGAACTGGTGGCACGCGGCGGCAGGCCGGGCAGGCGCGCGCACGGCATGCGCCGGGATCTGCGCGCCGATCCACCGCCGCCGCAGTGGGCGGATGCGACGCCGCGGCAGGGTCTGCGGCTGGTGGCCTGCGACCGTCCGGCCCACCGGCTGGTGGCGGCCTGGCGTGCGGCGTTCCCTCCCGGACATCCCGACGCCTACGTGGGAACCGACGAGCAGGTGGCGGGGATGATCGCCCCGCTGCTGGCCGGTCGGGTGCTGGGTCCGCTGCTGCCGTGCAGCGCGCTGGTCGTCGACGGCGGTGACCGGGTGGTGGCCGGCCTGGTGGTCAACGACCGTGACGGCACGCCGTGGGTCGGCGACGTTTTCCGCCTCCCGGGGCCGGAATGGGCCGGGCTCGGCGGACTGCTGCTGCGCCGCGCGATGGCCGAGCTCGCCCGCGACGGCCACGGCGCGGTCGGCCTGGCGGTGACCACGTCCAACCCGGCCCGCCACGTCTACCGCAAGCTGGGTTTCGAGATCACCGACACGTGGCTGACGGTGCTGCCGACCGGGCGCTGACCGTATGGACCGCTTTCCAGGCGGCGTTGGCGCAGGTCAGCGAGCAGACCACCACAGTCGTGGTCGTTGGCACCACGCGTGTGGTGGTCGGGTCAGTGGTGGGCTTCGACGACGTGGGCGGGTTGCCACCAGTAGTCGTGCAGCCGGTGTGCGGTGACCTCGGCGAATCCGGCGGCGCGCAGTTGTGCCGTCCAGTCCTGGATGGACTGTTCGTGGTTGGTGCGGTCGGTGGTGCCGAACTTGCCGAGCACGACGGGCAGGATGAAGCCGAGCCCGACCAGGTCGCGGTCGTCGTCGTATTCGCGCACGCCGCGCTCGACGCGCCGCAGGAACTCGCCGAACCAGTCCGGCGCCAGCGGTTCGGGGACCTCGGGTACGTCGAACTCGACCAGGACGAAGGTCCGGGTGTGCTGGGCGAGCCACTGCAGGATGGCGGGCCGTTGGTGGGGCGGGACGCTTTGCAGCGCGAACGTGGACTGCGCGAGGTCCCACTGCCGGTCGGGGTGGGCGGCGGCGAAGTCCTGGACGGTGCAGTTCCAGACCTGGTGGGAAATGCCCCGGCGGCGCAACGCATCGCGCGTGTGGGCGAGCAGGTCGGCGCTGGGTTCGACGACGTCGACGTGCGGTGCGTCGTCATCGAGGGCGGGCAGCAGGGCCAGGCCGTCGCCTGCGCCGATGTCGAGAAGCCGGTGCGGGCGGTGGCGCTGGTGGGCGTGGCGCAGTGCCGCGGAGGTCGCCTCGTAGAGCGCGATGTTGCCGCCGCCGCGGATGAAGGCCTGGAACGCCGCGGGGGAGTCGTAGACGTCGCCGGTGTCGGGCCCGGCGGTGAAGCGCACCAGCAGGCGGGCGAACTCGCTTGCGGGGTCGAGCTCCGCGGCCCGCACGGCGCAGGCGTGCGCGGTGTGCCGGTCGCCCACCGCATGGCTCCACACGGCCAGGTGCAGGGCGCTGTCGGCACCGGTGATGTGGCCGGTCATCCCGGCCGGGGTGGCGCCGTCGAGATATCCCCGGTAGATCGCGGCCATCGACTGGTCTTGCGGCACCGCCGCCTCCTCGCGTGTCGTCGGTCGTGGCTCAGCTTTGGGCGTCGGCAGGGGTGCGCACAAGATCGGCTGCGTGGTCAGGTGGGGGAGTCGAGGTAGCTGCGTCCTCGGGGCGAGAGGCGGTAGCCGACCTCCAGGCTCTCGGTCAGGCCGAGCTCCTTGAGCTTCCAGACGTCGGACTTGAACCGCGCCACGGGGCGGTTCTGCGTCGCCGCGAGCTCGGCGGCGCGCACGCCGGGGTTGTCGCGCAGCAGTTCCAGCATCCGGCGGGTCCAGGGGCCGCGCTGCGAGGAGGTGTCCATCCTGGCCAGTCGCCGATCGAGGTCGGCGCGCTCGGATGAGGACAGCTCGGCCTGCTCGCGCAGCGCGACGCGCGGGTCCGGGCCCGCGTAGCCGAGCTCGATGCGGTAGATCCGGCCGGTTCCGTGCTTGTCCAGCGAGCTGCGCAGTCCGGCGGCGGTGTCGAAACCGGCTTGCCGGGCCTCGTCGTCGGTGATCGTCTCGGGCTCGACCGCCTCGACCGCGCCGATGGCGATGACCCCGGCCGCGGTGCGCAGCCGCGAACCCGTCCTGGCCTGCGGACTGGCCCAGCGGCGGAAGGCCAGGGTGATCCGGCCGTCGACCACGCCGCGCAGGACCCGACTGCTCAACAACACCCGCCCACGCTAGCCGGTGGCCGCACGGGCCTCACTGCGGATCGGTCAGCGCCTCGCCCCGCGCGCACAGGGGGCACTGCTCGGCGCTCCACAACTCGTGCGGCCAGGTTTCGACCACCTCCAGCGGTACCGCGAGGTCCTCGGCGGTGCGCCGAGCCGCGTCGCCGAGGGCGAGCAGTCCTGCGGCGGCGACCACCTCGCCGCCGCGGTGGCGCAGTTCGCGGGTGGTCTTGGCGACCGCGGACCCGGCGTTGAGCACGTCGTCGACGACCGCGATCCGCTGCCCTGTGAGCTCGGCGTGCACACAGGCGGGGAGCCGGTAGGTGACGCGGTCGTGGTGCTGGTGGCGCTGCGCGGCGAAGAACCGCAGGTCCAGCGCCTCGGCGAGGTGCTGGGCGACGAAGGCGCCGCCGGTCAGCGGCCCGCACACCGCGGTGATGCCGTGCCGGGCGAGCCGCCCGGCCAGCGCGGCCGACAGCGGCCGCACCGCGGCGGGGCGGAGGAACAACCGGTCCAGATCCAGCCACAGCCGACCGTGGTGTCCGGACTCGAAGCGGAAGTGGCCTTCGCGCACGCTCAGCAGCTCGGCCAGTCGACTCGGTGCCATCGGCCGACCCTCGCCGCGCCGCGCCACGGCGGCAACCCGTTTTCTCGCACACGCACCTCGCGTCCGCCGCGGCGCGACTACCGTGTTGCGCCGTCACCAGCCCACCCCGAAAGGACCACCGTGGCGGTCACCCTCACCACCCCGCGGCTGCGACTGGCCGAGTGGAGCATCCACGACCACGACCTGCTGCGCACCCTGGCCGGTGACGACCGGATGGTGCGCTTCGTGGGCAACCGCCGGCCGTGGAGCCCCGAGGTGGTCGCCCGGCGCCACGCCGCGGCGCTGGCCCACTGGGCCGCGCACGGCATCGGCTGGCTGACCGTCGGCTTCCACGACCGGCCCGAGGCGGTGGGCCTGGTGTCGGTCACCCACCGCACGGCCGAGGAGTCGGCGCTCGGCGAGCCGGCGATCGAGCTGGGATGGTGGGTGGCTCCGACGGCGTGGGGCCGGGGCGTGGCCACCGAGGCGGTGCGCGCGGCCCGCGACGCCGCGTTCGGCCACACCGACCTGCTCTACGCCGCGTACCAGAGCGGCAACGACGCCTCCGGCAGGGTGATGACCAAGCTCGGGATGACCCACCGCCTGGACTTCACCGACGACGACGGCCACTCGTGCCACGTCCACGCCCTGACCCGCCAGGAGTGGCGCCGGCTGGGCTGAACCGCACCGTCGGCGCAGCCCAGGCCCCGGGCGATGATCACGAGACGCCAACGACCCCCTCCCGCGCAGTACCGCCCGGGGCCCGGATCGGGAGACAATCCGTACATGCTGCAGGTCTGCCTCAACGGCGCCCGGTCTCCCCGCGAGCACCACCACCTCCCGGTCCGCCCGGAGGAGCTCGCCGCAGCCGCCGCGGCCGCTGTCGCCGCCGGCGCCGAGGACGTCCACCTGCACCCCAAGGCGCCGGGCGGCTCCGATAGCCTCGACCCGCACATCGTGGCGGCCACGATGCGGGCGGTGCGCGCGGCGGCGCCGGGCACCCCGATCGGCATCACCACCGGCGCCTGGACCACGCCCGACCCGCAGGACCGCGTCCGCCTGATCCGTTCGTGGAGCGTGCTGCCCGACCACGCCTCGGTCAACTGGCACGAGCCCGGTGCCGAGCAGGTCGCCCAGGCGCTGCTGGACCGGGGTATCGCGGTGGAGGCCGGTATCTACTCCGGCACCGGGGCGGAGGAGCAGTTCCTGAACTCGCCGCTGCGCCACCACGTGCTGCGAGTGCTGGCCGAGGTCTCCGACCGCACCGCCCGCGGCGCCACGGGCACCGCGGAGGCCCTGCTGCGTCGGCTGCACCCCGCCCCGGCGCCGGTGCTGCTGCACGGCGAGGCCGCCGGGGCGTGGCCGGTGCTGGCGCTGGCGCTGCGCCGCGACCTGGACACCCGCATCGGCCTGGAGGACACCCTGCAGCTTCCCGACGGCCAGATCGCCGCCGACAACGCCGAACTCGTCACCGCCGCCGTCGAACGCATGCGCGCCCGCCAGTCCTCCTGAGCCTCTGTCTCCTGAAGACCGGACAGTGGCCAGGGCCGCTGGATTGGCCGTTTCCCACCCCCGTCCCCGGACCTAACGTCCTGCTCGTCCACGAAAACCACCGAACCGAGCAGGTGCGATGATCAGCATCGAGTCCCTGGCCGCGATCGCCCTGGTCGCCCTCGGCCTGGTCCTGACCCCGGGCCCCAACATGCTCTACCTCGTCTCGCGCACCCTCACCCAGGGACGCCGCGCCGGACTGGTCTCCCTGCTGGGCGTGGCCACCGGCTTCGCGGTCTACCTGGCCGCCGCGACCGCCGGGCTGGCCGCGGTGTTCAGCACCGTGCCCGCCCTGCACACCGCGCTGCGGCTCGCCGGAGCCGCCTACCTGCTGTGGCTGGCGTGGCAGGCGCTGCGCCCCGGCGGCAGCACCCCGTTCGCCCCGGCCACGCTGCCCGCCGAGCGCCCGGGCAGGCTGTTCGCGATGGGCCTGGTGACCAACCTGCTCAACCCCAAGATCGCCGTGCTCTACGTCTCGCTGCTGCCGCAGTTCATCGATCCCGCGCTCGGCGCGGTGGCCGTCCAGAGCCTGCTGCTCGGGCTGGTGCAGATCAGCGTCGCGCTCACCGTCAACGCCGCGATCGTGCTCACCGCGGGCGCCCTGGCGGCATTCCTCACCCGCCGGCCGGTCTGGCTGCGGGTGCAGCGCTACGTCATGGGCGGGGTGCTGGCCGGGCTGGCGGTGCACCTGGCCACCGACCGCGCCCGCCTCGCCTGAACCAGCCCCGCCCGATGCCGGTCAGTCCCGCTCGCGGTACAACTCGCTGAGCAGCGCCACCGCCGAGGTCGCCGCGGGATGCCGGTCGTCGCGCCACCAGATGACCCGCACGGGGATGCGCGCGGCGTCGCGCAGCGGCCGGAACACGATGCCCCGGCGCGAGTACTGGGTGACCGTGCTCTCGGTGGTGATGCCCACGCACCGCCCGGTGGCGATCACCGACAGCCAGTCCTCGACGTCCTGGGTGTGCTCGAGTCCGGGCCTGCTGCCCGGCGGCCACAGGTCCGTGGTGGTGGTGCCCGTGCGGCGGTCGATGACCAGCGTGCGGTCGCTGAACTCAGCCAGCCGGATCGAGCGCCTGCGAGCCCACGGGTCGTCGGCGGCCATCGCGCAGAACCGCCGTTCCAGTCCCACCACCACGCTTTCGAAGCGCCGCTCGTCGGGCGGCGTGCGCACCACGGCGATGTCGCAGGCCCCTTCGGCCAGGCCGCCGGTGGCCGAGTTGGTGCGCACCAGCCGCAGCTCCACGTCCGGGCGCTGCTGGGCCCACCGGCGCTGGAACTCCACGGTGTGGCGGCCCATCGCCGACCAGGCGTGCCCGATGCGCAGGCGGGCGTGCCCGCTGGCGGCCTCGCGCACCAGGTCGTCGACCTCGGCCAGCAGCCGCCGCGCCCGCGCCAGCACCTGCGTCCCGGCGGCGGTGGGCACGACCTCGCGGCTGGTGCGCCGCAGCAGCCGGACCCCCAGAGCCGACTCCAGCGAGGCCAGCGTCCGCGACACCGCGGCCTGCGAGACCCCCAGCTCGATGGCGGCGTCGGTGAACGTGCCGGTATCGACGATGGCCACCAGGCACCGCAGCTGCCGCAGCTCCAGATCCATGACTCCAGCGTATAGATGGAGCGTCTTATGCATTTTGCGGATGCACGGGCAGCCTGCACGCTCGCAGACATGCAGCAGACCCAGTGCGAGCCCCACACCCCGCACGCACGCCGCGACACCGCCCGCTCCGCCGGTGTCGCGCTGATGCTGGCCAGCGGATCGTGCAACCAGCTCGGCGCCGCCGTGGGAGCCCTGGCGTTTCCGGTGCTCGGCGCCGCCGGAGTGGTGGCCGTGCGCCAGTGGATCGCCGGCGCCGTGCTGCTGGCCGTCGGACGTCCCCGCCTGCGTTCGTTCACCTGGCGGCAGTGGCGGCCCGTGCTGCTGCTGGCGGCGGCGTTCGCCACCATGAACCTCTCGCTCTACTGCGCCGTGGACCGCATCGGGCTCGGCCTGGCCGTCACCCTGGAGTTCCTCGGCCCGCTGGCGGTGGCCCTGCTCTCCTCGCGCCGCGCACCGGACCTGGTCTGCGGACTGGTCGCCGCCGGCGGAGTGCTCGTCCTGACCCGCCCCCAACCCAGCACCGACTACGCGGGCATCGCACTGGCCCTGCTCGCGGCGACCTGCTGGGCCTGCTACATCCTGCTCAATCGCACCGTCGGGCACCGCCTGCCCGGCGCCGAGGGCTCGGCCGCGGCCGCAGGGGTCTCCGCGCTGCTCTACCTGCCGATCGGCATCACCCTGTTGGCGGTGCATCCGCCGACTCCGGCCGCACTGGCCTGCGCGGCCACCGCCGGCATGCTGTCCTCGGCGGTGCCGATGCTGACCGACATGCTCGCGCTGCGCCGGGTTCCGGCGCACTTCTTCGGGATCTTCATGAGCGTCAACCCGGTGCTGGCCGCCGGCGCCGGACTGGTGGTGCTGGGGCAGTCGCTGCACTGGAGCCAGTGGCTGGGCATCGCCGCCATCGTCATCGCCAACACCACCAGCGTGCTGCTGTCGCGCCCGCGCACCACGCAGACCGCCGTTCAACGCGGCGGCAGGGCACAGGCAGCTACTGGCCCGACCCGCTCATGTCCATGTGGACCACTTCCCACTGGTGACCGTCGAGGTCGCGAAAGCTCCGCGAGTACATGAACCCCTCGTCCATGACCTCACCCGCGGCCCGCCCGCCGGCGGCCAGCGCCGTGTCGACGAACTCGTCCACCTCGCTCCTGCTGCCCGCCGAGATCGCCATGATCACCTCGCTGGTCGCGGCGGTGTCGGCGATCTCGCGCTTGCTGAAGGACCTGAAGAACTCCTCCACCAGCAGCATCACGAACGCCTCGTCGCTGATGACCATGCACGTGGCGTTCTCGTCGGTGAAGTCGGGGTTGAACTCGAACCCCAGAGCGCTGAAGAACTCGATGGACTTGCGCAGGTCGCGCACCGGCATGTTCACGAAGGTCTGTCTGCTCATGCGGCGAAGCTAGCAGCGCCCACCGACACCGGCAGCGCGGCGAAACCGCAGCGCACAGCGGTCCCAGCGGCACGGAGCGCGAACGGCACCGGGGGAGCAGCACCCCGCGCGCCGAGCAGCGATATCGTGGCCGTGCCCGACACCGGACCGACCGAGGAGGTGAGACCCATCCCCGCACGTCCCGGCTGGGTGCTCACCACCCGCGGCCCCGCGACACGCTGACGCGGCCACCCGCAGAGCGCCCACATCGGCCATCCCGAAAGGCGCCCATGTCAGCATCCCCGCACGCCTGCACCCGCTCCGCCCTGATCACCCGCCTGCGCCACGCCGGATGCGTCTTCGCCGAAGACGAAGCCGACCTGCTGCTGGCCGCCGCACCCACCGCGGCCGACCTCGACGCGATGGCCGCCCGCCGCGCCGCCGGCCTCCCGCTCGAACACGTCCTGGGCTGGGCCGAGTTCTGCGGCCTGCGCATCGCCGTCGACCCCGGCGTGTTCGTACCCCGCCGCCGCACCCAGCACCTCGCCCGCCAAGCGGCGAACCTGACCCGCCCGCACGCCGTCGTGGCCGACCTGTGCTGCGGCACCGGCGCGGTCGGCGCCGCACTGGCCGCGACCCACCCCGGCATCCAGCTGCACGCCGCCGACATCGACCCCGCCGCCGTGCACTGCGCACGCCGCAACCTCGAACCCGCCGGGGGACAGGTCCACCACGGCGACCTCTACGAACCCCTGCCCCCCGCACTGCGCGGCCGCATCGACGTCCTGGTCGCCAACACGCCCTACGTGCCCACCGACGCGCTCGACCTGCTGCCACCGGAAGCACGCATCCACGAACCCCGCCTCGCCCTCGACGGCGGCGGCGACGGCCTCGACATCCAACGACGCGTCACCGCCCAGGCACCCGCGTGGCTGGCACCCGGTGGGCACCTGCTCATCGAAACCAGCACCGAGCAGGCACCCCACACCGCCGCCGCCTTCGCCCGCCACGGCCTCACACCACGCATCAGCCACTGCGACGAGCTGCACGCCACCGTCGTCATCGGCACCAAACCCGGCTCACCCGGCGGCGCCCACCCACCTCACGCGGGCTGATACGTCAGGCAGTCCACCGTGTTCTCGTGGAAACCCACGCTGATGCCGGGAGCCTGGCACTCCAGGTCCACGTTGTGCTGGCAGTCGCCCATGTGGCACGCACCGACATGCCCCGTCGCCGACGCGACCCCCGCACGCACCGAAGCGGTGGTGAACGTGTCGCACTGGGGATGGGTCGGCTCACCGACCGTGATCGCCAGCGCGTGACATGTGTGCTCCTGGTTGTACGCGCACGAGTCGGCAGTGCACTTGTTCACGATCGGCATGTCCGGCATGTCCATGGTGTCCTCCGCAGTCGGTTCGGTACTGGTCCCACCCTCACCAGCCCCGGAACCGACGACACGGCGGAGCCCGCACATCCACCCGATGGTGTCACCCGCTACCGCGCGGACCCGCGCACCAGCTCCACGACCCGGCCCAGCAACGCACCCAGCGACTCCGGCCCGGCCACCGCGTAGTGCGCCCACGTCGGCCGGTCACCGTGCTCACCGCTGCGCACCACCACACCCACACCGATCTCGCTGACGACGCGCAGCGCGTCCTCGTCGGTGAAGTCATCACCCACGAACACCGGCACGAACCCCTCTTCACCCACCGCGCCCAACTCATCCAGCAACCAGCTCAGCGCACGGCCCTTGTGCCAGTCCACATCCGGCAGCAACTCCGCCACGAGCCGCCCCTGCGTGATCCTCAGATGCGTCAGCTCCGCACCGACCCCGCGCACCACCGACACCACGTGATCGGCCATCCCCGGCTCGACCATCCGGTAGTGCACCGCCAACCCGAACCGCTTGCGATCGACCAGCACACCCGGCACCCCGGACAGGCTCTGCGACACCCGCCGCTGCGCCTCGTCCAGGTCACCCAGCGCCGCCTCACCCGCCGGATGCGCGAAGACCTGGTCCGCGGGCCCGGCGATCTCGAACCCGTGACTCCCGGCGTACCACAGCTCACCGATGCCGACCCGGCCACGCACGTCGTCGAGATCCCGCCCGCTCAGCACACCGGCAGGGCAGTGGCGGACGAGCTCCTCCAGGACCTCCCGAGTGCGCACCGGCAACGCCACCTCACCCGGGACATCGCCGATCGGGGCGAGGGTGCCGTCGAAGTCGAACAGCAGGACCACCCGCCCCCGCCGCAGCCGGGCAGCGAGCTCGTCCCACTGCTCCAGCGCATCGGGCACCTCCGACATCGGCCGCGCCCCCGGCTGCACACCACCGACCGAGATCTCCCGCAACGACCCCACCACCACATCAGCACCGGCACGCCACAACCGATCCTGCTCACCACCGGCCCCGACGACAAGCCCGAGACGGTGCTCATCCGGCAGACCGAACAGGGCAGCGGCCCCTCACGCGCCCACGTAAGCCGCGAGGTGCTGGCCGGTCAGAGTGGAACGGGCCGCGACGAGATCGGCGGGCGTGCCCTCGAAAACGATCCGCCCACCATCGTGACCAGCACCGGGCCCGAGGTCGATGATCCAGTCCGCGTGCGCCATGACCGCCTGGTGGTGCTCGATGACGATCACCGACTTGCCCGAGTCCACGAGCCGGTCCAGCAGACCGAGCAACTGCTCGACGTCGGCCAGGTGCAGGCCGGTCGTCGGCTCGTCCAGCACGTACACCCCGCCCTTGTCACCCATGTGGGTCGCCAGCTTGAGCCGCTGCCGCTCACCACCGGACAACGTCGTGAGCGGCTGGCCGAGGCTGAGGTAACCCAGCCCGACATCAGCCAGCCTTGCGAGGATGCGGTGCGCCGCAGGCGTGCGCGCCTCACCGCCACCGAAGAACTCCACCGCCTCGTCCACCGACATCGCCAGCACCTCACTGATGTCGCGACCGCCCAGGTGGTGCTCCAGCACCGACGACTCGAACCGCTTGCCCTCGCACTCCTCGCACGTGGTGGAGACGCCGGCCATCATCCCCAGATCGGTGTAGACCACACCCGCGCCGTTGCAGTTCGGGCAGGCCCCCTCGGAATTGGCGCTGAACAACCCCGGCTTCACCCCGTTGGCCTTCGCGAACGCCTTGCGGATCGGGTCGAGCAGCCCGGTGTAGGTCGCCGGGTTGCTCCGCCGCGAGCCGCGGATCGCGGTCTGGTCGATCGACACCACACCCTCACCCGCGGCCCCCGACTGCCGGCACAGCGACCCCTGCACCAGCGAACTCTTGCCCGACCCGGCCACACCGGTGACGACGACAAGCACCCCGAGCGGAATGTCGACATCGACATCGCGCAGGTTGTGCGTCGACGCACCACGGATCTCCAGCGCCCCGCCAGGCGTGCGCACCGCCCCCTTGAGAACCGCCCGATCGTCCAGATGGCGACCGGTGACGGTGCCGCTGGCCCGCAACCCCTCGACGGTCCCCTCGAAGCACACGGCACCACCCGCCGCACCGGCACCAGGACCGAGGTCCACGACGTGGTCCGCGATCGCGATCGTCTCCGGCTCGTGCTCCACGACCAGCACCGTGTTGCCCTTGTCCCGCAACCGCAGCAACAGATCGTTCATCCGCTGGATGTCATGCGGGTGCAGGCCCGTGGTGGGCTCGTCGAACACGTAGGTCGTGTCGGTGAGCGACGAACCGAGGTGCCGGATCATCTTGGTGCGCTGAGCCTCACCACCCGACAACGTCCCCGCGGGCCGATCGAGGCTCAGATACCCCAGCCCGATCTCCACGAACGAGTCGAGCGTGTGCCCCAACGCCGCCAGCAGCGGCGCGACCGACGGCTCCCGCAACCCCCGCACCCACTCCGCCAGGTCGTTGATCTGCATCGCACAGACGTCGGCGATGTTCACCCCGCCGATCTTCGACGACCTGGCCGCCTCGCTGAGCCGGGTCCCACCGCAGTCCGGGCACTCAGCGAAGGTCACCGCCCGCTCCACGAACGCCCGGATGTGCGGCTGCATCGCCTCCTTGTCCTTGGACAGGAACGACTTCTGGATCTTGGGAATCAGCCCCTCGAAGGTGAGGTTCACCCCCTCGACCTTCACCTTCGTCGGCTCCCGGTACAGGAAGTCCCGCATCTCCTTCTTCGTGAAGTCCCGAATCGGCTTGTGCGGATCCAGCAGCCCCGACTCGGCGTAGACCCGCACGGTCCAGAAGCTGTCGGACTTCCACCCCGGAATCGTGAACGCCCCCTCCGCGATCGACTTGGAGTCGTCGTAGAGCTGGGTCAGGTCGATGTCGGAAACCACACCCCGGCCCTCGCACCGCGGACACATGCCGCCGGTGCGGGTGAACGTCTGCTTCACGGTCCTGGCCGCACCCCGCTCGACCGTGATCGCACCACTGGCCCGGACCGACGGGACGTTGAAGGAGAACGCGTTCGGCGAACCGACGTGCGGCTGCCCGAGCCGGCTGAAGAGGATGCGCAGCATGGCGTTGGCGTCGGTGGCGGTACCGACCGTCGACCGAGGATCAGCACCCATCCGCTGCTGGTCGACGATGATCGCCGTCGTCAGCCCCTCCAGCACGTCAACCTCGGGCCGCGCCAGCGTCGGCATGAACCCCTGCAGGAACGCGCTGTAGGTCTCGTTGATCATCCGCTGCGACTCCGCGGCGATCGTGTCGAACACCAGCGAGCTCTTGCCCGAGCCCGAGACACCGGTGAACACCGTCAGCCGCCGCTTCGGGAGCTCGACGCTGACGTCCTTCAGGTTGTTCTCGCGGGCGCCCCGAACGCTGATCAGATCGTGGCTGTCAGCAGCGTGCAGCACAGGCGACTGCTCGTCGGTCCTCATGGCCTTGCTCATCGTCTCTCCATCTTGTGCGGCGAGGCCGCGTCCACGGCCCCGCCTGCATCGCGTGGCCCGATCCGACCAGATTCGAGCAGTATGTCCGGTAACCCCCGCGGTTCCGCGGGTCGACTCAGCGCAGCTCCTGGATTCGCAGCAGATTGCCCGCGGGATCGCGGACCGCGCAGTCACGCACAC
Organism: Saccharopolyspora erythraea; assembly: GCF_018141105.1. Taxonomy (NCBI): domain Bacteria; kingdom Bacillati; phylum Actinomycetota; class Actinomycetes; order Pseudonocardiales; family Pseudonocardiaceae; genus Saccharopolyspora; species Saccharopolyspora erythraea. Next base: position 4,559,577 of record NZ_CP054839.1, on the reverse strand, counting down.
CGTACGGCTGCTCGGCAGGCTCCTGGACGACCTCGGCACTGCCGGCCTGCACCCGCTCGAACATGCCATCGAGGTCCTTGGTAGCCAGCAGAATGCCCGCGTAGGTCCCCTTCGCCATCATCTCGACGATCGTGCGGCGCTCATCATCGGTGATACCGGGGTCGACCGCCGGCGGGTGCAGGACGACGGACGTGCCCGGCTGCCCCGGCGGACCGACCGTGATCCAGTGCATCCCGCCGTACTCGACGTGCTTGCGGACCTCGAAACCGAGGATGTCGCGGTAGAACGCCAGAGCCGCGTCCGCGTCGTCGTGCGGGAGGAAGCTCGCGTGAATGGTGATGTCCATGACGGACACACTAGGTCCGGCCCGCTGACCGGGCTTCTCGATTCCTGACCGGTCTGGTCACCTGCTTCGACATGCACGACGGCATCCCCGCCGTCGCACCCACAGCGTCACGCCGGTAGACACTGGGCGGCACACCGACCAGCTCGGTGAAACGACTGCTGAAGGTGCCCAGCGACGCGCAGCCGACCGCGAAGCAGACCTCGGTGACGCTGAGGTCGCCACGGCGCAACAGCGCCATCGCACGCTCGATTCGCCGCGTCATCAGATACGAATACGGCGACTCTCCGTAAGCGATCCGGAACTGGCGGCTGAGGTGCCCCGCCGACATGTTCACGCCGCGGGAGAGCGCCTCGACGTCCAGCGGTTGCGCGTGCTCCCGGTCGATCCGGTCCCGGACACGACGCAGCCGCGCCAGGTCGCTCAGACGCTGGTCGGCAGCGGGTCTGCTGGTCACACGCGGGATCGTGCCACACGTCCGGACGCATTCGCCGAACCAGCGGGAGAGTGCGCCGCGCAGCGCGGGCGCGGCGGTGCCAGCGGGGCGTCAGCCGGACTGCCTGAATCGCCCCGTCGAACGGCTGCTCGGCGAGGCGATCCCGCGGGTTGGTCTCGGCAGGGCTACCGGCCCCGGAAATCCGGAACCGACTTGTTTGTGAATGCCCGGATTCCCCCGGCGAAGTCGTCTGTGCAGGAAGTGAAGCCGCTGGCGATCCCCTCGACGATGGCTGAGGGGGCGCCCGCCGCCGCAGCGTCGACGAGTTGTTTGGCCACCTGCTGGGCGATCGGCGCGGACCCGAGCAGGTCGCTGACGTACCGTTCGACCTCGGTGTCGAGTTCGTCGGCGGCGACGTCGTTGACCAGCCCCCACTTCTCGGCAGTGGTGGCGTCGATCTGGCGGCGGGTGAGAATCAGCTGCTTGGCCCGAGAGGCTCCGACGAGCTGGGTGAGGCGCTCGGTTCCTCCCCAGCCGGGGTTCGTGCCGAGTCCGACCTCGGGTAGGCCGAATCCGGCGTTGCGGCCGGCCAGGCGCATGTCGCAGGCGAGTGCGAGTTCCAGGCCGCCGCCCACGGCCAACCCGTCGACGACGGCGATGGTCGGCTGGCGCAGTCGGGCGAGCCGGTCGAACACCCGGTGCCCGTCACTGATCCAGCGACGCCACATGTCGGCGGGGGAGAGCTGGGAGAACGCGCTGATGTCGGCGCCGACGCAGAAGACCTTGGTGCCGCCGGTGCGTACCAGGACGACGCGCGCGGACGACACCGCGAGCTCGCCGAGCCGGCGTTCCAGCTCGTCGAGCATCTCCAGGGTCAGGGCATTGAGCTTCGCGGGCCGATCGATCGTGAGGGTCGCGACCAGCCCCTCGTGGCTGTGAGCAAGGGTCACCGCCCCGTTCGTCGAGGTCGGTTCCACAGCGGTTGAGGTGTCGATTCGGCCGGTCATCGGCGCTCCTGGGCGGTCGGGGCGGTCGCACCGTTGATGAGGGCAGCGACGCGCGCGTGCGGTGCGGCGGCGGCGAGGGTCGCAGCTCCAGCACGGCTCGCTCCGTCACGTAGGTGACCTTCTGGCCGTTGTCCACGGCTCGGCGTCCGGAGAAGGTCGGGGAGCTCACCTTCTTCACGAACTTGGTGTGGGAGCCGTCCTCGCGGATCTGCAGTGCCCCGTCGGCGATGCCGATATCGCGGCGCCCGGCGGTGAACGAGCCGAGGAACACGATCTCCGATGCGCAGGAGACGATGTCGGCGAACCCGCCGACTCCCGCCGTGACGTGGCGCCGCTTGGGCAGGTGGTGGACGTTCACCGAGCCGTTGGCGTCGATCTCGAGGAACGACAGCATGGTGCGGTGGAAACCGCCGCCCTGCAGCAGCGTGAACTGGTCGCTGCTCTGCATGATCGCGTCGGGGTTCTGAGCGACCCCGAAGACGAAGTCGAGCAACGGCACCCCATCGACCGCGCCCTGTTCGATCACCCAGCTGACCGAGCCGGCCAGGCCCTCCTCGACCAGGACGTGCGGCACGAGTGCCGAGATCCCGAACCCGAGGTTGACGATCTCGCCGGAGCGCAGCTCGCGGGTCGCGCGCCGCGCGGTGACCTTCTCCGGCGAGAACGGCACCGGATCGAGTGCGGACAGCGGACGGCGTAGCTGCCCGGAGATGGCCGGGTCGTAGACGGTCTGGGTGGTCTGGAGCTGGTGGGGGACCACGACCAGGGCGTCGACGAGGATGCCGGGCACCCGCACCGACTGCGGAGCGAGGCTGCCGCCCTGGGCCAGGCGCTTGACCTGGGCGATGACCACGCCTCCGTTGTTGTGCGCCGCGTAGGCGAGGTCGAGGGCCCCGGGTGGGGAGGCTTCGTCCTCGAAGGTCAGGTTGCCGTGCTCGTCGGCGGTGGTGGCGCGGATGATGGCCACGTTCGGGGTGATGGCCTGGAAGTAGAGCCACTCCTGCTTACGGGGGCCGGCGGTCTCGGCGAAGTGCTCACCGAGACCGGCCAGCACGGCGTCCGGGCATCCCAGCCCGGACGACGAGCTGACGGTGATCACGTCACCGTCGTTGATCAGGTCGGCCGCTCGGCGGGCGGTGAGGATCTGAGGTGTGTGCATGACGTGTGCTTCCTCGAAACGTCGTTGGTCTGCGGCGGGCCGTGTGCCCAGGCCGGCGTGCCGGTGCCGCGACGATGGTGGTGGTGGTGGGTCCGTCGGTCAGCCGGCGATCGGCGTGGACTCCGGGATGGCGGCCAGCGCAGCCGCGGCGGCCTGCGCGACCTGCTCGGGCGGCTGGGACCACCAGTGGTCGCTGAGCACCTCGACCTCGATCAGGCATTGATATCCCGCCCGGCGCGACAGCTCGACGAACCGCGCCATGTCGATGTGCCCCTGGGCCGGACCGCGCCAGCAACTGTCCGGGTCCGGTCTGGCATGACAAGACCGCTGGCGCGGAATCGAGACCAGCAGCCGAGTCCTCGGAACCCAGGCCACCCGCGTCGAGTCCGACGGCACCATCGAAACCAGCTACGACGCAGTCGACGACGAACAGCCCTCGCGTCGAACTCGGCCGCGTGGGATGGAGGTTGCTGCACGACAGCCTGCAAGGTCGCAGGTCCACGGAGAACTCGGTCCTCCTGCCGGCTCCGCTGATCACTCGTGCCTCAACCGGCCCTGCTCCGGCAGCATAAGAGCCTTGTCGCCCCGAGCAGGCCACAAGAGACGGTGAACAGGGGATAGGCGCCCACGCGCCTCATGAAACCCGGGTGATGGTGGTCAGCCGGCGGGACAGTGTCGCTGTGACATACGCCCACCTCTTTGCGGATTGGCCATCCGGCGAGACAGGGGAGGGATAGCGTCAGCAGCCGCCTCAGTCAAGAACACCGCCACCTCCGGGGATCCGCGGGCAATGGCGAACAACCTTGCGGCTCACACCACGCACTCCACCCAGCCCAGTCGGCCCGATATGCCCGCACCGTATTGGCCAGCAACGCCTGGTCGGCATAGGACAGCGCATAGGGACAGCAGGGGCAAGGGCCGAGGGAGTGACCGAACGAGTTACTTAACATAATGTACATTATCGGCACTCTGACGATCTGCTGAAACATCCCGGAGAGTGGCCGGCCGGCCGCCGTGTCGTCGTCGCTCGCAGCATTTGCATCGGCGCGACGCGCGGGCCGCCGCGCTGCCTGCCGAATGTCGACGCGACGTTCGCACCGGCCGGCGACGAACGACGGATGCCGTGATCCGAGCGCCGGCGCCGAGCGGTCCGGGCAGTCACCATGCGACGGCAGCGCGACCTCGGAGTCCGACCTGTGGCCAGCTTCCCCATGCAGGTCTGACGACCCGGCCGACCGCCCATTAACGTCACTGTGACGTATTGGAGCAGGGATATCCGGGGCGGTTTCCCTTGGTGCGCAAGAGCTTCGACGCGGACACGACACGTCGAAGTTGATGTTGATACCAGCCTGGGCGAAGCGCTCGTCCGGGCCGCGACCGCTCCGGACCGTGCCACGGCGACGACGATCCCAAAGCAGCACGCCGGAACGCGCCACAAGGGCGCACCGAGCTGGCGGCAAGGGTGGCGATTCAACGCCATCCCCCGGGAGTGGTCGCTACACTCCTTCGGAGACCTTTCTCCATTTGATGGATAATGCAGATTATCCATCAAACATCGTCAGCGGAGTCCACGCCGATCCGCACTAGTCGAATCGCCCTGGCTCTCTCGGCCCGCTCCGACCGTGCGGCGCCGCTTCTTCTCCGTCGCACGCTCGACGCTCTCCTGCCTCACCGCACACGATGTGTTGCCAGGCCGCCCACTCGTGCACCACTCCCCTGGGCGGTCGACTTTTCTCCCCACTGACCCGTGTCGCGGCGACGTTCAAGGACAGTTGGGCCAGCCCACCGTCGGGGGTTTCTGCCTGTGCGCCGCCGGGTAATCGGCGGGCGGTTGACGGCACTGGTCCCCCACGTCCGACGAGAGAATCACAGGTGAAGGTCGTCTGCGTCTCCTATCCCGGCGAGAGCGTTCGCGAGGAGCCCGGAGTGCTGTGGGCATGATCGGAGCGCGTACGGCGTTGCGGCTCAAGGAGTTCGACGTACGGCAACTTCAGGCACACCACGTTCGATCCGAGGCACGCGATGACGATCCACTGTTCGGGGATGACCGTCGAGGCGCGGCAGCGGATTGCGGCGGGGATCCGGGAGATGTTGGAGTCGTACCCGGCGGGTGAGCCGCTGCCGGGTGATTACGTGTTGGTGGACGGGTCCGGTAGTTGACCTGGATGTGGTTTCGCCGGGCGTTGTCCGGTGTCGACGTGCGATGAGGAGGTCTGGTGATGGCCAAGCCACCTGTGCCCGAGGAAGTCGGCCGGTTGCTGGACAAGGCGAATCCGGCGACGATCGCGACCGTCCGGCCGGATGGGCAGCCGGTGTCGGTGGCGACCTGGTACCTGTGGGAGAACGGCCGGGTGCTGGTCAACATGGATGAGGGGCGCAAACGGCTGGAGTATTTGCGGCGCGAGCCGCGGGTCACGCTGACCGTGCTTGATTCCGATGACTGGCACACCCATGTGAGCCTGCAGGGCCGGGTGGTGGAGATGGTGGACGACCCGGAGCTGGCCGATATCGACCGGTTGGCTCATCGCTACTTCGGCAAGCCCTACCCCGTGCGTGACCGCAAGCGTGTCAGCGCGTGGATCGAGGTGGAGCGCTGGCACGGGTGGGGTGCGATGGAGAACAAGGACGTCACCCACCACTGAGTGCCGGGTAGCGCGGGGGTTGGGTGGCGGTGAGCGTGCGGGCTGCTCTCGTGACGCCGTTGTCGGGGCCGTTGGCCGGGTTCGGCCGGGCGACAGCGATGGCGTTGCGGGTCTGGGCGGAGCGGTTCTCCGGTGCCGATGGGGTGGATCTGGAGGTCGTCGACGCGCATCCCGATGCGCGGATGGCGGTGCGGTCGGCTGAGCGGTCGCGGCCGGATTTGTTGTTCGGGCCGTATGGCAGTGGCCCGGCGGCCGCGGTGGTGTCGGCGACGTCTCGTCTGGTGTGGAACCACGGTGGGGCTCGTCTGGAGCCGAGGCCGAACGTGGTCAACGTGCTTGCGCCCGCGGCGAGCTATTTCCACGGTGCGTTGCGGGCGGTTCGGCGTGCTGATCGCGGTGCGCGGCGGGTGGTGCTTCTGCACTGTGCGACTGGGTTCGGTCGTGGTGTGGCGGCCGGGGCCGAGCAGGAGGCGGGGCGGCTGGGTTTCGTGGTCGAGCGTGCCGTGCTTCCCGCCGAACCGCCTGGTGGTGATGTGCTGCTGGTGGTCGGGCGGTTCGACGAGGAGGTTGCCGTCGCCCGGGGGTTGGGGCAGGGCGGATGGTCTGCGGTGGGTTTCGTCGGTGCTGGGGTCGAGGAGGTGCTGGCGGGACTGGGTGCCGGCCGCGAGGGACTGCTCGGGCCGGCCCAGTGGTTGCCCGCGACGGCGCCGCGCCCGGACGAGGGACCTGGTGCGCGGGAGTTCGTTGCCGCTTATCGCGGGTTGGCGGGCGGTGAGCCGCCCTACCCCGCTGCTCAGGCGTTCGCGGCGGGTGTTGTGGCGTTGCGTTGCCTGCGCGATGCGGGTGGTGCTGATGACGGGGCGTTGGCCGAGGCTGCGCGGGCGTTGGACTGCACGACGTTGTTCGGGCGTTTCCGGTTGTCTCCGGAGTCCGGGCAGCAGGTGGGGCATCAGGTGTTGACCGTGCAGTGGCAGGACGGTGTGCGGGTGGTGGTCTGGCCGCCGGAGCAGGCGGATGCGGGTTTGCGCTATCCGTTGGTGGGTTGAGTGGTCCTGTGGTGGTCGTCGGGTCGGCGGGTTTCGGCTGCATCGAGCGTCTCCCTCAGCCGGTCGGCGAAGGGCACGGGTTGTTCGGAAACGCCGATGTGTCCGCCCGGGAACTCGACGGGTTCGGTGCCGAGGTGGTGTGCGAGCGATGTCGCGGTGCGGTGCGGGAGCTCGTTGCGGGAGTGCTGTCCGGCGGCGAGGACGAGTTGGTGGGCGCGGGATCGCAGGGTGGGCAGGTCTGGGGTGTAGGCGGTGAACGGGCACAGGATGTGTTCCAGGAACAGGGGCAGGTTGGCGTGCATGCGGGTGAGCATCGCGTCGCGTTGGACTGGTAGTCCGGCGTCGGGTGGGATTTCCTGCTCGGCGGGTTGGCGGTCTATTGGGGCGAGACCTGCGGCGAGGGCGGCCATTGCCGGTGCGGTGCCCTGGTCGCGGTAGGTCTGGCGGACGTGGGCGAACATCGCTCGGTGCTGTGCGGCGTCGGGCAGGATTTCGACCGCGGGTGGTTCGTGGGCGATGACGGTGCCCAGCCGGTCGGGGTGCCGGGTGAGCAGGTCGAGTGCGACGAAGGCGCCGGAGCTGGTGCCGAGGACGTGTGCGGTCTCGCCCGGCGGGAGCAGTGCGTCGAGGAGGTGGTGGGCGTCGTCGCTGTGGGTCTGCACCTGCTGGTCGCCGACCGGAGTGTGGAGGTGGCTGCGGGAGAAGCCGCGGGGGTCGTAGCTGAGGACGGTGTAGCGGTCCGCCAGGTGGGTGGCGATGCCGCCGAAGATGGCGGCGTCGGCGGATCCGCCGGGGATGAGCAGCAACAGCGGGCCGGTTCCGCATGTTTCGTGGTGCAGCGTGGCGCCGGGTACCGGCAGGGTGCCGGTCGTGAACGCGGTCATGGTGGGTTTCTCCGCTCGGGGTGTTGCTGGTTGGTCAGCGGAGACAACCTAAACCTAGAGCCATTAGGTTTTCAGCTAGTTTTTCTAGATCGTTGAGTACGGGCAGGTCAGGCCCTCTTCTGGATCTTCTCGCGGCTGGCGGTCTTCTCGCGGCTGCTGCCGGAGCGGCGCCGTGACGCCGCGGGCTTGCGCCGGGAGGTGCGGGAGGACTGGGCCGGCCTCGGGGAACATCGGTACAGCGGTGCGCTGAGATTGATCATGGTCCGATCGGCGCGAGTGTGCTGACGCGGTGCTCGTACCCGCGGCGGGCCTTGCGCTGGGCCGGAACAGCCGGGACGCCCCGGCCGCCGTCGAGCGGCTGGCAGCGAGCGAGGAGCTGACGGTGCACGGCCGGGACGGCGGTGACGCGCAGGGTGTAGCCCTGGCCGCGCCGAACGGTCGTCCCTTGGCCGAGCGCGGCCCGCTCTGCGGGCTCCAGGTCGGCGGCACGGAGGAAGTCGGCGACCTTGCCCGGCATGTCGAGGGTGACCGGTAGTTCTGGGGCGGGGCGTCCGGGTCGGCGGCCGTGTGCTCGGGCAGGAGGTCGGCGACAGCCGTGCGGATGGCGCCGTGGTCGCGGGCAAGGGCAAGGTTTGGAGGATCAGCTGGGCAGTCTGGGTCTGGCGTTGAACGCGGTCATCTGGTGGAACAGCCTGTACCTGGATGCTGCTGTCAAGCACCTGCGCCAGCAGGGGTTCCCGGTCACCGATGAGATGTGCGCGCGGCTGTCGCCGATCCAGTACGACCACATCAACTTCCTGGGCGCTACGCCTTCTCCCGAGCTGATGTGGCCGGGGGTTTGCGTCCCTTCCACGACGGCGCCCACGAGAGCGGCTGAGCGTCAGTTCAGGGAACTGATCAGGAGGCCGCGCGAACATGGAGCTGGGTGAGGGTCAGTCGGTGGTTGACCGCCACGATGCATGGGGCTCGGTACGGCGGGCGTCGGCGCGGACGCTCAGGGCGTAGATGGGACGGTCGTTGCCGGGCGCGGTGCCGAGGTAGAGGTGGCCGGTCAGATGGCACCAGGCCGGGGAGCGGCCGGACTAGAGCTGATCTTGTCCCACCTGCCCCTGTGTCCGGGAGCAGGTCACCTACTCCTGAACAGCCGGTCCAGATGCACGTCGATCGCGGCGAGCGCGTCCTGGGGCTCGATCACGTCGAGTTCGATCAGGGAGGTGAAGCCGGTGAGGGCGAGGAGCAGGTTGGTCTCGGTCGCCGGGTCGCGGCCGGAGTCGATGTGCCCGTCGGCGATCGCCTGGTGGACCAGCCGCTCGACGAGGGCCCGCCCTTGGACGAGGCCGCGGCGCGCCTGCTCGTGCACGGCCTCGTCGTGCAGCGCCTCCAGGACGTAGGCGGCGCTCATCCGGCTGGTCGCGCGGGCGTCGGCATGCAGGGGGAGCATTTCCGCGAGCGTCAGTCGCAGCACGTCACGGGGGTGCGGACGGTCACCGAGCTTTTCGAGTCCCTGGTGTATGCGCACCGAGGTCTGCTCGGACGCGAAGTCCATGGCGAAGGAGAGCATGGCGGTCCGGGAGGCGAAGTAGTGCTGCAGCTGCCCGAGTGACATGCCCGCCTCCTGCGCCACCACGCGCATCGTCAGCTGTGTGACGCCGCGCTGCTCCACCACCCGCCACAGTGCGCGGGCGATCGCTTCGCGGCGTCCGCGGTGATCCACCTGTTTCGGCATCGCCGGCCCCTCCCTCGTACCCCGGGACTGTTCCAATACAGTTGACATAATACACCTGACCCATAATCCTGGGGTCCACTCGAGGGAAGGACTCGTCATGTCCGAACAGCCAAAGGTACGGACCACGGAAGGCGTGGTGCAGGGGCGCCGGCGGCAGAGGCACGCGGTGTTCCGCGGCATCCCCTACGCCCAGCCGCCGGTCGGAGCGCTCCGCTTCGCCGCGCCCGCGCCGCCGCACCGCTGGGAGGGGACGAGGCAGGCGGTCGAGTTCGGCCCCGTGGTGCCGCTGTCCCTGCCGATCGACGTGCCCCCGCAGGGCACCGACTGGCTGACGCTCAACGTCGGCACTCCGGATCCCGGCGCGGCGGGACTGCCGGTGCTGGTGTGGATCCCCGTGGGCGGCTACCTCTCGGCGGCGTCGAGCGACCCGATGTACGACCCGGCAGCGCTGGCCGAGGCGGGAGTCGTCGTGGTGACCATCAACTGCCGCGTGGGTGCGGAGGGATTCGCATTCCTCGACGACGCGCCGCCCAACCGCGGATTTCTCGACCAGATCGCGGCGCTGGAGTGGGTGCAGCGCAACATCGCCGCCTTCGGAGGCGACCCCGGCCGGGTCACCGTGGGCGGGGTGTCCGCCGGGGCGGGCTCGGTCGCCGCCCTGCTGACGATGAAGTCCGCGCGCGGCCTGTTCCGGCGGGCCATCGCCCATTCGGTGCCGGGGCTGCACAGCACCCCCGCGCTGGCACGGCAGGTCACCGCCGCGTTCGCGAATCGGCTCGGCGCGGCGGCCCCCACCGCCGAGGCCCTGCGCGACATCGACCCATGGCACCTGGCCGCCGAGCTCACCTTCTTCAACGCCGGCCTCCACGCGCATAGGGAGAGCTGGGGACGCCTCACGGACACCGGCACCGCGCTGTGCCCCGTCGTCGACGGCGAGGTCCTCCCGGAAACGCCCTGGCCCGCGCTGACCGGCGCGCGCGCGAGCGGGACCGAACTGCTCGTCGGCCACACCCGGGACGAATTCCGGTACTTCAGCGTCATGAGCGGACGGTACGGCACCTTCACCGAGCAGGACGCCCACGCAGCCCTGGAACTGCACGCCCCGCAGCCGGACGGCGCGCGGGCCTACCGTGCCGCGTTCCCGCAGGCAGGACCGGAGGAGCTGGTGGAGACGGTGTACTCCGACGCCCTCTTCCGCATGCCGTCACAGAAGCTGGCCGAGGCGAACGCCGCAGTCGGCGGCACCTCGTACCTGTTCGAACTGTGCTGGGTTGCCCCGGCCCTCGGCGGCATCCTGGGCGCCTGCCACAGCCTCGACGTGCCCCTGGCGTTCGGCACGTTGGACAGCCCCGTCGGCACCCAGCTCATCGGCGTGGAGCCCACTCCCGAGGCCGTCGCGCTCTCCCGCGAACTCCAGGAAGCATGGGTCCGCTTCGTCACCACCGGCGACGCGGGCTGGTCCGCCCACCGGCCCGGCGGGCACCTCACCCGCGTCCTGGACACCGAGTCGAAGAGTCTGCCCTACCCCGAACAGGCATCCCGCCAGATCTGGGAAGGCCACTCCCCCGCCCCCTTCGATCTCTCGTAATCGTTTGGGTCGGCTCCTACGACTGCGACGCCACCACTCACCTGCCCATCGGGGACAGCGCGAACACCCGGCCCGCCACCATGATCGCTCATGTACGTGATAAAGGTCTTCATCACGTACATGCCCTGCCCCTGGCTGCGGTACCCAGGTACCGAATGCAAGCCCTTCTCGCGTAGCGCCAGAATCCGGTCCGATTCTCCCCGAATGCATTACCGTCCAGTCGCATGACGACGGTCACAACCCGTACGGTCGAATACCCGGCCGACAACCTGACGATGATCGGATACCTCGCGCTCCCGGCCGGTGCCGAGCGCCGACCCGCGGTCCTGATCGGACCCGAGGGGGTGGGTCTCAGCGATGTCGAGCGCCGCCGGGCCGAGGCTCTGGCCGAGGTGGGGTACGTGGCGCTGGCTTTCGACCTCCACGGTGGACGCTATTTGGAAGACCCAGAGGAAATGTTGGCCCGTTGCATGCCGCTGCTCACCGACCCCGACCGGATGCGAGGAATCGGTCACGCCGCGCTCGACGTGTTGCGTGCCGAACCACGGGCCGACCCCGACCGGATCGCCGCCGTCGGCTACGGCACTGGGGGTGCGGTCGCACTGGAACTCGGTCGCGATGGTGTCGATTTGCGCGCGATTGGGACGGTCAACGCACTCACCACGGGCCGACCGGGCGAGGCGGCACGCATTCGCTGCCCGGTATGGGCCGGGGTCGGGTCGGAGGACCCGATGATGCCGCCCGCCCAACGGGACGCGTTCACCGCGGAGATGCAGGCTGCGGGCGTCGACTGGCGCCTCGTGGTTTACGGGGGAGCCCTTCACGCCTTCCACCATCCACCGGTCGACCACACCGTGCGTCCCGGCGTCGGCTACCACCCACGGCACGCACAGCGGGCCTGGCGTGACGTCGTCGCTCTGCTCGCCGAGTGCCTGCCCGTCACGGATTGATCCGATCGGCTCCTGATGCTTTGAGCGCCGTAGCGCGATCAGATCCCGGTCCGCATCGTCCAGGAAGAAGAACCGTTCCAGCTCGGGGCGGGTCGGCTCCTCGGCGAACTTCCCGTACGCCTCGGCCTGCTCATCAGTCAGAACTCCACCGGCACGAGGGGACCGTAGCCAGCGCCGCTACCTGCCCGGCGATCTTTCCGCGAACCCCGGCGGAGCCCTCAACCGGTGTGCTAGCTGACCATGATCGTTCTCAGCGGCAACGGCTGTACCGATGTTCCCCAAGGCCGTGGACCTCAGCCGCTCCCCTTTCCCCATCGTCTCGCGGTCCGGCTGCCTGGACACAGTGGACGGTGGATGGGTCAGTGCTGCGTGTTCGGGGTTGGGGCCCCTCTCCCCTGCCCGGAGTCGGGTCTGCTCGAGCAGGTCGATCAGGCCGTGGGCCAGCTCGTGGACGCGGCACACACCGTGGCCTACCCGGGGAGCCGGGTAGGCCACGGTGTGTGCCGCCAGGTGGTTCAGCGGGTGGTCGTCACCGGCCGAGCTGGGTGACGTTGAGCAGCACGTTGGGCGATCCGCTGCCCGGGCTGGTCACCACTCCCTGCTGGCCGCCGCGCACGAGGGCGTCGCGGACCTGCTGCGGCGTGGCGCTGGGGTGGGCGGCCAGGTGGATGGCGGCCGCGCCGGCCACGTGCGGGGTGGCCATCGAGGTGCCGCTCATCGAGGTGGAGCCGCCGCCGTTGCGGGTGGAGGTGATGTTGCTGCCGGGTGCGAACAGGTCCAGGCAGCGGCCGTAGTTGGAGAAGCTGGAGCGGCGGTCGGAGGAGTCGGTGGAGCCGACGGTGATCGCCTCGGCGACGCGGGCCGGGCTGGTGTTGCACGCGTCGCGGTTGTCGTTGCCCGCGGCCAGCGCGAAGCTGACGCCGGCCCGGATGGCGCCGCGGACGGCGTCGTCGACGGACTGGCTGGCGCCGCCGCCCAGGCTCATGTTGGCCACCGCGGGGGCCTCGGCGTTCTGGGCGACCCAGTCGATGCCGCCGATGACCTGGGACCACTGGCCCGAGCCCTGGCAGTTGAGCACCCGCACCGAGACGATGTCCGCCTTCTTGGCCACGCCGTACTCGCGGCTGGCGATGGTGCCCGCGACGTGGGTGCCGTGGCCCTGGCAGTCGGAGGCGTCGCTGTCGTTGTCGATGAAGTCGTGCCCGGAGCGGGCGCGGCCTTCGAAGCTGGTGTGGCGCAGGTCGACGCCGGTGTCGAGCACGTAGGCGGTGGCCCCGGCGCCGTCGTTGGGGTAGGTGTAGGCGCTGTCGCGGCGGCCGTCGATGCGGTCCAGGCCCCACGACGGCGGGTTCTGCTGGGTGCCTGCGACGTGGGCGATGCCGTCGGCCTCGACGTAGCGGACGTGGGGGTCGGCGGCCATGCGGCGGGCCTGCTGTTCGGTGGCGTTGACGGCGAAGCCCCGGAAGGAGGCCGAGTAGACGTCGCGCACCGTGGCCCCGTAGCGGTCGGCCAGGCCTTGGGCCTGGGCGCTGACCGCGGCTTCGGCCGTCGCCGACGGCGAGGCGGGGCCGGTGAGGGCGACGATGTACTGGCCGGCGACGGTGCCTGCCTGGCCGGCGTTGCGGATCTCGCCGAGGGTGTCCTGGCTCGCGGTGGCGGTGCCGGCGGCCAGGACGGTGGTGGCGACCGCGCCCAGGCACAACGCGGTGAAGCGGCTTCTGCCTGCTCTCATTCCTCTGCTCCTTGGCTTCGGGTGAACCCCTTTCCCCGTGCGGGGATGGGGTTTGTGGAGCCACCGCCGCGGTCGGGGGTTTGCTGGTCGCGGCGGTAATGCAGATCACTTTTGCGGGCGGTGGGAAGCCGAACAATCCGTGTATCGGTACGTATGGGTACTTATTCGAGGCGGGTTGCGGTGAAAGGCGTAGCGGCGGGCGTGGTCCTGGCTCGGTGGAATAGGACAGAAGGCCCCATGCCGGTGGGCATGGGGCCTGGCGGGTCCGGTGGGTGGGCGTGCTCAGGTGCGTTCGGCTGGTGCGGCCAGCCAGTTCTTCGCCGTCTCGATCGCATCCGCGGTGATCTGGTGTCCACCCGGATGGCGGTGCGTGGTGACCTCGGCGTTGCGGCGCTGGAGGGTATCGACGAGCGCCTCGGCCGATGGCAGGGGTGCCATCGGGTCCTGTTGTCCGTTGGAGAGCAGGACGCGGGTGCCGGTGAGGTCGTGGTCGGGCGGGTCCGGCAGCGGGAGCATGGCGGCGAAGGCGGCGGCCTCGCGCAGCGCGTCGGGGCGCAGCAGGGCGGTGGCGGCGGCGATGTTGGCGCCGTTGGAGAACCCGACGGCGACCAGGCGGCGCTGGTGCAGGCCGTAGTGGTCGCGGGCGGCCAGGACGAAGTCGGCGAGCTGGCCGGCGCGGGCGATGACGTCGTCGTGGTCGAAGACGCCTTCGCGCAGGCGGCGGAACCAGCGGGCCATGCCGTTCTCGCTGACCGGTCCCGCTGGGGCCAGCACGGGTGAGCCGGGGCTGAGGTGCGCGGCGAGGTCGAGCAGGTCGTCGGGGCCGCCGCCGGTGCCGTGCAGCAGCAGGAGCACGGGCTTGCCGGGTTCGTCGTCGATGAACTTGTGGTGCAGGGATGGGGTGTTCATCGGTTCTCCGCGAGTCGCTGGGCGAGTTCGGGGTTGTTCTCGTCGGGTAGGTCGAGCTGGGGCAGGGTGGCCTGGATCTGCTCGCGGTTGGGTTCCAGCCACGGCGGCAGCTTCAGCGCGCGGCCGAGTTCCAGCAGGGGTTCGTCGGCGGTGAAGCCGGGTTTGTCGGTGGCGATCTCCAGCAGGGTGCCGCCGGGTTCGCGGAAGTAGATCGAGCGGAAGTACTGGCGGTCCAGCACGGAGGTGACGCCGACGCCCTGGTCGGCCAGTTCGGCGCGCCAGGTGGCCTGGGTGGTCTCGTCGGGGGCGCGCCAGGCGACGTGGTGCACGGTGCCGGCGGCCACGAGTCCGGGCTGCGCACCGGGGGTGACCAGGACGTCGACGAACGCGCCGGGGCCGCCTTCGCCCGCGGCGAAGCGCAGTCGGTTGTCGTGCTGCTCGTGGGGGCGCAGTCCGAGGTCGGCGAGCATCGCGACGGTGGCGTCCTCGGCGGAGACCGACAGGGTCACCGAGTGCAGGCCCCGGATTCCGTGCTCGGCGGGCACGATGCCGTTGTCCCACGGTGCGCGGGGATCGCCCTGGGGGTGGGCGACGAGGCTGATCGCGAGTCCGTCGGGGTCGCGGAAGCCCAGCGCCCGCTCGCCGTCGCGTTCGGCGATCTCGGTGGTGTCCACGCCGAGGGTGTCGAGGTGCTGCTTCCACCAGCCCAGCGACTGTTCGGGGACCGAGAAGGCGGTGGTGGTGGCCTGTCCGGTGCCGCGGCGTCCGGCGGGTGCGCCCTTCCAGGGGAAGAAGGTGATGAGCGAGCCGGGGCGGCCCGCCTCGTCGCCGTAGTAGAGGTGGTAGGTGCCGGGGTCGTCGAAGTTGACGGTGGTCTTGACCATGCGCAGTCCGAGGGTGCGCAGGTAGAAGTCGGCGTTGCGCTGCGGGTCGCCCGCGATCGCGGTGACGTGGTGCAGGCCGCTGGTGGCGATGGTCATCGCGCGCTCCTTCACTGGCCGGTGCTGGCTCCTCGGTCGCCGAGCCCGGTGTGCCGCCCGACTTCCTCTTACCGGGAAGACACTACGCCCCAGTTCTCTTTCTCGCAAGAGGTTTCCTGGAAAGGGTTGCGGTGTACACTGGGCGCGCAGTCCGCACCGCGAGGAGAACGCTCTTGAGCAGCGACGCCACCAGCCCGGCAGCCGCCACCACCGACCCGCGTCCCGGCGACGACGAGATCATCACCTGGTGGGGCCTGGTCATCGAGGGCTACCACGCCACCCAGGACCGGCTGATGGGCGCGATCGCCGACCGCTTCGCGATCACCCCGGCCGCCTTCGACATCCTGCTGCGGCTGGTGCGCTCCCCCGACCACCGCATGCCCATGACCCGGCTGGCGCGCGAGGCCGCGCTCAGCAGCGGCGGGTTCACCAAGGTCGCCGACCGGATGGCCGCCGCCGGGCTCCTGCGCCGCGAACCCTGCCCGGCCGACCGCCGCGTCACCTACGCCGCGCTCACCGACCACGGTCGCACCGTCGCCGAGCAGGCCCGCGCCACCGGCGCGCAGGTCCTGCGCGACCGGGTGCTGGCTCCCCTGGGCACCGAGCAGGCCGCCGCCCTGGCCGAGGCGATGCGCACCCTGCGCGAGGCCAACACCGAGCAGTGATGCGCGGCGGCTCAAGCAGGAGTTCTTCGCATCGCCGGGGCATCCCCGGCTCAGGCCGCTGCTGACGCCCGAGTACGGCAGGGCCGTGATCGGCTCAGGCCGGTCGCCAGTCCGGGTCGCGGCCCGCCATCCCCAGCACCCGCTCCAGCTCCGGCCGGTCACGACCGACTTCCACGACCGGGCCGAACAGGCCCTGCCGGGACTCCTCCTGCCCCGGCGCCGACATGGCGGCGACGAACTCCCCGCACACCCGCAGCAGCTCCGGGTCGACGTCGAAGGGCTGCCCGCTGGCGCGGGCCAGGTCCCAGCCGTGCAGCACCAGTTCGTCGACCACCACCTGCCCGGCGACCTCACCGGGCAGGTCGATACCGCCGGCGCGGGTCATGCCCTCCCACGCCGCCGGCCGGCGCCAGGCCTGCGCCAGCGCGTCCAGGCGGCGCGGGATGCGCTCGCGCCAGTCCCGGCCCAGCCTGCTCGCGTCCGGCGAGGGCGCCCGGTCGAGCACGTCGCCGAAATCCTTGGCCGCGGCCAGGGTGAACGCCATCGCCAGGTCGTCGATGTGGCTGAGCAGATCACCCACGGTGTAGTCGCGGCACGGCGTCGGCCCGGCCAGTTGCTCGTCGCTGACAGCCCGCACCAGCCCGGCGAGCTGCCGGGTCGCGGGTTCCAGATCGGACTCGGCCGCCATGTCCCGTCCTCCCCTGTCACGAAAAGCCCGCTCCAGCCTGCGGCCACCACGCCCGGGCGGCAAGGCAGCCCAGCCGAACGGCCCCGCTAGCCGACCAGGGTGTGCAGGTGCAGCGCGAGCTGGATCTCCAGCGCGCGCTCGGGACGCTGCCAGTCCTCACCCAGCAGCGTCGCGATGCGTTCCATGCGCTGCACCACGGTGTTGACGTGCACGTGCAGCTTGTCCTTGGTGCGGCTGAGGTTCCCGCCGCAGGCGAAGTAGGCCGACAGCGTGTCGGCCAGCCGCGTCCCGCGCCGCCGGTCGTAGTCCAGCACCGGGCCGATCGTCGCCCGCACGTAGCCCGCCAGGTCGCTGCGGTCGCCCAGCAGGGTGCCGACGAACCCCAGCCCCGACATCGCCGCCCCGTGCCCGGCGCGCCCCAGCGCCAGCAGTGCCCGCAGGCAGCGCTGCGCCTCGGCGTGGGCGGCCTCCAGCGCCGCGGGCCCCCGCGCCGGACCCGCCGCCCCGACCGTGACCGCGCAGCCCAGGGCCGCGCCGAGGTCGGCGGCCAGCCGCTCGCCCAACGCGCCCGGATCGTCACCGGGAACCAGCAGCACCACCTCGTCGGCGTGCACCCCGGCCAGGCTCGCGGTGGGGATCAGCGGCGCGGTCGCCGAGGTCAGCCGACGCCGGCTGGTGCTGTCGGCGTGGGCGACCGCGACCAGGTGCGGTGCCGCCAGATCCACCCCGAGCCGCCTGCCGCGCGCCACCAGGCCGGCCGGGTCGCGCTCGGGCGCGGTGAGCAGGTCGGTGATCAGCTCACCCCGCAGCCGGTCCTCGGTCTCGGCCACCGAGCGGCGCAACAACAGCAGCAGCGCGGTGACCAGACTCGCGCGTTCGAACAACCGCTGGTCGGCCGCCGACAGCCCCGGGCGCCCGGTCAGAGCGATCCCGCCCAGCGGCTCCGGACCGGCCAGGATCGCGCACACCCACACCCCGCCCCGGCACACCGCGCGCCCGGTCGCGCGGGAGTCGGCCAGCAGCTCCGCCGACGGGGCCAGGGCCTCGCTGCCCGCACGAGCCAGCTCCGCGCCCGCAGCGTCGTGCACGACGATCCCCCCGCCCAGGATCGTGCCCAGCGCGGTGGCCACCTGCTGCACGTCACCGCCGCGCAGCACGAGGTCGGTCAGTCGGTCGTGGGCGTCCTGGGCGCGGGCCAACGCGTCGCTGTGGCCGCGGATGAGGTCGTTGGCGCGGTTGAGCTCGGCCAGCGCCCGCTGCGACTCCTCCAGCAGCCGGGCGGTGTCCAGCGCGATCGCGGCGTGGTTGGCCAGCGAGGTCAGCAGCGACACCTCGGCGGCGGAGAACTCCCGCGGCGAGCGGTTGGCGGCGAAGATCACCCCGATCACCGTGCCGCCCAGTTGCAGCGGCACCCCGAGGATGGCCACCAGGCCCTCCTCGCCGACGCCGGTGTCGATCGCGGTGGTGTGGCGGAAGCGCGGGTCGCGCGGGTAGTCGGCGGTGGCGTAGGGCAGGGCGGTCTGGGCGACCAGCCCGCCCAGGCCCTCGCCCATGCCCAGCCGCAGCTGCTGGAACACCGCCGAGGTCGACCCGTCGGTGACCCGCATGAAGGTCTGATCGGCCTCCGGGTCGTTGAGCGTGAGGTAGGCGGTGTCGGAATGCAGCAGCGTGCGGGCACGGCGCACGATCGAGCGCAGCACCGCATCGGTGTCGCGCAGCAGCGCCAGGTCGTTGGCGGTGTCGAACAGGGCGGTCAGCTCCGCCTCGCGGCGGTGGTGCTGGGAGAGCCTGCCGCGGATGCGCAACGCGGTCTCCACCGCCTGCTCGACCCCGTCGCACTCGCCCGCCCAGGTCGCGACCTGGGCGATGCGCTCCACCGGAGCACCCGAGTCCAGCAGGTCCAGCAGGTGCGCCATCGCCGAGTCCGCTGTCGTCACGGCGGTCATCGTGTCACGGAGCCGCCGGCTCGTCGGCCGGTCGCGGCGAGCTCAGCGCCCGGCCCCGCGTCTCGGCGGCCGCGGCCAGCGCCACCACCGTCAGCAGCGCTGCGCCCGCCACGTACAGCGAGACCGGCACCGACGAGCCGAAGGCGTCCAGCAGCGCGGTCGCGATCAGCGGCGCCAGACCCCCGGCCAGGATCGAGGCCAGCTGGTAGCCCACCGACGCCCCCGAGTAGCGCACCCGCGTGGAGAACAGCTCCGAGAAGAACGCCGCCTGCGGCCCGTACATCGCCGCGTGCAGCACCAGCGCCACCGTCGTGGCCACGATGATCGCCAGCGGCGAACGGGTGTCCAGCAGCGCGAAGAACGCGAAGACCCACCCGGCCATGCCCAGCGCCCCCAGCGCGTAGACGCGGCGGCGGCCGAAGCGGTCCGACAGCGCCCCGAACAGCGGCAGCGCGAAGAACTGCACCAGCGAGCCGATGAGCACCGCGTTCAGCGCGACCTGCTTGGGCAGCTGAAGCGACTGGGTCAGGTAGACCAGGATGAAGGAGGTGATGACGTAGTAGGAGACGTTCTCCCCCAGCCTCGCGCCCATCGCGATCAGCACCTGCCGCCACTGGGTGCGCAGCACCTCCACGATCGGCGCGCGTTCGGGCTCGGGCCGGTGGCGGGCGGCCTCGGCGGCGGCCTGGAACGCCGGGGTCTCGGCGATGCTGATGCGGATCCACAACCCGATGAGCACCAGCGCGCCGGAGAGCAGGAACGGGATCCGCCAGCCCCACGCCAGGAAGTCGGCCTCCGGCTGCACCGCCGCCAGCAGCGCCAGCACCGCGGTGGCCAGCAGGTTGCCGCCCGGAGCGCCGGCCTGCGGCCACGCGGCCCAGAACCCGCGGCGGCGGGCGTCGCCGTGTTCGGAGACGATCAGCACCGCCCCGCCCCACTCCCCGCCGAGCGCGAAGCCCTGCACCAGCCGCAGCAGCGTCAGCAGCAGCGGCGCGGCCATTCCGATCGTGGCGTAGGTGGGCAGCAGGCCCATCGCCACCGTCGAGCCGCCCATCAGCAGCAGGCTCAGCACCAGCAGCTTCTTGCGGCCCAGCCGGTCGCCGTAGTGGCCGAACACCAGGCCGCCGACCGGCCGGGCGACGAAGCCGATGGCGAAGGTCGCCAAGGCCAGCAGCGTGCCGGTGACCGGGTCGGCGGCGGGGAAGAACAGCGTGTTGAACACCAGCGCCGCGGCCGAGCCGTAGAGGAAGAAGTCGTACCACTCGATGGTGGTGCCGATGAGGCTGGCTGTGACCACGCGCGCGATCGACGTGCGCGGCGGGTTCTGCGCCGCAGTGGCGGCGGGGTTCTGGGTCATCTCGTGCACCTGTCTGACGAGGGGTGGGTCAGGAACTGCTCCAGGCCCCGTCCAGGGCCAGGGACGCGCCGGAGACGTAGCCGGAGTGCGGGCCGCACAGCCACCTCACCGCCGCGGCGACCTCGCGGGGCTCGATGAGGCGTTTGATCGCCGGGCGGGTCAGCAACACCCGCTCGACGACGTCGGCGGGGTCGGTGCCGTGCGCGGCGGCCTGGTCGGCGATCTGGTCGCGCACCAGCGCGGTGTCGACGTAGCCGGGGTTGACGCAGTTGCTGGTCACCCCGTGCGCGGCACCTTCCAGGGCGATGGTCTTGCTCAGCCCCTCCAGGCCGTGCTTGGCCGCCACGTAGGCCGACTTGCCGGTGCTGGCGCGCAGTCCGTGGACGCTGGAGATGTTGACCACCCGGCCCCAGCCGCGCCGGTACATGTGCGGCAGGCAGTGGCGGGCCAGCAGGAACGGGGCGGTCACCATCACCTGCTGCATCCGCACGAAGGTGTCCGGGTCGAACTCGTGCACCGGCGCGATGTGCTGCATCCCGGCGTTGTTGACCAGCACGTCGACCTCGCGCGGCAGCCCGTGCAGCTGGTCGGCCACGGCCAGGTCGGTCACGTGGGCGTGACCGCCGATCTCGGCGGCCACCGCACGGGCGGACTCGCCGTCGCGGTCCACCACGTGCACCACGGCCCCCGCCGCGGCCAGTTCCCGGGCGCAGGCCGCGCCGATCCCCGCACCGCCCCCGGTGACCAGTGCCGTGCGGTCGTCGAGATCCATCGCGTGCGCTCCTCCGCCTCGCTCCACCGACTGTGGCGGTCACGCTAATGTGATCGGCTCGACCGGAATATGTGGCACACGGCCACAAAAACCCGCACCACCATGGCGAACCCAGCTACCGGACGGGGCGTGCCGGTCACCGCGAGGACACCCGCACGACACCCCACCGGGCCTCGGCCGGCACCGAGGTGGCGCAGTTCGCCGCCACCGAAGACCTGCGCGGACGCACGCTGCCCTGACCCCCGCCGAGCGGCTGGCACCACGGCGGCACCGCAGATCCGCGGTGTTCCGGTCCACCACAGCGGTCCGCTGTTTCCTGGGGCCGGCGCACATGGCCGCCACGCGCACGAGCGTTCTAGCGTGACAACGGCCGGGGGGCTCTGCTCGACGAAAGGGACGCGATGACACCGCATCTCCCCTCGCCCACCGCGCTCGGCCGCCACCGCCGGCTCCTCGCGGCACTGGCCTGCGGACTGGCCCTGGCCGCCGCCCCACCGGCATACGCGGTCACCCCCGCGCCGGCGCAGACCGCGGTACCGCGCGCCGCGCTGACCCCCGTGCCGTCCTTCGGCGACAACCCCGGCGCCCTGAACATGTACGCCTACCTGCCCGACGGGCTGCCCGACGGCGCGCCGCTGGTGGTGCTGTTGCACGGCTGCACCCAGAACGCCACCGACTACTTCACCCACTCCGGATGGCCGGAATACGCCGACCAGCACAAGTTCGCGCTGGTGCTGGCCGAACAACCCGCCGCCAACAACCCGCGCCAGTGCTTCAACTGGTTCGAACCCGCCGACAGCGACCGCGACCGCGGCGAAGCCGCCTCAATCCGCCAGATGGTCGCCCACGCCCACGGCACCTACGGCACCGACCCCGCCCGCACCTACCTCTCCGGACTGTCGGCCGGCGCCGGCATGGCCGCCAACCTGCTCGCCGGCTACCCCGAGGTCTTCGCGGGCGGCGCACTGCACTCCGGACCACCCGCCAAGTGCGCCCGCACCGTCGCCCAGGCCTTCGGCTGCATGAGCAGCGACCAGCACAGGACACCGCAGCAGTGGGGCGAGCTCGTGCGCTCCTCCGCCCCCGGCCACAGCGGCCCGTGGCCGAAGGTCGCGATCTGGCAGGGCACCGCCGACACCACCGTCGCCCCGGTCAACGCCACCGAACTGCGCGACCAGTGGACCGACGTCCACGGCCTGTCCCAGACCCCGACCGAGACCACCACGCTGCCCGCGGGCACCACCCGCCGCACCTACGCCGACGCCCACGGCAGCACCCTGGTCGCCGAGTACTCCATCGCGGGCATGGGCCACGGCCTGCCCGTCGACCCCGGCAACGGCGAGGACCAGTGCGGCACCACCGCCACCTACTACCTCGACACCCTCTGCTCCACCCACCACACCGCCCGGTTCTGGGGCCTGACGCCCTGACCCCTGCGAACGCACGACAAGGGTTGTCCCCGGCGAGGTCCTCGCCGGGGACAACCCTTGTCGTGCGTTCGCCTAGACGCGGTCGGCGGCGATGAGCAGGTACTGAAAGCTGCCGCTGGTGTAGGCCTCGATGAAAGTCTCCTCGATACCCGTGGCCAGCGGCGACCTGGCGCGCAGGCGCCAGTACGGCACGGTCGCCTCGGTCAGGTCCACCACCGCGCACGGCACCAGCCGGTTGGCCGCCATCGCGCGGAAGTAACCCGAACGCGGATGGATGTCGCAGATGTAGTGCGCGTTGATCGTGGACACCGCCCGGGAAGGCAACCCGTAGACGTCGTTGTAGCAACCGGTGATCGTCACGTACCGGCCGCCGCGCGCCAGCAGCCGCGAGTGCTCGGCGAACAGGTCGTGCAGGTCGACGTACATGGTGGACTCGTTGTTCCAGATCGCCTGCATACCGGCGGTGTCGAACCCGGTGTCGAGCATGTTGAGCTGGTGGAAGGCGACCTTGTCGGCCACCGCGCGCTCGCGGGCCTGCGCGTTGGCGAAGTCGACCTGCTTGCGCGAGAGCGACACGCCCTCCACGCTGCAGCCGAACCGCTCGTGGGCCATGAACGACGAGCCGCCGCGTCCGCACCCGGCGTCCATGATCCGCTGCTCCGGCTCGACGTTGCCCAGGTGGTCGAGCAGGAACTCGGCCTGCAGCGTCTCCAGCCGGTGCAGCTCCCTGGTGGTGCGCTCGTGCGAGGTCGCGGCGTCGCCTTCGACCACCGACCAGTCGGGCTCACCGATGCCGTAGTGGTGGTGGAAGTAGCCGTCGACCTCGCCGAGCTCCAGGTTGACCGGATTGGCCTCCTGGTTCCAGTACTCGGCGATGCTGCCCTGGTAGACGCTGGCGGCGGTCCCGTTCTCGTGGATCGACTTGGTCATGGTCGTTGATCCCTTCATGCGCGGTGGCGTGCGGTGGTGAAGTGCCAGTGGCGGCTGCCCGCCAGCCATGACCACAGGCCCGTCAGGTAGCGGGTGAGAGCCGGGTCGGCCAGTGCGGCCGTGGCCTCTGCGGTGGCCTCTTCCAGGGCCTGGATCAGCTCGTTGTGGATCTCGCAGGCCTGGACGAACGCCTCGTCCAGAGCGATGCGCTGCTCGGCGGCGATCACCGCGGGCAGGTTGAACGGCAGGCCGTGTTCGCGGATCTCCCGCTCGCAGGAGGCCAGGTCGTTGTAGAGGGTGGCGATCAGCGTCGCCCGCGCGGTGCAGTCCTGCACCAGCGGGTGGGCGTAGAGCTGCGGCGCCAGCTCGTAGCCGTCGAGGGCGTCGGTGAGGTTCAGGCACGGGCGGAACGAGTTCATCTGCCGGTTGGCCAGGTACTGCCACACCGGCGGCAGCCGGTTGAGCAACCGCCACCCGTTCTCGGCGTTGTAGCCCAGGTAGAGCTGGGCGATGTCGTGGCGGATGCGCTGGGCCTGCGCCGGGCTGCCGATCCGCTCGAGGTCGTCGAACGCCTCGTGCTGGGCGCGCAGCACCGGGTGGTCGTCGCGGCACTTGTTCCACGACGCCTGCAGGTCCGGGGTCAGGCGCGGCGCGTCGATCGCCGACTGCGCCAGCGACAGGTTCGGCCCGATGGTCTGGTCGTTGGCGTCGCGGCGGCTGTTGGTCTCGCAGAAGTAGTCGTCCACCGCCGTCTCGGCCACGATCATCTTGCCCGCGGCCGTCATCCGCTCGACGTCCTGACTGCCGGGGTGGCACAACGTGATACCGCGACCCGGGTCGTGCTTGTAGACACCGGCGACGTTGTCCTCACCACCCAGGCCGAGCCCCTGCATCCACACCACCACGCGGCGGTTGATCTCGGCGGCGACCTCGGGGCGCTCGGGTGGCGGCGGCGGGCAGTACAGCACCGTCGTCCGCTCACCCACCCCCGGCGGAGTGCACGCGCTGGTCCCGCGCACCCCACCGGTGTGCTGCTGCTGGGAGGGAACCGGCGTCTCGTGGCCGACGAGCTCGATCATCAGGACGCCTCCCGCCCGATCTCCACGTGCTCCAGCAACCCGACCGCATCCGGCACCAGCGGCGCGACGCTGTAGTAGGCGGTCACCAGGTAGCGCAGGATCGCCTGCTCGGTGACGCCCATGAACCGCACGTTCAGACCGGGCTGCACCTCATCCGGCAACGAGGCCGGCCGCAGACCCACCACCCCCTGCTTGTCCTCGCCGCGGCGCATCGCGATGATCGAGGTGGTGTTGTGGTCGCTGACGCCGATCTTGCCCAGCGGGTAGACCGGCACGCCCCGCCACGTCAGCGCCTTGGACCCGTCGTCCAGCCGCCCGGCGTCCACGACCAGCCCACGCCGGTTGCACTCGCGCAGGAACGCCGCGATCGCCTTCGGATGCGCGAAGAACGCATCGGTCGAACGGCGCATCGACAGCAGGTCGTCCATGTCATCGGGCGTCGGCGGCCCGCCGCGGGTGGAGATCCGCTGGTCGTAGGAGGTGTTGTGCAGCAACCCGAACTCGCGGTTGTGCACCAGCTCGTGTTCCTGGGTCTCGCGGATCTCCTCCACCGCCAGCCGCAGCTGCTCCTCGACCTGGTCCATCGGGTCGTTGTAGAGATCGGCGACGCGGGTGTGCACCCGCAGGATCGTCTGGGTCAGCGACAGCTCGTACTCGCGCGGCTCGAGCTCGTAGTCGACGAAGGTCCCCGGGATCACCGCCTCGCCCTCATGACCCGCCGACAGGGCGACCTCGGCTTCACCCCGCCGGTTCTGCGGCAGCGCCCGGCGCCGCGCGAAGTCCTCCAGATGCGCACGCAGACCCGGCGCCTCGTCGAGAAGCCCGAGCAGGGCATCCCACTCCAGCACCATGACCGTGCCCGCCGTGGAACAGCGCAGCGTCGCCGACCAGCTCGGGTCGTCGACTCCCACGGCCTCGTCGCCGACCTGGTCGCCGTCGGCGATCACCCCCAGGTGGTCGACGGTGCCGTACTCCCCGGTCACCAGGCGTTCGATCCGGCCGTGCGCGACGACGAACACCTCCCGGATCCGATCGCCCTCCCTGGCCAGGACCTGCCCGGGCGTGACCTGGCGGGCCGTGAACAACCCCGCCAGCCGCTCCAGCACCTCGGTGTCGGTGTAGCCCCGCAACGCCGACAGCTCCGTGAGCGTGCCCGGGATGATGGCGACATCGGCGCCGTGCTGGAGGAACGACACCCGCCCCCGGCCCACCCTGATCTGCAGGCGCCGGTTCACCCGGTACGTGCCACTGGTGACACCGACCCACGGCAACTGCCTGAGCAGGTTGCGGGAACTGATGGACTGCATCTGCGGCGGCGTCTTCGTCGTGGTCGCCAGCAGACGAGCCGCTTGGGTTCGCAGGGACAACAACGGTTCGGCAGCGGGTGACGATGACACGTCACGAACCTCCCGGTCGATGAAACTTGCTGGTGTGCGGTGGGTTGTCACGAGTGGTCAGCAGCCGCTCGGCGATCCGGAAACGCGATCGCGGCACCGGCACCGGCGTCTGCTCACGCCGTGCGCGGCGGCTCCGGAGGAGAAGGACCGGCCGAGGATCGGCGGCGGAGACACCCGCTGCCCGCTGCTGGCGCAGGTGCCCCGCCGCCGACACCGCAGCCACGGCCCTCGGGCCGGCGGCTACGACCGGGCCCCCGATCGGCGCGCCCGCCGTCCGGCGCCTTCCGGCACATCCCGCGGACGTCGCATTCCCCGGCGTGGTTTCGGCGATTCCGACGCTGGTACCGTGCGGCGGATACCGGATCAGCGGAGACGGCCTGCCGCTGCATGAGCATGACGCGCTTTTCCTCGTCCGTTCGCAGGATGTCGATCATTCCGCTGCAGGAGTCTATGGGCCGACTTTTGCCGCCAATACAGATAAAAGGGTGGCCACCACAGGCGAGTGACCCCTCACCCGAAACGCGGCACCCCGAACAGCGCCCGCGTCCGGACACACGAGCTACTACGATTCCCCGGGCAATTTCGGTAATTCCGATAATTGTCGTTGATTCGGAGAGGCGCGATCAGTAAACGTGATCTTCCGCCCGCACGGCGGTGTCCGCATCCCCCGCCCATGCACGGGCACAAGCCCGCTCGAGTACCGGCCACGAGCCGAGCCCCGGCCGATGCAGGCCAAGAATGACCGCCACGAGCGGGTGAACACTCACCCGAACAGCCGCGCCCGAAACGGTGACGTCCCCGCCAAGTGTGCCATGGCGGGCGAAGCCGGCTATCGGACGGCGTAGGTGAGCTGCACCATGCCGTTGCCGAACCGGCGCTCGCGCGTGAGGGAAAGAGCGGTTCGAAACCCATCCGGCAGCACCGGTGTCCCCGCCCCGACGACGACGGGACAGAGCAGCAGCTCGATCACGTCGACGAGCCCGAGCCGAAGCGCACTGCGGGCCAAGGTCGGGCCCTCCACCGTCAGGTCCCCGGATGCCTCGGCCCCCGGGCGGTCTCGACCGCCTCGGCCGTCAGTTCCCGCTCCAGCCGAGTGCGCCGCGTCCACACCTCGGGCAGACCGGCCGAGAAGACGATCTTCTGAGCGGCCTGCCACGTGGTCGCGAACGCCGCCGACTCCGGCGACTGAGCAGCGACCGCCGGATCGGTCTCCCACCCCGCCATCGCCTCATACATCCGCCGCCCGTACAGGTACGTGCTCACCTCGCGGGCGTCGGCGTTGAGTGCGGCGATGACCTCCTCGTCGGGGAACGCCCAGGAGTAGTCGCCCTGGGCGTCGGTGTTGTAGCCGTCGAGAGACGACGCGACCGAGTAGATGACGCGATGCTTGGAACCACCCTTCCTGCCGGGTCCAGACGAGACCACAACGACACACCTGGACGCCTGGACTTCCTACAGCGCGCGCAGCGCCGAGCGGGCGGCGTTGAACCCGCACATGCCGTGCACTCCGGCACCGGGCGGAGTCGCCGCCGAGCACAGGTACACCCCCGGCACCCCGGTGCGGTAGGGATCCCACGTCACCCGCGGACGCAACACCGACTGCACCGGGGTGTTGGCGCCCATGATGATGTCGCCACCGGCGTAGTTGGGGTTGTAGCGGGCCATCTCCGCCGTCGAACGCGAACGCACCGCCACCACCCGCTCCCGCACTCCCGGCGCGAAGCGCTCCAGCTGCTCCAGCACCGCCGGGGTGGCGTCACCCGGATAGCCATAAGGCACGTGGGCGTAGGCCCACACCGGATGCAGGTCACCGCGGGACCGGCCCGGATCGGCCAGGTACTGCTGGGCCACCAGCACGACCGGCCGCGCCGGCATGCGTCCCCGCACGACCTCCCGCTCGGCGTGGGCGACCTCCTCCAGCGTCCCTCCCACGTGGACGAACCCGGCACGCCGGCAGTGCTCGTTGCGCCACGGCACCCCGCCCTCCACGACCAGGTCCACCTTGAACGCGCCCGGAGCACGCCGGAACCGCTCATAGGCGCGCCGCACCCGCACCGGCAGCCGGTCCCCGGCCAGCTCCGCGGCCGCCTGCGGTGACACGTCCAGCAGCACCGCCTCCGCCGCCGGCAGCTCCGCCAGCGACCGCACCCGCACCCCCGTCTCGATCCGGCCGCCGTGCGCACGCAGCATCCGCGCCAGCGCACCTGTCACCGCGCCCGACCCGCCCTCGGCCACCGGCCACCCGTAGCGGTGCCCGGCCGCGGTCATCATCAGCCCGATCGCCGCCGACACCGGCGCGTGCAGCGGGCGGAACGCGTGCGCCGCAGTCCCGGCGAACAGGGCCCGCGCCTGCGCGGTGTGCCAGCGGCGCGCGAGCACCGTCGCCGGTTGCACCGCGCGCAGCCCGAACCGCGCCAACGCCACCGGATGCGCAGGAAGGTGGGTCACCGGGCGCATGATGTCGGCGGCCACCGCGTCGAAGTCCGCCGCCAGCGGCTCGAACAACGCCCGCCACCTGCCTCCGTCGGCACCCAGCAGCGCGGCGGTGTCGGCGACCGAACGCAGCATCACCCCCGCGCTGCCGTCATCGAGCGGATGCGCCAGGTCGACCTCCGGCCACCGCCACCGCAGCCCGTACCGCTCCAGCGGCAGCATCCGCAGGAACGGCGAGCCCACACCTGTCGGGTGCGCGGCCGAGCAGTGGTCGTGCACCACCCCGGGCACGTCGAGCTCACCGGAGCGGGCACCGCCCCCGATCTCCTCGGCCGCTTCCAAAACCGTCACCGACACGCCCCGCAGCGCCAGCGCCACCGCGGCGGCCAGCCCGTTGGGACCGGAGCCGACCACGACCGCCTCGCTCATCCGCCGACCACCTCGCCCGTCGTCACCACCCGGCCATCCCCGCAGTACTACCCGCCCGACACGCCCGCACCGCGGTCCACCGCGGGTGAAAACCGCATGCCCGCAGCGGCTCGCGGTGCTGCAATGAACCACCATGACCCCACCGCAGGACAGCACCGCCGAGGCCGGACTGCCGGCCAGGATGGAGCAGAACCTCGCCGAACACGCCTGCCACCTGCACCGCCACTTACCGGACGCCACCGTCACCGACACCGGTGACCTGATCGTCGCCGACAGCGGCCTGCACGACGACACCTTCAACATCGTCGCCGCCACCCAGCTCACCCCCGCCACCGCCGCGACCAGGGTCGGCGAGACCGTGCGGGAGCTGACCGCCACCGCACGCCCGTTCTCCTGGTGGATCGGACCCGCCTCAACGCCACCGAAACTGCCCGCACACCTGCACGACGCGGGACTGTCCCCATCGGAAACCGAAACCGGCATGTGGGCCCACCTCGACCACGCACCATCGCCCGCACCCGTCCCGGACCTGCACATCCGGCAAGTCGGCACCCGCGCGGAACTCGCCGACTACGCCGCGATCCTGGCCGCCAACTGGGACCCGCCCGCGGCCACCGTCCACCGCTTCTACGCCGAAGCCGCCGGCGCGGCGCTGGCACCCGGCTGCCCCGCCCGCTACCTGGTCGGCTACGCGGCCGGACGCCCGGTCTGCACAGCAGAGGTGTTCCTGCACGCCGACGTCGCCGGCATCTACAACATCGCCACCCTGGCCACCGAGCGCCGCCGCGGCTACGGCGCGGCCATCACCCTGGCCGCCCTGCACACCGCCCGCGACGCCGGCCACCGCACGGCCGTCCTGCAGGCTTCCGCCGACGGGGAGCGCGTCTACCGGCGCCTGGGATTCCGCGCCTGCGGTCAGTTCACCGAGTACGCCATCAATCCCTGAGCTTCGCTCACGGGCGCCAGCGCTTGGCGTATCCGGGCCGGTCGGAATACGGCAGGCCCAGCAACGCGCGGGTCGTGCAGCCGCGTTCGTCCTCCGGCGGGAACGCGTCACCGACCTGGTCGCACGGCCCCGCCCCGGAACCGCACCACTGATGCGCCCGCAACAGCCGCGTCTTGAGCTCGCACTCCCGGAACCCCCGGATGACGCTGACATAGCAGCCGCGCTCGCTGCCCGCCTCGGCGTCCTCGCGGACCCAGCGCAGCAACTCGAGGTCGATGTCGATCTGCCGCCGCAGGAAGTCGGCGAATCGGTCCATGGGTCCCCATGCCCCTCACAGCCATCGCAATGCCGGATGTCTCCGCCAGTGGGACCCGGCCACGCTGCGGGCATGACGCCGTTGTGATCGCGTTGTTGCCTCGGCCATGAGGCGACCGCCGGCGCTCAGCCGTTGGCGTTGCCCGGTTCGTGGGTCCAACCCAGCACGCGACGCGCCTTGGAGCAGTCGTAGAACCCGTCGCGCCCGACCATGTCGGCGCGGATCGGCACCCCCGGGTAGTACTCGGCGGCCAGCGCCCGCGAGCCGACGTCCACGGCGGTGTCGGGGGCGACGATGTTGAACACCTCGTGGCCCCGCCACTCGGCCCGCAACGCCAGCACGAACGCCTGCGCGATCGCGTCCAGCCGCACATAACCCCACAGGTGGTTGACCGCGATCGCATCGCCGGGATCGGACACGCGGGCGGCGTCGCGGTCGGGCACCGCGCCGTGGATGCGCAGGCTCGACACCGTCAGCTGCGCGTACCGGCGCGCGAAGGAGTCGGCCTGGGCCTCGGCGATCCACTTCGACAGGCTGTAGGGATCCTCGTTGTAGGTCGGATGCGTCTCGTCGACGGGGAAGTAGTCGTAACGGGCGCGCCGCGAGAACGCCCCGCCCACCGCGTTGATGCTCGACGCCTGGCACACCTTCCAGATCCCGGCCTCCACCGCCGCCGACAGCGCGTTGAAACCGGCCGTGACGTTGGTGTTGTGCACGACGTGGCCCACGTCGTGCCACGGCGAGGGAACCGCGGCCAGATGCGCCAGACCCCGGCAGTCCTCCAGCGCGTCGCGCACCGCGTCGAAGTCGGTGACATCGGCGGCCACCGCCTCCACACCCGCCCGGGACTGCGGCAGCGAGCGGTCGATGGCCACCACCTCGTGCCCATCGCGCACCAGCGCGTCCACCACGACCCGGCCGATCCGGCCGTTCGCGCCGGTCACCGCAACCCTCACATCCGCCTCCGTCGATGATCGCCCGCGCTCACAGTAGCGCCGGGACCCGGCAGGCACTCCGCTCCGGCGCGTGATCAAGCAACCACTCGTTGGCGCTTTTTCGCCAACTATTTACTCACGCGGCCCTGGTACCTGCACGCTCTTGTTCCTAGGTTCGCCCCGACCCCGAACGTGATCAACCTGGCCGCATTGGAGACCTCCATGTCCCTTCGCCGCTCGCCGCTGGCACGCCGCTCGTTCCTCGTCGGCGGACTCACCGTCACCGCCGCCGGCACCCTCGGCCTCCCCGCACACGGCGCGCCGTTCAGGCCGGCCGCCCCGTCGATCTCCGGCTGCGACGAGTGGGGCGCGCGCGAGCCCACCAGCGCGATCGACGTCCTGGACAGCAAGCCCACCAAGATCATCGTCCACCACACCGCCTCGGCCAACGTCGACGACACCTCCCAGGCCCAGGCGTTCGCGCTCTCCCGCGCCATCCAGAACCACCACATGGACGGCAACGGCTGGAAGGACACCGGCCAGAACTTCACCAACAGCCGCGGCGGCTGGCTCACCGAAGGCAGGCACAAGAGCCTGTCGGTGCTCACCGCCGGGAGCCAGCACGTGCTCGGCGCCCACGCCGGCGACCAGAACTCGGTGTCGCTGGGCATCGAGAACGAAGGCACCTACACCAGCGCCGACGTCCCGGCCAAGCTCTGGACCACGCTGGTGGAGCTGTGCACCTACATGATCGCCCAGTACGGCATCAGCGCCAGCGCGATCTACGGCCACCGCGACTTCATGTCCACCGAATGCCCCGGCGAAGTGCTCTACGGGCGCTTACCCGAACTGCGCGAAGCCGTCGGAGCCGCCGTCGGACAACACGTCGTGCACCCGGTGACCTGGTTGCTGCTCAAGCCCGGCGCCACCGGCCCCGCCGTCACCGCCACCCAGTACCTGCTGCGCGCCCAGGGAGCCGCCGACGTGCCCGTCGACGGCGTCCACGGCCCCCAGACCCAGGCCGCCACCACGCGGTTCCTGCGCGACCACCACTTCGAGACCGCCACCTGCTACGCCACCCGAATCGAGGAACCCGGCCTGTTCGGCGGCACCGCCTGGACCGCGCTGGCACCGGTGCTCTCCGGCGACGGGCAGGGCGACGCCGTCCGCGCCCTGCAAACCCTGCTCACCTCGCGCGGGCACTACGTCCCCGCCGACGCCCACTACGCCGGCCGCACCGCCACCGCGGTCAGCGACTTCCAGGCCGCCAACGGCCTGCAGCCCACCGGCGTCGCCGACCACGAGGTGTGGAAGCGACTCCTGCGCTGAGGTAGCGCTACCGGGCGGTCGTGTCGGTGCTCGCTGCCGGCGCGACCGCCCGGTTTTTGCAGTGCTGGCAACGGTTCCTGCCTTGGGATGGTTGCTCGGCGCGGCGGCGCGACAGCGTCGGTTCGGGCGTGGTGACCATGATCAACCGACTCACCACGGGGACACCGACATGACAGACCCAGATCCCACCGTCCGAGGCCAGCAACTCGGCGACGAACTGCGCACCCTGCGCGAGACCAACGCCCTCAGCCTCGCCGACGCCGCCGAACGCATCGACGCCTCGGCCAGCAAGCTCAGCCGCTTCGAAACCGGCCGCCGCACGCTGCCCGTCGAGGACATCGCCTCACTGCTGGCCGTCTACGGCGTGAAAGGCACCCGGCGGCGCGAACTCCTCGCGCTCGCGCGAGAGGCCGAGCGCCGCGGCTGGTGGCAACGCAACCACCCGGACTTCGCCCAACGCCAACGCACCCTCATCGCCCTGGAAGCCAGAGCGGCTCGCGTCATCAACTTCGAAACGACCGTGGTGCCGGGCCTGCTGCAAACGGGCGAGTACACCAGAGCGCTCATGACCGAGTCGCAGGCCGTGCCGCCCGAAGCGGTCGAGCAGCACATGATCACACGCCTGAACCGCCACAAAGTACTGCTGCGCGAACGCCCGCCGAAGCTGCACGTCCTCATCCACGAGCTGGCGCTGCACCAGATGGTCGGTGGACGTGATGTCCTACGACGCCAGTTGGAGCATCTGCTCGAGTGCTCGGCGAGGCACAACATCAGCATCCGCGTGGTGGCCAACACCGGAGGCCACGTCGGCGCCAGCGGCGCGTTCACCCTGCTCCAGCAGCACGAAGGTCCCAGCGTGGTGTTCCTGGAGAACCTGACCTCGAGCCTGTTCGTCGAGGAACGCCACGAGGTCGACGTCTACCGCGACGCCCTCAGGAACCTGGCAGCCCGAGCCCTGTGTGAGGAACAATCAGGCGAGCTGATCGCCGAGATGGCACGACATCTGGACACGGAAGCGAGCCGGGAATGAGAGAGACCGAGCAGTCCGCCCTCACCTGGCGCAAGAGCAGCCGCAGTGGCGTCCGCGAGAACTGCGTGGAGGTCGCGTTCACCGCCACGGCGGTGGCGGTGCGGGACTCCAAGGACCCGAACGGCCCCACCCTCCGCGTAACACCGCGTGCGTTTCAGAAACTGCTTCGCGCCCTGCGTTGACACCACACCTCGTCATGGAGGAACCGGCATGCACGTGACCGACAAGCGGTCCTGGCGCAAAAGCAGCCGCAGCGTCCGCGAGAACTGCGTGGAGGTCGCGTTCCTCCCCACCGATGTAGCCCTGCGCGACTCCAAGCACCTCGGCGGGCCGATCCTGCGGGTGTCGCACAACGCGTTCAGGGCTTTTCTCCGCAAACTGCGGTGAACCCGCCCCCGACCCGGGAGTCCCAGATGACCACGACCGACCTCTCCTGGCGCAAGAGCAGCCGCAGTGGCCCGTCCGAGAACTGCGTCGAAGTCGGGTTCGCTCCGGGAACCGTTGCCGTGCGGGACTCCAAAGATCCCGACGGGCCGGTCCTTCGCCTCACCCCCGCCGTGTTCAGCGCGTTCGTGCGTTCCCTGCGCTGAACACGGCGGCGGGAGGCCCCGTCCCACGACGCTGTCAGGGCAGCAGCAGGGTTTTGCCGATGACGGCGCGGGATTCGATGGCAGCGTGGGCCTCGGCGGCCTGCTCCAGTGGGTAGGTCTGGCCGATGGTCGGGGTCAGGCGCCCCGCCGCGGCTTCGGCCAGGGCCCGCTGGACGCGGTCACGCATCCCGGTGCGCAAGGTGAACAGCTGGTCCAGCCCGAGCACGGTGACGCCGCGCCGCTGCGCTTCGCCGTCGCCGGGGGCGGTGATCGCGCCGCTGGCCGCGCCGTGGATGGAGAACCGGCCGCCCGGTGCCAGGCAGTCGAAGGCCGCGCGGCCGATCGCACCGCCCACGCCGTCGAAGACCAGCGTCGGGGGTGTGTCGCGCAGCCGCTCGGTCCAGTCCGGCTCGGAGTAGTCCACCACGACCTCGGCCCCGAGCCCGCTCACCACGTCGAGCTTGCGCTTTCCGCGCGCCGCACCGATGACGCGGGCTCCCGCCGCGCGGGCCAGCTGCACCAGCAGGCTGCCCAGTCCACCCGCCGCGGCCTCCACCAGCACCCACTCGCCCGCCTGGATCGAGGCGTTGTCGAACAGCCCGAGCGCGGTGCTGCCGTCGTGCAGCAGCGCCGCCGCCTCGGGCAGGCCCAGCCCGTCGGGCACCGACAGCAGGTCCTCCACGGCGGCCGGCGCCTGCTCGGCGTAGCCGCCGCTGTCGTCGACGGTCTCGGTGACCACCCGCTTGCCCCGCCACGCCGGGGCCACGCCCTCACCGGTGGCCATCACCCGCCCGGCGATGGCGTTGCCCGGGACGTAGGGCACCTCCGGCAGCGGCGGGCCGGGCGACTCGCCTCGGCGGATCTGGGTCTCCACGAAGGTGATCGAGACGGCCTCCACCGCCACCACCACCTGCCCGGGCCCGGCCACCGGCGCCTCGGCCCGCCCCGCCACCAGCACCTCCGGACCACCGAATCCGCTCGCCCACACCACGCGCATGTTCATCGCCTCCACGACCGCCTGCCGCCTCCGGCCGACGGTAGGACTTCCAGCGCACTGGAGATCAAGCCCGGAATCTGCGCGAGCGGTGGCCGATCCGGGCGGTTACCGTGCGGGCATGAGTGCGGTTCGGATCGATCTGGACATGCTCACCGACTTCTTCGCCGACTACGGCCAGGCGCTCAGCGACGGCGACGCGGCGACCATCGCCGGCTGCTACCGGGTCCCGGCGCTGGTGCTCTCCGACGCCGGCAGCGTGGCCATCTCGGCGGCCGAGGAGATCGAGGCCTACTTCGACGGCCACGCCGAACAGCACCGCGCCCGCGGCCTGGTCACCGCCCAGCCGTCGGTGCGCGGGCACTGGCCGCTGACCGGGCAGCTGGTGACCGTCGACGTCGTGTGGTCCTACCTCGACGCCGAGGGCACCACCCGCCAGCGCGAGGCCTACCGCTACCTCCTGCGCGTCACCGAGGACGAGGGGCCGCTGATCCAGGTCGTCGTCGTCACCGATCCCGCCTGGTGAACCGCAGCGTCACGATCTCGAACGGCCGCAGCCGCAGCTCCAGCGCGTCGGTGGCGCCCGACGGTTCGGCCACCGGACGTTCCAGCAGGTCGGTGCGGGTCACCGAGTCCGCGGCGAACGTCGTCGACAGCCGCGCCCTGGCCCGGCCTCCCCGCGACTCGTAGAGGCGGACCACCACATCACCGCTGCGGTCGTCGGCCAGCTTGACCGATTCCACCACCACCGCATCGTCGTCGACCTCCACCAGGGGCTCCACGGTGCGGGTGCCGGGCACGGTCCGCTCGGGCAGGTTGCGGCGGTAGCCCTCGCGCACCGCGTCGGCGATATCGGCGCCGACGACGAGGCTGTAGTGCAGGCGGTGCACGCCGTGGTCGGTGTCGGGGTCGGGGAACCGCGGCGCACGCAGCAGCGACAGCCGGACCGTGGTGGTCGTGCCCCCGTCGGGCCGGGTGTCGCGGGTGACGTCGTGGCCGTAGGTGGAGTCGTTGGTCACCGCGTGGCCGTAGCCGGGCTCGCCGACGTGGATCCAGCGGTGGGCGCAGATCTCGAACTTCGCCGCGTCCCAGGAGGTGTTGGTGTGGGTGGGGCGGTGGACGTGGCCGAACTGGATCTCCGACGCCGACCGGTCGGCGTGCACGTCCAGCGGGAAGGCGACCTTGAGCAGCTTCTCCGACTCGTGCCAGTCGACCTCGGTGTCGACGTCGACCCGCCGCACTCCGGCGGCCAGGCTGATCCGCTGGGTGATCGTGGAGCCTCCGAAGCTGCGGCGGATGACCACGCCGGTGTCGTCGAGGTCGATGGTGTCGAACTCGGTGAGGTCGCGGACCTGGTGGCGGTAGAACTCGTCGATGTCCCAGGCGTCCCACTCGTTGGGGTGGTCGGCGTGCAGTTGCAGCAGGTTGCCCGCCGCCCCCGGTGCCAGCGCCTCGCGTTCGGCGGTGCTGTCGTGCACCGAGGTCAGCAGGCCGCGGTGGTCGATGCTGGCGTGCACGAGGCCGTTGTCGAGCAGGATCGTGCCGTCGGGCTGGCGCGTCACGGTCGGGGCAGCACCTTCCTGCGCGGGTCCGGCGGCCATGCCCGGCACGCTGTTGCGGGCGTGCGGGGCGGCGTTGAAGGTGACCTGCTGTGCCCCTGCGGGACCGGCCAGCGCGCGCTGCGCGGCGCCGATGATCTCCTCCAGCTCCACCGCCACCTGCCGGTAGGCCGCCTCGGCCTCGCGGTGCACCCAGGCGATCGACGAGCCCGGCAGGATGTCGTGGAACTGGTGCAGCAGCACCGTCTTCCACAGCCCGTCCAGCTCGTCGTAGGGGTAGTCGTGGCCGGCGGCCACCGCGGCGGTGGCGCACCACAGCTCGGCCTCCCGCAGCAGGTGCTCGCTGCGCCGGTTGCCTTGCTTGGTGCGCGCCTGGGAGGTGTAGGTGCCGCGGTGGAACTCCAGGTACAGCTCGCCCGACCACACCGCGGGCGCGAGGTGGTCGGCGTGGGCGGCCTCGAAGAACTCCCGCGGGGAATCCAGGCGGACCTTCGGCGAGCCCTCCAGGTCGGCGGTGCGGTAGGCGCGCGCCAGCATCTCCCGGGTGGGCCCGCCGCCGCCGTCGCCGTGGCCGAAGGGCACCAGCGAGCGGGTGGCGTAGCCGTGCTCGGCGAAGTTGCGCACCGCGTGGGCCAGCTCGCCCCCGGACAGCTCGGAGTTGTAGGTGTCCACCGGCGGGAAGTGGGTGAACACCCGGGTGCCGTCGATGCCCTCCCACCAGAAGGTGTGGTGCGGGAACTTGTTGGTCCGGCTCCAGGAGATCTTCTGGGTCAGGAACCACCGCGACCCCGAGGCCGCCACCAGCTGCGGCAGGGCGGCGCTGTAGCCGAAGGAGTCGGGCAGCCACACCTCCTGGGTGTCGATGCCGAACTCCTCGAGGTAGAACCGCTTGCCGTGGACGAACTGCCGGGCCATCGCCTCCGAGCCGGGCATGTTGGTGTCGGACTCCACCCACATCCCGCCGACCGGCACGAACTGGCCGCCGCGCACGTGCTCGCGGACCCGCTCGAACAGTGCGGGGTGGTGGCGCTTGACCCAGTCCAGCTGCTGGGCCTGCGACATCGCGAAGCGGAACTCGGGGTGCTCGGGCATCAGGGCGGTGACATTGGCGACGGTGCGGGCGACCTTGCGCACCGTCTCCCGCAGCGGCCACAGCCACGCCGAGTCGATGTGGGCGTGGCCGACCGCCGACAGCACGTGGGCACTGGCGTGCGCCGGGCGCGCCAGCACCTCGGCGAGCTGGGAGCGGGCCGCCGCGGCGCTGCCGGACACGTCGTGCAAGTCCAGGGCGTCGAGCATGCGTTCCAGGGCGCGCAGGATCTCGTGGCGGCGGGGGCTGTCGGCGGGCAGCTCGCGCATGAGCTGGTCGAGGACCTCGGTGTCCTGCACCAGGTTCCACACCGTCTCGTCCAGCACCGCGAGATCGGCGCGCTCCAGCCGGTACAGCGGGTCGGGTCCGGCGGTGGCCGGGTCACCCAGGGGGGTGGGCCGGAACCCGTCGGGCCCCAGGATCAGCGGGTTGGCGGCGGCCTCGACGAACCAGGTGCGCGACTGCCCGGCGGCGTCGGGGCCCACGGGGATGAAGGTGTTGCGCGGGTTGAGCCCTTTCACCGGTGTGCCGTCCGGCAGGTGGACGAGTCCCTCGGACTGGAACCCGGCGCGGTCGTCGTCGAAACCCAGGTCGACCACGGCCTCCACGGCCAGCCCCGCCCACTGCTCGGGGACGGTGGCGCTGATGCGGAACCAGCTGGTGCCCCAGGCCGGGCCCCACCGGTCGCCGACCGCGGCGGGCTCGTAGTCGGCGGCCAGCGCTTCCTGCACCGGCACCGGTTCGCCCGGCACGTGCCACACCGCGACCTCGCACGGCGTGCTCGCGGTGTGCTGGGCCGGCCGCAGGCGTTCGGCGAGCACGCGTTCCAGTCGCTTTTCGACAATGCTGCGATCGTCGTGCATGGGCACTCCCGTGGTCGCGCTGAGAGCTCGCACGCTGCCAGGCGGGGCCGTGGCGATCAACTCCCGCCGCCGGTGCGGTTGCCGGGGCATGCACCCCACCGCA
Source organism: Saccharopolyspora erythraea (assembly GCF_018141105.1). Classification (NCBI taxonomy): domain Bacteria; kingdom Bacillati; phylum Actinomycetota; class Actinomycetes; order Pseudonocardiales; family Pseudonocardiaceae; genus Saccharopolyspora; species Saccharopolyspora erythraea. The sequence goes on along the minus strand of NZ_CP054839.1, from coordinate 4,521,294 downwards.
TGCTTGGTTCTCCGGCGAAACTCGCAGGGAGGTCGACGATGGGCACGTGCGAAGTCTGCGGCAACGACTACTGGATGACCTTCGAGATTCACACCGTTGGCGGCGGGGTGCACACCTTCGACAGCTTCGAGTGCGCCGCGCAGCGCCTGGCGCCGCAGTGCGAGCACTGCGGGTGCCGCATCCTCGGGCACGGGGTGGAGGCCAGCGGCCGCTTCTTCTGCTGCGCGCACTGCGCGCGGCAGTCGGACATGTCGATGGCCGGGGAGCTGCGCGACACCGTCGGCGCGCACCCGGGCTGACGGCGGTGGCGTCCCCGGACTGATCGCACCGCAGTTCCGGGGATGTTTCGATCCAAGGACGATCTACGTCACACATTGGTCTGATCAGAGTCAGACGCAGGGCTGTTCGGCGGGGCGCGCATTCAACCGGCGCGCCCCGCCTTCTGCTGCGTTCAGCGCACTGTTTCAGAGAAGCAACCACTTCCGATCTTCCGTTATCTTTTCGTTATCTTTGGGTTGAAATACAGCGCCTACCAGTGGCGATGATGCGAGTGAGACCCTTCAACACCGGCGGGGCCAGCGGTCATGGGACCAAGACCCCTTAAGGCGGACGGTGGATCTCGAATTGGACCAATATGACGCAAGTGGAGGGCGCCGCAATGGCAGGTCTGGTTCGTTGGCTGGGAAGCATGGCACGTGAGATGGGACGGGCCCGCATGGTGATGCGGCACCCGGGATCCGCTGCCACCCAGAGCCGCGCGCAGGGCTGAAACACAGGCCCTGCTCACTCAGCGCCTCCCGACCGGGCGATCCCCTCGCGGAGGCGTGCTGAGCGTGGTCAACCGTCGGGTCGCGGCGCGGGGATTCCGCGCCGCCAACGCCGTGGTCCCACAACGGGGTTCGCCTCGGAAAGCTCCCTTCCCCGAGCGGAAGGGCTGTCACGTGCACAGTGCCGTGGCCACGTCTCGTGGTCACGGCACTGTCGTGTTTCGGGCCGCCACGTGTGGGTGACAGGCGGGCCCCGATCGGGTATTACCCGCCGAGGGCGTCGCGGTGGCGGGTCGCGTTCTGGACGTACTGCTGGGCCGAGATGCGCAGCCCGGCGCGTTCGTCGTCGGTGAGCTCGCGGCGCACCTTGCCCGGGGTGCCCGCCACCAGGGTTCCCGGCGGGACCTCGGTGCCTTCCAGCAGCACGGTCCCGGCGGCCACCAGCGACCCCTCGCCGACCTTGGAGCCGTTGAGCAGCACCGCGCCCATCCCGATCAGCGCGTGGTCGCCGACGGTGCAGCCGTGCAGCACCGCCCGGTGGCCCACGGTGACGCCGCTGCCCACGGTGGTGGGAAAGCCCGGGTCGGCGTGCACGACGCAGCCGTCCTGGATGTTGGTGTCGGCGCCGATGGTGATCCACTCGGTGTCGCCGCGCAGCACGGTGGAGTACCAGACGCTGGCTCCGGCGGCGAGCCGGACGCGCCCGATGAGGCTGGCGCCCGGAGCGGTCCAGGCGCCGGGGTCGATCTCGGGCTCGTGCCCGTCGATGGCCAGGGTGAAGATCTGCTGGGTCATCGTGTCTCCTGGTTCTCGCGTTGCTGCCGCAGCCACCGCAGCGCCACCTCGGTGTGGCCTTCCACTTCGGACTCGATGCCCTCCAGGAAGCTGCGGTCGCCGTGGCTGCCCAGTTCCCGCAGCACCGTATCCGGATCCCCGGTGTCCACCGCCTCCAGCAGCTGCCGGTGGCGGGCGATGTCCTCGCTCAGGGTCTCGGTGGGCTGGCGGGCCCGCCGGTTGAGCGCCATGGCCAGCATCATCTGCAGCTGCAGCGACCGGTAGGCGTCCTCCAGCCGCCGGTGGCCGGAGAGCCCGACGATGGAGACGTGGAACTCGAAGGCGCACTCGGCGTAGCGGGGTTCGTCGCCGGCGTCGGCGGCCTCGCCCATCGCGCGTAGCGCCTCGCTGCACCGCCGCAGCCTGGCCTGGTCGCGCACCGGCACTCCCAGACGCACCGCCAGCCGCTCGAACTCCGCGCGCAGCGTGAAGATCTCGTAGATGTCGTGCAGCGTCAGCGGCGTGACGATGACGCCCTTGCGGGGGACCTGGCGCACGAGACCTTCGCGCTCCAGCGTCCGCAACGCCTCCCGCAGCGGCGGCCGGCTGATACCCAGCTCGCGGGTGAGGCGGTTCTCCACGATCCGCTGACCGCAGAGCAGCTCGCCGCCGACGATCATGCGGCGCAGGGTGGCCGCGGCCAGATCCACCAGGCTCGGCGGGCCGACGATGCTGGGGGCGCGCACGCCGCTTGCGGTGCTGTCGTCCGAAGATCCGCTCACCATCGCAGTGTCCTCTCCCGCTCGCGTTCACCGCGGCGGTTTCCGGCGGATCGCGCCGCACCCCACGGTGCTCCGCCTGGAGCAACCTTGGCAGAAAAGCTGTTCACGTTCGCCTGACTGCTGTAGACAAAAGTCAGTGATCCCGATCACGTCGCAGCACCGGATGTTCCCCCTTCGTCCACGGAGCGGCGCATGACCAGTCCTTCTGCCCCACTGCACGGCGTGCGCGTGCTGGAGATCGGCGCGTTCATGGCCGCCCCCTTCGCCACGATGCAGCTGGCCGATCTCGGCGCCGACGTCGTCAAGATCGAGAACCCCGAGGGCGGTGACCCGGTGCGCCAGACCGGCCCGTTCCTCGACGGGCACTCCTCCCCGTTCGCCCGGCTCAACCGCAACAAGCGCTCGGTGGCGGTGGACCTCAAAACCGAGCAGGGCAAGGACGTGCTGCGGCGGCTGCTGGCCGAGGCCGACGTGCTGGTGGAGAACCTGCGCCCGGGGGCGCTGACGCGTCTGGGCTTCGGCTATCCCGAGGCTCGGGAGATCAACCCGGGGCTGGTCTACGTCTCGGCGTCGGGATGGGGCCAGGACGGTCCGCTGGCCGCCCAACCGGGCCTGGACATCATGGCGCAGGCCAGGTCGGGGCTGATGAGCATCACCGGCACCCCCGACGGCACGCCGACCAAGGTCGGGGTGCCGATGTGCGACCTGGTGTGCGCGCTGTACGGGGCGATGGCGGCGGTCGCCGCACTGCGGGCGCGCGAGCACACCGGTCAGGGCCAGCACATCGACGTCAACCTGCTGGAGTCCGGCGTGTCCTTCGCGGTGTGGGAGGCCGGGACCTACTTCGCCACCGGCGAGGTCGGCGCCCCGCTGGGCTCGGCGCACCAGACCACCGCGCCGTACCAGGCGGTGCGCAGCAGCGACGGCTGGGTCACCATCGGGGCCACCACGCCCAAGACCTGGCCGGCGTTCTGCCACGCGCTGGGACTGGACGAGCTGCTGGAGGACCCCCGCTACACCAACGCCTTCGACCGCCAGCGCCACCGCGACACCCTGATCCCGGCCATCGAAGCCACCACCAGCACGCGCAGCACCGAGTCGCTGGTGAAGGTGCTGGTGGAGGCCGGTGTGCCGTGCGCGCCGATCGCCACCATGGACCAGGTCTTCGGCGACGAGCACCTCAACCAGCGCGACTTCTTCTGGGACGCGCCGCATCCCGACCTCGGCGGGGTGCGCCAGATCGGCTCGCCGATGCGCTTCTCCGGCACCCCGGTCCGGCGCGGTGCGGCCGGACCGGTGCTGGGTGCCGACACCGCCGAGGTCCTCGGCGAGGCCGGTTTCGGTGCCGAGGACCTCGACCGGTTGCGCCGCGCCGGCGTGATCGGGCACTGACCACATCCGCGGCGAGGCGGCTCGAGGAGGAGCTATGCGCGAGTTGGTGCGGACGGCCGTGGCCGTCTCGTGCGCGGCCGCCCTGGCAGGGTGCGCGATGACCGAGCAGGTCGTCGGTGCGGGGGCACCGCGTCCCTCGGGGGACGTGACGATGGTCGTGCCCTTCGCCGCCGGCGGCGGCAGCGACATCGCCGGGCGGGCCATGGCGCGGGGCCTGGAGGCCGCCGAGCCGGGACTGCGTATCACTGTGGACAACCGCGACGGCGGGGCGGGCGCGGTCGGCTACTCCTACTTCCTGGCCAAGGCGGGCTCACCGGACTACCTGCTGGCCACCGAGACCTCGCTGATCTCGCTGCCCCGCAGCCAGGACGTCGCGTTCTCGCACCGCGACTTCACCCCGGTGTTCAAGCTCGGCGAGGACTACACGCTGCTGGTCGCGCGGCAGGACTCGCCGATGAACACCTGCGACCAGGCGGTGCGGCGCAGCAAGCAGCAACGGGTCCTGGCCGGGATCTCGGGCGCGGCGGGCCCGGACGCGATCGTCTTCGAGCTGATGCGGCGGCGCGAGGGCGCCGGGTTCGACCAGGTGCCCTACGAGTCCGGCGGGGAGACCCTGGCCGGACTGCTGGGCGGACAGGTCGAGCTGGCCTCGCTCAACCCCAGCGAGGTCGTCGGGCAGTTGCGGGCGGGCCGTCTCAAGGCGCTGTGCGTCTTCGCCGACACCCGCTACGACTACCCGGAGCTGGCCGCGATCCCCACCGCCGCCGAGCAGGGCGTGGAGGTCTCCTTCGCCCAGTTCCGCGGAGTGATCGCCGCGGGCCGTCTGGACCCGCGGGCGCGGGAGTTCTGGATCGCCGCCGCCCGCGAGTACGCCGCGTCACCCGGCTACGCCGAGTACGTGCACTCGGAGTACCTGCAACCGAAAACGGCGTTCGGCGTGGAGTTCGCCGAGTACCTGCGCGCCAACGACGCGCTGGTGGCGGAGGTGGTGGCGCGGTGAATCCGGCGCGACGACAGGAGATCGTGCTCTACGGCGGTCTGGTGGTGCTCGGCGTGGCCGTGGCGGTCGGCGCGGTGGGCTACGGCGTCCTGCTGCCCCGCGGCCGGGTCGGCCCGGGGTTCCTGCCGCTGGCGGCGGGCGGGCTGCTGGCGGTGCTCTCGGCGCTGCTGCTGCGGCAACGGCTGCGCGCGGCCCCACCGCCGCAGGAGCCGGAGGGCACCGACCAGCAGGGGCGTGACGCCCGGCAGCGCCGGCGCATCCTGCGCCGGGTCTTCGCACTGCTGCTGGGCGCCGTGCTGCTGATGCCGGTGCTGGGCATGGTCGTGTCCTTCGGGCTGCTGGTGCTGGTGATCTCCACCTGGCTGGAGGGCAGGCGCTGGCCGCAGGCGCTGGCCATGAGCGCCGGATGCGCGGTGGCCACCCACGTGGTGTTCGCGGTGCTGCTGCGGGTGCCGCTGCCCACCGGGCTGCTGGGTGTCTGAGAAGCCGCGAGGAGGCGTCGTGCTCGACAACCTGTGGCTGGGGCTGACCACCGCGTTCACCCCGCAGAACCTGCTGTGGTGCTTCGCCGGGGTGCTGCTGGGCACCGTCATCGGCCTGCTGCCGGGGATGGGCTCCAGCACCGGCATCGCGATCCTGATCCCGCTGACGCTGACCGTGGAGCCGGTGACCGCGCTGATCATGCTCGCCGGGATCTACTACGGCTCCCAGTACGGCGGCACGATCACCTCGGTGCTGCTGTCCACTCCCGGCGAGGCCGCCAGCGTGGTGACCACGATGGACGGATACCAGATGGCGCGGCAGGGCCGGGCCGGTGCGGCGCTGGCGATCGCGGCCATCGGCTCCTTCGCCGCGGCGATCCTGTCGCTGGTGCTGCTGGCCGCGCTGGCCCCGCCGTTCGCGGAGTTCGCCCTGCGCTTCGGCCCCGCCGAGAACCTCGCGGTGATGGTGCTGGCGCTGGTGACCATGGTGGCCTTCTCCACCGGGTCCAAGCTGCGCGCCGGCGCGATGGCCTGCGCGGGGGTGCTGCTGGCGTGCGTGGGCATCGACGCGGGCGGCGGGCAGGCCCGCTACACCTTCGGCAACGTCAACCTGCTGTCGGGCATCCCCTACGTCGAGGTCGTCATCGGCCTGTTCGCCGTCGGCGAGGTGCTGCACCAGATCCACGCCGGGGCCGCCGAACCGATCCGCGCCCGTTTCCGCGACCTGTCGCTGCGCCGCTCGGAGCTGCGGGAGTCGGCCGGTGCGATCGGCCGCGGCAGCGTCCTGGGTTTCCTGCTGGGCTGCCTGCCCGGCGCCGGGTCCACCCTGGCCTCCTTCATCGCCTACGGGGTGGAGAAGCGGGTGTCGAAGAACTCCGCGCGCTTCGGCCACGGCGCCATCCAGGGCGTGGCCGCGCCCGAGAGCGCCAACAACGCCGCCGCCAACGCCAACTTCATCCCGACCCTGACCCTGGGCATTCCCGGCGGGGCCACCACCGCGGTGCTGCTGGGCGCGCTGACCGTCTACGGCTTGCAGCCCGGTCCGCTGCTGTTCGCCGAGCAGCCGGAGCTGGTGTGGGGGCTGCTGGTGTCGTTCTTCATCGGCAACGTGATCCTGCTGGTGCTCAACCTGCCGCTGGCGCCGGTGTTCGCGCAGCTGCTGCGGATCCCCTACGGCTACCTGTACCCGATCATCCTGGTCACCAGCTTCGTCGGCGCCTTCGCCATCGACAACAACGTCTTCAGTGTGTGGCTGGTGCTGGTGTTCGGGGTCATCGGCTACGGGATGAAGCGCTTCGGGCTGCCGATGGCGCCGCTGGTGGTCGGCGTGGTGATCGGGGCGCTGTTCGAGAAGGCGCTGGTGCAGACTTCGGCGATCCAGGACGGCAACCTGTTGCTGGTGTTCACCCGGCCGATCGCGGTGGTGATCCTGGTGCTGGCCGCCGCGCTGGTGGCCGGGCCCGCCGTGCTGCGGCGCCTGCGTTCCCCGCGCACCGATGAGGAGATCCATGTCTGACGAGCTGATCATCACCCGCCAGGGCCCTGCCCTGCACGTGCTGTTCAACCGGCCCGCCCAGCGCAACGCCCTGACCTGGGCGATGTACGACGGGCTGGTGGAGGCCTGCGAACGCGCCGACGCCGACGAGCAGGTGCGCGTGCTGGTGCTGCGCGGTGCCGGGAACGACGCGTTCGTGGCCGGCACCGACATCGGCCAGTTCACCGAGTTCGGCTCCGGCGAGGACGGCATCGCCTACGAGCGGCGGGTCGAGCGGGTCCTGGACCGGTTGGAGACCACTCGGGTGCCCACGGTCGCGGCGATCTCGGGCTACTGCGTGGGCGGCGGGCTGGCCGTGGCCGCGGTGTGCGACCTGCGGGTGTCCACGCCGACGGGCCGCTTCGGGGTGCCGGTGGCCCGCACGCTGGGCAACTGCCTGGCGATGAACACCTACTCCCTGCTGGTGCACCACCTCGGGCCCGCCCGCGCGCTGGACGTGCTGCTGCGCGCCCGGATGCTCACCGCCGAGCAGGCCCACGCCGCGGGCTTCGTCGCCGAACTGACCGACGACCTCGATGCGACGGTCGAGGCCGTGGTGGGCCGCCTGGCCCAGCACGCGCCACTGACGATGTGGGCCGCCAAGCAGGCCGCGCGACGGCTGCGCCTGGCGAACCTGCCCGACGGCGACGACCTGGTGCGCGCGGTGTTCGGCAGCGAGGACTTCCGCCACGGGGTGCGCTGCTTCCTGGACAAGGAAAAGCCCCGCTGGACCGGCCGCTGAGCGGTAAGCGAGGCACTGGAGCACGCGACTTCAGAGGTCAGCGGACGTAGTTGATGCGGACGCACTCGGTTGTTGCGCACGCGGTAGGGCGTTGAAACGTCGGGTCGAGATGGCGACGAGGAGTCCGAGTGCGGCATAGGTTGCGCCGAGCAGGCTGGCGGCCGACCATCCCGCGGCGCTGTAGGCCCAGGTGGTGCTGATCGCACCGAGCGCGGAGCCGAGGGAGTAGAAGGCCATGTAGGCGCCGATCACACTGCTGTTCTGGTCCGGGTGGGCGGTGGTGAGCAGGTGCTGGCTGCTGACGTGGACGGCTTGCACGGCGAAGTCCAGGACGATGACGCCGATGATCAACAGCCACAGCGATGCCTCCGCTTGGACGATCAGCAGCCATGAGGCCGTGAGCAGGGCCAGCGACCAGCCGGTGACCGCGGGCGCCAGGCCGCGGTCGGCCCATCGGCCGGCCCGGGCCGCGCCCAGCGCCCCGGTCAGCCCGGCGAGTCCGAACAATCCGATCTCGGTGGTGCCCAAGTGCCACGGCGCGTCGCCGAGCGGGAGCGCCAGTCCGCTCCACAGCGTGCCGAACGAGGCGAACAGGAAGAACGCGACCAGCCCGCGACTCAGGAAGAGCCGGTCGCCGACGAGCAGACGACCCAGCGATGGCAGCAGCTGCCCGTACCGCGCTCGGGGGCGGCGGAGGTCGGCCTCGAGCGTGAACCGGGCGGCGAGCGCGAGCATCGCGCACAGCCCGGCGAGAACGAGGTAGACCATGCGCCAGCCGGTCAGCTCGCCCAGCGTGCCGCCGACCACCCGCACTCCGAGGATCCCGATGACCACGCCCGAGGTGACCGCCCCGATGTTGCGACCACGCTCGCCGGTCGGTGAGACGGCGGCGACGTAGGCCACCGTGACCTGCACGACCACGGCGAACAGTCCGGCCAGGGCCAGGCCCGCGATCGCGATGCCGGCACCGTGAGCGGCGGCGGCCACCCCCGCACCTGCCGCTGTGAGCAGCAAATGCACCGTGATGAGTTTGCGGCGGTCGAGCAGGTCACCAAGCGGGACCAGCAGCACCAGCCCCGCGAGATAGCCGATCTGGCCGGCGGCGACCAGCCACCCCAGTGCTCCTTCCCCCAGACCCAGGTCCTCGCCCGCGGCCTCGATGACCGGCTGGATGCCGTAGATGGTCGACACCGCCACCGCGCACACCAGCGCGAGCACACCCCGCTGCCTCCCGGTCAGTCCTGGCGGCATATCACCCTCCAATAGGTTTCAAAATAAAACCCATTGGAGGCTAGGGCATACTGGTTTCAGATTGCAACTCACCACGGAGGGGCCAGTGGACGTCTCACTCGCCGCAGGAAGCGCTTGGACCGACCCGGCCTGCCCGGTCGCACGGACCGTCGACCTGATCGGCGACCGGTGGAGCCTGCTGATCATCCGCGACGCGATAGACGGGGCGACGGCCTTCACCGAGTTCCACCAGCGGCTGGGCATCGCCCGCAACATCCTCACCGACCGGCTCCGCAAACTCGTCGAGCACGGCATCCTCGACAAGAGCGCCGCCACCGACGGCAGGCGACACACCTACCGGCTCACTGAAGCCGGGCAGGACCTGTTCACGGCCGTGGTCGCTCTCCGCCAATGGGGCGAGCGCCACGCCTTCGCCCCGGGCGAGCCGCGCTCCGTTCTCGTCGACGACCGGGGGCGGGAGCTTCCCGAACTCCACCCGCTCGACCACGACGGCGCGCCGCTTTCCGCCGAGGCGTCGCACGTTCGCAAAACCGCCTGAGCCCGGCCGCACAGAACCCGCCCCTCGGTGCCCCGCACTCCCCGCCGGTGACAATCACGGAGCGCGCACGGCAACGCGTCGTCAGCCATGTGCCCCGATCACGGCTGGAGGGCCAGCGGGATGCAGACCTCCACACCGACGTTCTCGCCGTCCTCGAGCAGGCCGCCCTGGCGCAGGCGGGTCACGTCGAGGTCCACCCCGCGCGCCTCGGCCCGCACCAGCAGGGCGAGCACGGCGGGGTGGGTGGCGCCGTCAATGGCGGGCACCGGGTCGTCGTGGCGCCAGCCGACCACGAGTTCGGGACCCGCGGGCAGCCGCCCGGTCTCGACGCGGTGCCCGGGAAGCGACCAGTCGTCGGGCAGCGGACGGGCGATCGGCCAGCAGCACAGCAGCTCGACGGCATCGGGCTCCTGCGGCGACACCCGCATCGAGGTCCAGAACGCGCCGGTCGGGGCGTTGCCCTCGGCGGCCAGAGCCCGCCACAGCGCGGCGAAGGTCTCGTTGGCGTGCTCGGTGGCGGCCTCCTCGTCCTCGGGTTCGCCGGTCTCGGTGAGCACCACCCCCACCCAGTACCGCGCCGGGGCGTGGCGCTGCTGGACGTCGAAGTCCTGGGCACCGCTTCGCAGCAGGGACTCGGCGGCCTCCAGCGCCTGGTCCTGGCGGCGTCGTTCGGCCTGCACCGCCTCGCGGTGTTCAGCCAGGACCTCGGCGGCCGCGGCCGGACCGGTCAGCGCGCGCTCGGCCTCGGCCAGCCCGACCCCGGCCGCGCGCAGCGCCTTGAGCCGCACCGCGGTGTCCAGTTGCGGCGCCGAGTACCGCCGGTAGCGCGACCATGGGTCGACCACGGCGGGCCGCAGCAGGCCCTGCTCGTCGTAGCGGCGCAACGCCTTGATGCTCAGACCCGTCAGCTGCGCGAATTCTCCGATGTTCATCACGCCGGCCAGTCTGCGGTCTCCCCCGGGGGCAGGGTCCAGCCGCGGCTCACAGCGGCTCGCCCAGCGGCCCAAACTCGTTCTGGAGAGCGACGGCCCAGTAGGCGGCGAAGTCGGGCTGGGTGCCGTCGGCGTCGGTGAAGCCGTACTCGGGGTAGAGGCCCGCGGTCGACAGCGCCCGGCCGCTCTTGTCCATCACCCGGGGGTCGGCGGCCAGCGCCGCCACGGCGCGTCCGAGGTAGGCGGGGGTTTCGGAGTGGGCGAAGTGCGGGTCCTGCGACACCGCGTCGCGCCAGTTGTCCTCGGTGACGCCGAAGTGGTCCAGCACGGCCTCCGAACGCAGGAACCCCGGTGTGATCGCCACCGCCGCGACCCCGTGCGGGCGCAGTTCGGCGGCCTGGGCCTGGGCGAGCCGGATGACCGAGGACTTGGCCAGGTCGTAGAACACCGTGCCCCGGTAGCGGGCGGTGTTGCCGTCGGTGACCTCCACGACCAGGCCGCGGCCGCGCGCCACCATCAGCGGCAGGGCGTGGCGGCTGGTGACGACGTGGGTTTCCACCGCCTGGCGCAGCAGCTTGATGCCGGTGTCGAGGTCCTGCTCCCACAGGGGGTGCTCCCAGTCCACCAGCGGGTCGCCGCCCCAGACGGCGTTGACCAGCACGTCGAGCCTGCCGTCCTGTTCGGTGGCGATGCGTTCGGCCAGGGCGCGCACCTGACTCCGGTCGCTGTGGTCCACCCGCACCGCGATGCCGGTGCCGCCGGCCGCGCTGACGCGGTCGGCGGTGTCCTCGATGGTCTCCGGGCGTGCCATCTCCGAGGCCCCGGCGCGGCTGGTGCGCCCGGTCACGTAGACCGTGGCGCCCGCGGCGCCCAGCTCGACGGCGATGCCGCGCCCGCCGCCCCGGGTGGCTCCGGCGACCAGTGCGATGTGGCCTTGCAACGGCTTGTCGGTGTTCACTTGCGCCCCTTCTCCGAGTTCGACCAGGGGATAGTAAATATGTGTTCATTTATTAACAAGTAGAGTGCGTCGCATGAGCCCACGCCCGCAGGCCTTCACCGACGACGAGCTGCTCGACGCCGCCGCCGCGACCGTCGACGACCTCGGCCCCACCCGGCTGACTCTGGCCGACGTGGCCGAGCGCACCGGCGCCTCCCCCGCCACCCTGGTCAAGCGCTTCGGGTCGAAGAAGGGACTGCTGGCCGCCCTGTCCGCCCGGGGCGCCGACGCGCTGCCCGAGGTGTTCGCCCGAGCCCGCGCCCGTCGGCAGCAGCCGCTGGAGGCGCTGGTCGAGGCGCTGTCGGAGCTGGCCGCGGGCATCCGCACCCACCAGCAGATGGCCCACCACGTCGCGTTCCTGCTGATGGACCTGTCCGACCCCGACCTGCTGGCCCGCGCCCGGGACTTCGCGGCCGGCCTGCGCACGGCAGTGGGCGGCCTGCTCGCCGAGGCCGCCGATACCGGGGACCTCCGCTGCGAGGACCTAGCCGGGCTGACCGCGGCGGTGGTCACCGCCTACCACGGCACGATGATCGCCTGGGCGATCGAACCCGAGGGCGTACCCGCGCAGCGCCTCGGCGAGCGGCTGCGCTTCACCCTCGCCCCCTACCGCACCACGCCATGAGCCCTGGGGTCGCTGGCCGGCTCAGGACGGGGCGGCCATCTCCGCCAGCGCCAGCACCGTCTTCCAGTTGCGCGCGGTCGCCGAGACCCCGAGCTGCTTTTCCAGGTAGGCGTTGGTGAAACGGCTGCGGCCGGCCCCGTCGGGGTAGTGCAGGTACAGCTCGCGCCCGGCGAAGCGGAACTGCTCGCGTCCCCCGCCGGGCACCTCGAGCCCGGCCTGCCGCCGGGATTCGGGCACGGCGTCGAGGAAGACCACGTGCAGCTTGACCAGGTCGGCTTCGCACTCCAGGAACGGATGCCCGGCGGCCACCCGCGCGATCTCCTCGGCCGAGCGGGTCTGCACGAGCGTGCTGACCCCGAGTCCGGCGGCGACGCGCTCGCGCACCTCGGCGGCGACCCCGTCGGGATCGTCGGCGGAGAATACGACGTTGCCGCTGCGCAGGTAGGTCGCCACGTGGTCGCAGCCCAGCTCCTGGAAGACCGCGCGCAGGTCGGCCATCGCGATATTGGTGCGTCCTCCCACGTTGATGCCGCGCAGCAGCGCGATGTGGGTGTTCATCCTCGTCGTCCCCCTCCTCAGGCGACTGCGCAGTGTAGAAGCGGCCCCCGACAGCGGCGGCGTGTGCCGTCACTCCCCCAATTACGCGAATCTTCTTCACATTCGTGGGGTGGGGTGGCTACGGTCCACGACGATGACCCTCCGGCGCTGGATCACCGCGTTCGCCGCGCTCGCCCTGCTGCTGGGACTCGCCACACCCGCGCAGGCAGCCCAGGACCCGCCCCCGCTGACCGACCTCGACGGCACCCCGCTGGTCCCGCGCGGGCTCAACAACGGCCACAGCGCCAAGGAGTCGGCCGACGCGATGGCCTGGACCGGGCCCGCCGACATCGCCGCCGAAGCCGGCAGGATCGGCTCCAACTCCACGCGGCTGCTGGTGTTCTGGTCCCGCCTGGAGCCCCGCCCCGGCCACTACGACGAGCACTACCTCGACGCCGTGGCCCAGCGCGTGGCCTGGTACGAACGAGCCGGCATGCGCGTCGTGCTCGACATGCACCAGGACATGTGGGGTCCGGCCGTGGCGGGCTCCTCGCCCAACAACGGCGCCCCGGTCTGGGCCACGCACTTCGACGGCCTGCCTGCCGGCGTGCAGGACCCGTGGCCGCTGACCTACCTGCAGCCCGGCGTGACCCGCGCGTTCGACCACTTCTGGGGCACCACGGGCCGCCACCCCGAGCTGCGCGAGCACTTCACCGCAGCCTGGCGCCACCTCGCCCAGCGCTTCGCCGCATCGCCCGCCGTGCTCGGCTACGACCTGTTCAACGAGCCCTGGGGTGGCAGCGTGCCGTGGCCGCTGTTCGAACGCGACCTGCTCGGCCCGCTCTACCAGCGCCTCATCACCGAGATCCGCGGCGTCGACCAGCAGCACTGGATCTTCGTCGAACCCCAGGCGCTCGGGGTCAACCAGGGACTGCCCTCGGCGCTGCCCGAGCTGCACGACCCCCGACCGGGCGCGCCGCGGATCGCCTACGCCCCGCACTTCTACCCGACCCTGCTCGGCGCCGGGCAGACCTACACCGGCGCCACCAAGACACTCGTGCGCAACACGATGCGCTGGTGGTTCGACGCCAACGCCGCCACCGCGCGACGGCTGGGAGCACCGATGGTGGTCGGCGAGTTCGGCCTGGACGCCACCCAGCCCGGAGCACTGGAGTTCGTCGACGACGTGCTGGCCGAGGCCCGCGGGCGGGGCGTGGGCTGGTGGTACTGGTCCAACGACCCCGGCGCCTGGGGACCCTACGCGCCGGGTGGCGGCTGGGCGCCGCTGGCCGACCACCTGGCCTCGGGCTGAGCCCGGCACCACCGCTCAGCGGCGGGCTTCGGCGACGGCCTCGGCGGCCGTGTCCCGGCAGGTGAAGTGCCCGAGCATGCCGGTGAGTCCCAGCAACCTGCGCACCGGTCCGGTGCCCGGCACCACGTACAGGTCGATGCCCCGGTGCTCGGCCCGGCGCTGGGCGTGGATGAGCAGCTCCAGGCCCGAGCTGCTGGAGTAGGTGACGCCGGAGAGGTCGAGCACCACCGCACGCAGCGATGCCGCGGTCATGCGCTGGCGGATCAGCTCGGTGAGGCGGGGCACGCAGGCCAGGTCGATCTCGCCGTGCATGGCCACCACCACGACGCCCGGCGACGGCCACTCCACCGACAGGCGCAGGGTCGCCATCGCGCAGCTGTGGCGCATCGGTGGGTCACTGGCCGAGCGAGGTGCGGCGATCAGTCCGAGACCGGGTGACCACCCGGCGGGCGAGCGAGGCGTGCCGGATCTGAAGACGATCACGCTACCTCCACGGATTCGGACTACCGCTGGCGCGGCTGCGGAGCGAGCCGCCCTGCTGGACTCCCGACCTCCCTCACCGCTTCCGCGACAGGGGTCCCTGCTCCGCTGCTGCCTCCCACCGTAGGAGCACCTACGACTCCCAACAAAGACTCGCCACTTTCGTGTGACACGCAGTCACGGCCGAGTGGCGATCAGCGGAATCACGCCTCCCGCGAGTACAGCCTCCACCTGCCGGGGTGACAACCGGTGCGAAGCACGGATGACCAGGTCGCGGCTGGTGTCGCGGATCGTGATCTCGTTGTCGGAGAGCCCGCGGCGCAGGTCCGACAGCTCCAGGACGTCGCCGACCTCGATCCGCTCGTACTCGCCCGGGTCGTCGAACTCCAGCGGCACGATGCCGAAGTTGGCCAGGTTCTGCCAGTGGATGCGCGCGAAGGACCGCGCCAGCACCACCCGCAGCCCCAGGTAGCGCGGGGCGATCGCGGCGTGCTCGCGCGAGGATCCCTGGCCGTAGTTGTCGCCGCCGACCACCGCGTGCCCGCCCACGGCCTCCCGCGCCCGCGCCGGGTAGTCGGAGTCGACACCGGCGAAGCTGAACTCCGCCAGCGCCGGGATGTTGGAACGAAGCGGCAGCGCCCGCGCCCCCGCCGGGGAGATCTCGTCGGTGGAGACGTCGTTTCCGGCCTTGAGCAGCACCGGCAGCTCCATCCGGTCGGGAAGCGCGTCGAACTCCGGCAACGCCGAGACGTTGGTGCCCTTGACCAGCTCCACCTCGCGAGCCTGCTCCTCCGGCAGCGGCGGCTCCAGCATCGCGGTGTTGACCGACGCCTTCTCCGGCAACACCGGCTCCGGGTACTCGATCCCCAGGTCGCGCGGGTCGGTGATGACACCCATCAACGCCGAGGCCGCAGCGGTCTCCGGCGAGCACAGCCACACCGAGTCCTCCCGCGTCCCCGAACGGCCGGGGAAGTTGCGCGGGAAGGTCCGCAGCGAGTTCTGCCCCACCGCGGGCGCCTGCCCCATCCCGATGCAGCCCATGCACCCCGCCTGGTGGATCCGAGCCCCGGCGCTGATCAGGTCGAACGTGGCCCCCATGCGGGTCAGGTCGGCCAGGATCTCCCGCGAGGTCGGGTTGACGTCGAAGCTCACCGCCGGATCGGTCTGCCTGCCGCGCACCATCGCCGCCGCGATCGCGAAGTCGCGCAACCCCGGATTGGCCGAGGACCCGATGACCACCTGCCCGATCGCGGTGCCGGCGACCTCGCGCACCGGCACCACCTTGTCCGGCGCCGACGGCTGGGCGATCAGCGGCTCGACCTCGCAGAGATCGATGGTCTCCTCGACGTCGTACTCGGCGCCGTCGTCGGCGGTGAGCACGGTGAAGTCCTGCTCACGCCCCTCGGCGCGCAGGAACTCCCACACCGCCGAATCCGACGGGAACACCGTCGTGGTGGCCCCCAGCTCGGCACCCATGTTGGCGATGACGTGGCGGTCCATCGCCGACAGCCCCGCCAGCCCCGGCCCGTGGTACTCGATGATGCGGTGCACCCCGCCGGAAACCCCGTGGCGGCGCAACATCTCCAGGATGACGTCCTTGGCCGACACCCACGGCCGCAGCGAACCGGTCAGCCGCACGCCCCACACCTGCGGCATCCGGATCCGCAGCGGACGTCCGGCGATCGCCATCGCCACCTCCAGCCCGCCGACCCCGATGGCCAGCATGCCCAGGCACCCCGCCGCGCAGGTGTGGGAGTCCGAACCGACCATGCTCGCCCCCGGCACCCCGAAGCGCTGCATGTGCGTGGGGTGCGAAACCCCGTTGCCCGCCTTGGAGAACCACAGCCCGTAGCGCCGGCAGGCCGAACGCAGGAACCGGTGGTCCTCGGCGTTCTTCTGGTCGGTCTGCAGCAGGTTGTGGTCGACGTACTGCACGCTGGTCCGAGTGCGCGCCCGGTCCAGCCCGAGCGCCTCCAGCTCCTGCATCACCAGCGTGCCCGTCGCGTCCTGGGTCAACGTCTGGTCGATGGCCAGGGCGATCTCGCGCCCCGGAACCATCTCGCCTTCCACCAGGTGCGCCCCGATGAGCTTGCGGGCGAGTGAACGCGGCATTCCCGGCCTCCCTGCAGCCGAACCAGTCCCCACTGCGAACTACCCGCGCCACCCCGCCCCGAAACGATCTGCCGGAGCCGACGCCAGAGAATCCTCCCCAAACGCGTAACCAGTAGGTTGCGGTTTCCGATGTGGACGAGGTTGCCGCCGCCATCGCCGACCCCGTGCGCAGGGAAATCCTGCTCCTGCTGCGCGACAACGACCTGACCGCCGGCCAGATCGCCGCGCACCTCCCGATCAGCCGGCCCGCGATCAGCCGCCACGTGCGAGTGCTGCGCGACAGCGGTCTGGTCCGCGACCAGCCCACCGGCCGAACCCGCGTCTACACCCTGCAAACCGCACCGCTGACCGAAATCGCGCACTGGATCGCCCGCTTCGACACCACCGCGGACTGGCAACCCCGCACTGGTCGGCCTCTACCGGACTTCGACGACTACGACCCCGCCCAGAAACCCCGCTTCGAACAACTGCGCTGACCTGCCCTCACCCGGCCGCCCGCGCGCGGACGAACACCTGCGGCTCCACCGCGAAGGCCGGTCGGACTCGCACACGACCTCCACCTCGCGCAGCTCCTCCACCACGAACCCCGCGCCGGAGACCACCTCGCCCAACGCGCGCGGCGAGTACGCCCTCACCGCGTCGAAATCACCGAGCCCGGCATCCAGCGTCCGCATGTCACCGCGCACCAGCCGGGCCCCGGGAACGCGCCGCGCAGCCAGCTCCAGCATCCGCGGCGACTCGTCGCCCCCCCACCACCTCGACACCGGCGCCGTCGAGCTGCTCAGCGGCCGGAAAACCCGTCCCGCACGCCAGATCCAGCACCCGCGCACCCGCGCGGGCAACCGGTCGATCACTCACTGCCCGGCCGGGCGCTGCTCGCGCAACTCCCGGGCCTCCTTCACATACCGCTCACCGAACGCATCGAAAGCAGCCTCCGCCACGGCTCCGGACTGCCGGCTCGCGGCTCAGCCGAACACGTGCTCACCCATCGGCGCGGCGTGCCGCCCGCCCGAGGACTCCCACTCCACCGACACCTCCAGCACGAGATCCTCGTCGACGGCGTCGACCAGCACCCGGTGGCCCGACGAGAGCTCCCCGTCGATCACCATCGCCGCCAGCCGGTTGTCCAGCTCCCGCTGGATCACCCGCCGCAACGGCCGCGCCCCGAACTCCGGCTGGTGGCCCCGCTCGGCCAGCCACGCCACCGCGGCCTCGGTGACCTCCATGCCGATGCCCCGGGCCAGCAGCTGCTCGTAGGTCCGCTCCAGCAGCAGCCCGGTGATCTCCCGCAACGCCGCCCGGCCCAGCGGCTGGAACACCGTCACGTCGTCGATGCGGTTGATGAACTCCGGGCGAAAGAACGACCTCAGCTCCTCCAGCAGCTCCAGCGCCGAGTCACCGGCCGCGCCACCGGCGTCGAGGATGCGGTCGGCACCGATGTTGGAGGTCATGATCACCACGACGTTGCGGAAATCAACGCTGCGCCCCTGCGCATCGCTCAACCGCCCCTCGTCGAGCAGCTGCAGCAACGTGTTGAACACGTCCGGGTGCGCCTTCTCCACCTCGTCCAGCAGCAACACCGAGTACGGCTGCCTGCGCACCCGGTCGGTCAGCTGCCCCGACTCGCCGTAGCCGACATAGCCCGGCGGCGCCCCGATCAGCCGCGACACCGTGTGCTTCTCCTGGAACTCGCCCATGTCGAAGCGGATCAACCGCTGCGCGTCACCGAACAGCGCCCGCGCCAGAGCCCGCGCGAGCTCGGTCTTGCCGACCCCGGTCGGCCCCAGGAACAGGAAACTGCCGATCGGCCGCTCCGGATCGGCCAGGCCCGCACGCGCCCGCCGCACCGCCTCGGCCACCGACCGCACCGCCGCGTCCTGCCCGATCACCTTCGACCGCAGTACCTTCTCCAACCCCAGCAACCGCTGCTTGTCCGCCGCGGTCAGATCCGACACCGGGATCCCCGTCCGCCGCGACACCACGTCGGCCACGTCGTCACGACCCACGCTCGGCTGGTCGTCGGCAGACGAACCCGGATCGCTCGGCGAACCACCCCGCAGCAACCGCACCCGCGAGCACGCCTGGTCCAGCAGGTCCACCGCCTTGTCCGGCAGGAACCGGTCGGCGATGTAGCGCTGCGACAACCGCGCGGCGGCCACCAGCGCGTCGTCGGCGATCACCACCCGGTGGTGCAGCTGGTAGCGATCCCGCAGCCCACGCAGCACCGCGACCGTGTCGCCCACCGAAGGCTCGGCCACCAGGATCGGCTGGAACCGCCGCTCCAGCGCCGGATCCTTCTCGATGTGCTTGCGGTACTCCTCCACCGTCGTCGCGCCGACCACCTGCACCTCGCCGCGCGCCAGCGCGGGCTTGAGCATCGTGCCCGCGTCCATCGTGCCCTCACCGGCGCCGACGATGCCGTGGATCTCGTCGATGAACACCAGCACCTCGTCGCGGTGCTGGCGGATCTCGTTCATCAGGTCCCGGAACCGCTGCTCGAACTCTCCGCGGTACTTGGCCCCGGCCACCATTCCGGCCAGGTCCAGCGACACGACCCGCCTGCCCGCCAGCGACCACGGCACCGCGCCGTCGACGATCCGCTGGGCCAGGCCCTCGACGATCGCCGTCTTGCCCACGCCCGGATCACCGATGAACACCGGGTTGTTCTTGGTGCGCCGCCCCAGCACCTCCACGGCCTGCTCGACCTCCTGCGAGCGGCCCACCACCGGATCGAGCCCGCCCGCCCTGGCCAGCTCGGTCATGTCCATGCCGAACTCGTCCAGCTTCGGCGTTGTACTCAGCACCGAGGGCCGCCCGTGCGGCCGCCCCCGCTCGCTGCGCTCCATCGCCCGCGCCAGCGCCCGCCCGGCCACCGAGTCCGCGTCGGTGGCCAGCCCGAGCAGCACGTGCCGCGCCCCCACCGCGTCGGCACCTTCGCTCAACGCCTGCTGGTGCGCCCCCAGCAGCGCCCGCCGCGCCGACGACGACAGCACCGGCTTGCCCTGCGCCTGACCGCCCAGCGCGTCGTAGGTGCCTGCCACCGTCCGCACCGCCGAGGCCAGCTCCTCCACGCGCACACCCGAGTCGGCCAGCATCCGCGCCGTCGGGCCCACCTGCGTCACCGCCCACAGCAGGTGAGCGCTGTCGAGCTCCCGGCTGCCCCACTCCACGGTCGCCCGGATCGCCTTCGACACCACCTCGTGGGCCTGCTCGTCCAGCAGGTTGCC
This sequence comes from Saccharopolyspora erythraea, assembly GCF_018141105.1. Lineage (NCBI taxonomy): Bacteria > Bacillati > Actinomycetota > Actinomycetes > Pseudonocardiales > Pseudonocardiaceae > Saccharopolyspora > Saccharopolyspora erythraea. Next base: position 4,501,810 of record NZ_CP054839.1, on the reverse strand, counting down.
CAGCTCCAGCCCGCCCGGCCCGGGCGCAGGCTGCGACACCGCCGGACCACCGGCGGAATGCACCTCGAACAACTCGCTGAGCAGCGAGTCGAAGGCGGCAGAGGAATCTCCGGCACTGCCGCGACTCACGACCTGACCTCCACGCACACCGCGGGCCGCGATCACCGCCGCCCGCGTCCGTCCACACCTGACGCGACCAGTGCGCCACCGGGAGGTCACCGCCGGACCCGGCCACCCGCCAGTCCGGCCAGCGCGCCCACCAGCAGCACCGCACTGATCACCGCCACGACGGTACCCAGCCGGTGCATGCCCGGGTCGGACGCCGTGCCCGCGAAGCACAGCTCGATCACCGCCGCCGCGATGTTGGCACCAACATACTGAGAGGTCCGGTACAGCCCGGAGGCGATCCCGGCATCGGCGGAGTCGGCCTGCCGGTACAGGGCCGTCTGGTTGCCGATGTTGTTGAACCCGTTGGGGATGCCCAGCACCGCCGCGACCAGCACCAGCACCGCCACCGCGCTGCCCGCGTGCAGCCCGGTCAGCAGCAGGCCCCCGACCAGCAGCGCCGCCGAACCGGCGAGCAGCACCGGCCAGTGCCCGATCCGGCGCAGCAGCCGCGCCGCACCGGCCACCGACACCATGGCCGTCAGCGCGATCGGCAGCACCACCAGCCCGACCTGCGCCGGATCCAGCCCTCGCGAGCTCTCCAGCCACATCGGGAAGCCGTAGAACACCACGTAGAAGGCCACGTAGGTCAGTGCCGTGCGCAGGTAGGTCCCGGTCAGCGGCCGGTTGCGACCCAGCACCCGCACGTCGACGAACGGCCTGGGCGCCCGCAGCTCGTAGGCGGCGAACCCGGCCGTCAGCAGCACCCACACCGCGAGCAGCCACCACCGCGGCTGCTCGGAGAGCGACAGCAGGAACAGCATCAGCACCGCGATGACCGCGGCGAACAGACCGGCACCGACCAGGTCCAGCCTGCGCAGCACCGACTCGCCGCGTGGTCCCGGCCGCTGGTCGCGCGGCAGCCACACCAGCGCCAGCACGACCCCGATCAGCCCCAGCGGCAGGTTGACCAGGAAGATCGCGGGCCAGCCCCAGTACTGCACGAGCACTCCGCCGATGACCGGGCCGGCGGCGATCATCACCTGCCCGCCGATGGCCAGCGCGCTCAGCGCGCCCGCGGGCAGCGGCAGGCCGAGCCGGTCGGCCTCCTGGCGCAGCAGCGCCACCCCCGCCGGGTAGGCCGCGCAGGTCCCGATGCCCAGCAGCACCCGGAACGCGATCAGCCACCCCAGGCTCGGCGAGAAGGGCGCGGCCACCGAGGCCAGCACGGTCAGCGCGAGGGAGCACAGGAACACCCGGCGCGGACCGAACAGGTCGGCCAGCCTGCCGGCGGTGGGCGAGCCGACCGCGGTGGCCAGGTAGAGGCCGGAGATCAGCCACGAGGTGGCCGCACCGGCCTGGAACTGCTCGCGGATGTCGACCATCGCCACGGCCATGGTCGAGGCGTTGAGCGCCTGCAGCATCGCACCGAAGGCGATGGTGAGCACCAGACCGCGCGAGAGCCGGGCCGCGCGCTGCCGCGGCGCGGTGTCCTGGGCACGGGAGAGGTCTGCGGTCACCTCGGCAGTCTATGTTGTTAGCTAAACTAACCTCAAAGGCCGTACGGAGGACCCCGCTCCTCCACGGGAGCCATCACTTCAGTTGGTGCTCTGCCGCGCCTGCTCGATCGCCTCGGCCAGCCTGGTCAGCTCCTTGCTGACGTGCGAGAGCCGGTCGGCCATGACGCTCGCGTGCCCGGACAGCGGGCCGACGTGCCCGGCCGCGCGCAGCCACTCGGTGACCCCGCCCATGCCCTCCGACATCCCGTCGGCCACCGCGGAGAACCCGCGCGCGACCTCCTCGATCTCGGCCACGGAGTGCGCCACCGCCGGATCGCCCAGCCGCGCGCCCAGCTGCGCGGCGGCCTCGCCGAGCTGTGCGGCGACCTCCGCGGAGTACCCGGACTCGGCCTCGCCGCCCTCGGCACTCCGTCTGGCACCGGCCCGTCGCGGCGGCGAGTGCCGTCCGGTGTTGGTCCGTTGCTTGTCGGAATGTCCAGCGGCAGTCATAACCAACCAGCCAACCCGAGTCCCATTCTCGTATCTACCCCGACTCGCCCAAAGCCGCTCGACCGGTGCGGAAAACCACCCGGTTACCGGCTCGTGGGCATTCTTGCTTGGCGAGGAGGCTATCGGCTCCGGAGCCGGAAGTGGAGGTTTTTGGTCTGGACTATTTATTTCGGTCAACACTGAAACAATAGACGGTAACAAAACAAGAGGTCGGTAGCGGTACCACCGCTGGAATGAGAGCCGCTGATCAGGATGTGGGATTTCGCACCGGCGCTGTCCGGCCTCCTCCGCGAGGCCGGACAGCAGAGCCGGCGCTGGCTCCGACGGCCACCCGCGTTCGGCGCTGTGGACCTCCCGCCGCTGGTCCGGTTGGTCGGCCGCGGCGCCCGCTCCCCTACCGGCCGGCTACCGGGTCCGCCATGAGCGGGTCAGCGCCACTCCACAGCTCGGCGGACTTTGAACCGTTCTGCCCCCTGGCCCGGCGCCCCGACATCGCTGCCTCATCGGCCGGCGCGCGGACCTGGCTCTGGCGGCATCGCCCGCCGGGGCCAGTGGTCACGACCCCACTCCCCCGCGGTCGGGATCTGAGCGCTCGGCGCCGGCCCGCTCAGCCGGTGCCGACCTCGTCCAGCGCCTGGAAGATCTCCTCGTCGGTGGTCGCGCGGAAGTTGCGGTACCACTGCCCCACCGCGGCGAAGGCGACCGGCTGGAGCACGCACACCACGGTGTCGGCCTCCCGCCGCAGCGCGGCCACCGCGTCGGGCGCTCCGACCGGGACGGCCAGCACCACCGAGCGCGGCGAGGACTCGCGCAGCATCCGGACCGCGGCGCGGGCCGTCGCGCCGGTGGCCAGCCCGTCGTCGACCAGCACGACATCGCGCCCGGCCAGCGGTAGCGGCTCGCCCTTCTGGTAGGCGCGCTCCCGCCTCCTGGCTTCCTCGCGTTCGCGTTCGCAGTCGGACCGCAAGGCCTGTTCGTCGAGGTGGAACGAGCGCAGCAGCCGCGGGTCGTAGGTGGCGGGCCCGTCCGCGGTCACCGCGCCCAGCGCCAGCTCCGGCTGGCCCGGCGCTCCGATCTTGCGGGCCACGGCCACCCGCAGCGGCGCGTCCAAGGCCGTGGCGACCTCCGCGGCCACAGGCACCCCTCCCCTGGCCAGGCCCAGCACCACGGGATCCACCATTTCCAGCTCCCGCAGCCGTTCCGCCAGCAGCCTGCCGGCGTGTCTGCGATCCTGGAATCCTTCCCGGGCCTGTGCGGCGAATCCGCTGCGTGACATCGCTGGCCTCCCTCCGCCGCGCGTGCGCACGCGCACGACGTCGAGTCGTGAGGGTCACCCCACCGAGATGCCCGCCTGCCGGGCGGCGCCAAACCCCGTCAGGCCAACCGCGACACGCGCAGTGTCCGCAGCCGGTTGAGGGCCGCGGCGAGCTCGAACGTCCGCGGCACGGCGAAATCGCCCACGTACCGGTCGTCGACGGCGTGCACGCCGCGCTCGGCGACCTCGGCGGCGAAGGCATCCAGCACCTCGGCCACCGTGCGATCGCCGTCGAGCAGACCACGGCGCACGCAGGTCACCAGCGCCAGCCCGATCCCGGTGACCTGCGAGGGGTCGACGATCTGCTCCACCGCGCGCAGTTCCACTGTGGATTCGCCGAGGGTCAGGGCGTCCACGCCCCGTGCCCGGACCTTGGGCCGCTCGGTGTCGACCGAACGCGGGTCGGGCACCCTGGCCCGCAGCGCCGGGAAGCCGTCGGCCTCCGAGTGGCGCCCGGTCGGGTTGGCCGCCAGCTCCCGCGCCCGCTCGGTGACGTCGAGCGCCCGGTAGGCGTCCATCATCAGCACCCGGTCGGCGACGTCCATGTAGTCGCCGGAACCGCCCATCACCAGCACCGTGGACACCCCGCGCTGGCGCGACAGCGGGCGGATGAGGTCCACGAACGGCGTCAGCGGTTCGGAGTCCTTGGCGACGAGCTCCTGCATCCGGGCGTCGCGGATCATGAGGTTGGTCGCCGCGGTGTCCTCGTCGACCAGCAGCACCCCGGCCCCGGCCTCCACCGACTCCGAGATCGCCGCGGCCTGCGAGGTGGAGCCCGAGGCGTTGTCGGTGGAGAAGTCGGCGGTGTCGGCGCCGGTGGGCAGGTGCGAGACGAACGGGCTGACGTCGACCCGGTGCACGCGGCGGCCGTCCTCGGCGCGGATCTTGACCGTGTCGTCGCGGCAGACCACCAGCTCGCGGCCGTCGCCGGGCACGTGGTCGTAGATGCCGTACTCCAGCGCCCTCAGCAGCGTGGACTTGCCGTGGAAACCACCGCCGACGATCAGCGTGATGCCCTCGGGCACGCCCATCCCCGTGACCTCGCCGCGGTTGGGCACCCGCATCGTCACGCGCAGCGACTCCGGTGACCGGAACGGCACCGCGTCGGTGAGCGGGTGGTCGTCCACGCCGCTGCGGCGCGGCAGGATCGAGCCGTCGGCGACGAAGGCCACCAGGCCGTGCTCGGTCAGTCCGCGCCGCAGGGCGTCGGTGTCCTCGATGGAGTCGACGAACTCCCGCAGCCGGGTCTGCTCGGCGGTGGCGAAGCGCAACGCCTGCTCCACCACCTCGGGCAGGTCCTCGCACAGCGCGCGCTCGGCCTGCGTGCCGTCGATGGTGCGGCCCCGGCCGGGCAGGTCGATGCCCAGGCGCAGCACGACCTCGCCGTCGACGACCTGGCAGGCGCTGCGGTCCAGCACCTGCTGGCGGCCCGCGTCGACCCGCAGCCTGCTGTCGCGCAGCCGCCGGTGCGCGGCGCGCACCAGGAACCCGGCCAGCGCGCGGGCGCGCACCTGGTTGTGCCACAGCTCCCGCGGGAAGTCGGCCACCTGCGCGGGCACCCGCACCTCGCAGCGGCTGGCGGGCGCGAACGGGTCGGGCTGAACCCGCTGGACCTCGAGGGTGAACCCGCCGAACGACCACGAGCCGCGCAGCGCCTTGTAGCGCCCGTAGCTCGTGCCGTGCATGTTCCTGAGCTCGTCGCGGAGCCCCTGCTCGTCCCGCCGCCCGCTTGCGGCCTGCGGTTGCCGCCGGTCGCCGCGGCGCGGCCCTGTTCGCTGTGCCATGTCCCGAGACGTACCCGACGTACCGGGGTTTCTCCACCCGGACATATCGGTCACCCTTGGTCGCGGTCGGCGAGCAACCGTTCCGGGAGACCGGCGCCACTCCGCGGCTAGGGCCCGCCGCCGGAGGGAGTCACGGCACGTCCTGCCCGGCCGGCCCGCCGCTGGTCGCTATGTTCGGGGACGTTCCTGCCCACCCACCGGACGAGGTGATCACACTGCGGGCGCACCGGTTCTTCGCCGCGGTCTACGACCGGATGATGAGTCCGCTGGAACGGCGGGCGCTGGCCGCGCACCGGTCGCGGCTGCTGGCCGAGCTGCCCGGTCAGGTCCTCGACGTCGGCTCGGGCACCGGGGCGAACCTGCCGTTCTACCGCCGTGCGGAGCGGGTCGTGGCCAGCGAGCCCGACCCCGCGATGCGCGAGCGCCTGGCCGCGCGGGCGGCGTCGGCGGAGGTGCCGGTCACCGTCAGCGACGCCTCCGCCGAGGCGCTGCCGTTCGATGCGCACAGCTTCGACACCGTGGTGTTCACCCTGGTGCTGTGCACGGTCGACGATCCCGACCGGGCGCTGCGCGAGGCGCGACGCGTGCTCAGACCGGGCGGGCGGCTGGCCGTGCTCGAACACGTGCGCAGCCCCGGCCGGCTCGGCCGCTGGCAGCAGCGGCTCACCCCGGTGTGGACCCGCGTCGCCGCGGGCTGCCACCTCGACCGCGACACGGGTGCAGCCGTCGAGCGGGCGGGTTTCCGGCTGGAGCACGTGGAGCGCTTCCGGCCGTTGCCCCGCATGGTGCCGGTGCGCGACTGGCTGCACGCCACCGCCGTCGCCGACGGCTGAGCGGCGCGCGGCGGTTCAGTCCGCGGCCACGGAGTGGTGCTCGTGCACGACGCTCCACTGCCCTCCTCGCCTGGCCAGCCCCATCGTGAGCCGCACGTCGAGCTGTTCGGCGGGATCGGCGTCCGGTCCGCTGCCCGCGCAGCGCACCACGCAGTGGCAGAAGGCCGTCTCGGGCCCCGCGGTGACCTCCAGCTCGTCGAGTTCGAAGAGGCCGGAGTCGCCGAACCAGGGGAAGAACTCCTCCCCCCACGACCGGCGGTAGGCGTCCAGTCCCCGGAAGCGGCCGGGCTCGGGGACGTCGTAGAACACCAGGTCCGGGCTGTGGTGAGCCAGGATGCCGTCCAGGTCGCGGTCGCGGACCGCCCTGGCCCAGCTCTCGACGAGCTCCCGGACCTGGGCGGTGTCGTCTGCCTGCTGCGCCATGAGCCCACTCCTCGCTGATCGGGGCGGCTGCGATCCTCCCAGGCTATGAGCGGTCCTCGCGACACGCCGTCCGGCGCGTTTCACGCCGCCTGGCGACACCTCCACGCGTGCGACGCGGCGCATCAACCCACTATCGGATGAGCGCGGAGCGCGACGGTGCACGCAGCGCGATTTCCTTGCCCCAGCGGGGGAAATTCGAATCACACTCATGCGATCACACTCCGGTGTGGTGGACGGAGCCGGGTGTGGCGTTGCGGATTCTTCGGGCCGCCGCGGAGGAACAGGATGGTCCCATGTGGACAGCACCGACGTGGCGACCGGATTATTCTGCGTTGCGCGCAAGACCGCTCACCCATGCCGTGCCGCGGGCTCGCGGCGCCGCCGTAGCGAGGAGGCGAACCGCAGTGGCCCCATCTCGCATCGCACGCTCTCACCGGTACCACCCGCGCAGGTTGCTGGTCTGCGCGCTGGCAACAGCGCTGACCGCGCTCGCTCCGGGCGCCTACGCCGCCACCGCGCAAACACCCCGGCTGGACGCCGGCGATCCGAACGGAGCGTGGGCCGGCTACAGCCTCGGCCGGAGCTCCGAAGGCTCCGCGCCGCGCTACGCCGCTCCCGCCGGGAGCGTTGCGGGCATGGACGTCAGCGGCCACCAGGGCGTGGTCGACTGGCGGGCGGCCTGGGATGCCGGGGCCCGCTTCGCCTACGTCAAGGCCAGCGAGGGCGTCGGCTTCCGCAACAAGCACTACCCCCAGCAGTACGACGGCTCGCGCGGCGTGGGCATGGTCCGCGGCGCGTACCACTTCGCGCTGCCCGACCGCTCCAGCGGCGCCGAGCAGGCCCACTTCTTCGTCGACAACGGCGGCGGGTGGGTGCCCGACGGCCACACCCTGCCCGGGGCGCTGGACGTCGAGCACAACCCCTACGGCGACGCCTGCTACGGGCTGCCGCCGGAGGGGATGTCGCGGTGGATCGCCGAGTTCAGCGACACCTACCGGGCGCGCACCGGCCGGTTCCCGGCGATCTACACCACGACCCGCTGGTGGCAGCAGTGCACCGGCGGCAACCCTTCCTTCGGGGCGAACAACCCGCTGTGGCTGGCCCGCTACGCACCCGAGCCCGGTCCGCTGCCCGCGGGCTGGACGTTCCAGACGATCTGGCAGTTCGCCGACCGCGGTGTGTTCCCCGGTGACCAGAACACCTTCAACGGCGGACCCGAGCAGTTGACCCGTTTCACCTCCTGACAACAGCGGGAAGGGGGCGTGCCGACCGTTCGGCACGCCCCCTTCCCTTGTGGAGGACCGCTAGTTGTCGAGGATCTCCGGGGGGATCGGCTGGTCCTTGGCGATCGCGTCGAACATCGCCGCGGCGCGCTCCTTGTCCCACTGGATCACCGACTGGCCGTTGACCTTGCCGAAGCCGCCGAAAGGCACGCTGGTGGTCACGCCCTGACCGCCGCTGAGATCGCCCATGGCCAGTCCCAGCGAAGCCAGGTGCCAGACGTGGTCGCCGTTGTTGACGGTGAAGGTCTTGCTGGCGCTGGAGGCCAGCGGCACCAGCCGGAACGGGTTGAACAGCGTGGCCGGACTGCTCGCCTTGTCCACCAGCGCGCCCAGCAGCTTGCGCTGGTTGGCCGCGCGGCCGATGTCGCCGTCGGCCAGCGCGTAGCGGGCCCGCACGAAGCCCAGCGCGTTGGGGCCGTCGAGCTCCTGGCACCCGGCGGGCAGGTCGATGTGGGCCATGTCGTCCTTGATCGGCTGGTCCAGGCACACGTCGACCCCGCCGACGGCGTCGACCAGGTCGGCGAAGCCGCCGAAGCCGATCTCGGCGTAGTGGTCGATGTGCACGCCGGTGACCCCTTCCAGGGTCTGGGCCAGCAGCTGCGGTCCGCCGTAGGAGAAGGCGGAGTTGAGCTTGTCGCGTCCGTGGCCAGGGATCGGCACCGAGGAGTCGCGGGGGAGGCTGATCATGGCGGGCTGGCCGCCGCTCTCGGGGATGTGGATCAGCATCATGCTGTCGGTGCGCCGCCCGGGGGCGTTGCCCGCCGAGAGTTCCTCGCGCTGCGAGTCGTCGAGTCCCTCGCGGCTGTCGGAGCCCACCAGCAGCCAGTTGGTGCCGGGGGTGTCCTTGGACTCCCGTCCCGGATAGTCCAGCGCGTCGGTGCGCTGCAGCATCGAGTCGAAGTAGAACACCAGACCGCCGGCCAGCACCACCAGCACGAGCAGCGCGATCCCGATGCGCCTGCCCCACCGCTTCGGCTTGCGCTGCGGGGGCAGGGGCCTGCCGCCGTCGTCGGACGGCCCGGGCCCGCCGGGACGCCTCGGCGGCGGCCCGGCCGGGGGCGGTCCCGGCGGACGGGGAGCGGCGGGCCGCTCGCGGCCGCCACCGTAGTAGTCGTAGGCGTCGCCACTCCGCGGCCTTCGGCCCTTCGGCGGTGGGCCCGCCGACCAATCACTCATGACCTCACACCTGCGCCAGTCGACTCACCGGTGCGCCCGGGCGCACCGGTCCCTTCGGCGTGCAGCATTCCAGACACCTGATCGGAAGGCACACAGCGCTACCGAACAGTGATCAGTCGTCACCTGTTCTGGTGCCCCGAGGTGCAGGACCGGCCACTCTGTGCGTCAAGAAGCGGTGGTGGCGGAGCGCGGTGCCGACCCCGCCACCACCGCTGTGGTGATCAGCCGGAGACGGCGTCCTTGACGGCTTCGGACCACAGCGAGACCGCCTCGTCGACCTGCTGGGAGCTGACCACCAGCGGCGGGATCATCCGCACCACGTTGCCGTGCGGACCGCAGGTCAGCAGCAGCAGACCGCGCTCGGCGGCGGCCTTGTGCGCCCGGGTCGCGGTGGCGGTGTCGGGCCGGCCGTCGCCGGTGGTGAACTCGTTGCCCACCATCAGCCCCAGGCCCCTGACATCGCCGATGACCGGGTGCTCGGCGGCGACCTTGGTCAGCCCCTCCTTCAAGCGGGCGCCCTGCTCGGCGGCGTTGTCGACGAGGTTTTCGTCACGTACGACGTCGAGGGTGGCCAGCGCGGCGGCCGCGGCCACGGCGTTGCCGCCGTAGGTGCCGCCCTGCGAGCCGGGCCAGGCCTTGCTCATCAGTTCCTGGCCCGCCGCGATCGCCGACAGCGGGAAGCCGCTGGCCAGGCCCTTGGCGGTGATGATGATGTCGGGGCGGATGCCGGCGTGGTCGTGGCCCCAGAACTTGCCGGTGCGCCCGACGCCGGTCTGCACCTCGTCGACGATGAGCAGGATGCCGTGGCGGTCGGCGCGCTCGCGCAGTCCCTCCAGGAACTCCGGCGGCGCCGGGATGTAGCCGCCCTCGCCCAGCACCGGCTCGATGATGAACGCCGCGGTGTCGGCGGGCGAGGTGACGGTGACCAGCAGCTGGTCGAGCTCGCTCAGCGCGAAGCGCACCGCCTCGGCCTGCGACCAGCCGTGCCGGTAGGTCTCCGGGAACGGGCTGAAGGCCACCCCGGGCATCATCGGCCCGAGGCCCGCGCGGATCTTGACCCCGGAGGAGGTCAGCGCGCCGGCGCCCATGGTGCGGCCGTGGAAGCCGCCCTCGAAGGCCACGATGTTCTGCCGCCCGGTGGCCTGGCGGGCCAGCCGCACCGAGGCCTCGACGGCCTCGCTGCCGGAGTTGACGTAGAAGACGCGGTCCAGCCCAGACGGGAGCACCTCGCCGAGCCGCTCGGTCAGCCGCAGCAGCGGCCGGTGCATCACCGTCGTGTACTGGCCGTGGATGAGGGTACCCACCTGGCGCTGGGCGGCTTCCACCACGCGCGGGTGGCAGTGGCCGGTGCTGGTCACCCCGATACCGGCGGTGAAGTCCAGGTAGCGGCGATCGTCCTCGTCGAAGAGGTAGACGCCTTCCCCTCGGGCGGCCAGCACGGGCGTGGCCTGCTTCAGCACCGGCGAGAGCTCAGCCATGATCGACTCCAAACGACGGGGGAGGAAAGATCCCGTTCAGGCTGTAGGATTGTTGACAATCTCGTGTGACATGCAACCATCACGCAGCGTCGGTGTCCACCGTCTCCAGACAGAAGGGTCTGCCACTGCCATGACTCGCTCAACCGAACAGAACCCACGCGAGAGCACCGTCGTCGAGGCGGCCCCCAAGCAACTGCTCATCGGCGGGAAGTGGCGCCCCGCCTCCGAGGACCGCACCTACGAGGTCGAGGACCCCTCCACCGGCAGGGCGCTGTGCCCGGTGGCCGACGCCTCCCCCGAGGACGGCCTGGCCGCGCTGGCCGCCGCCCACGAGGCCCAGCACGACTGGGCCAAGCACCCGCCCCGCGAGCGCGGTGAGATCCTGCGCCGCGCCTACGAGCTGATCACGCAGCGCCACGAGGACCTGTCGCTGCTGATGACGCTGGAGATGGGCAAGCCGCTGACGGAGTCGCGCGCCGAGGTCACCTACGCCGCGGAGTTCTTCCGCTGGTTCGCCGAGGAGGCCGTGCGCATCGGCGGCGACTACGCCGTCGCGCCCAACGGCAAGGGCCGGTTCCTGGTGATGCGCCAGCCCGTGGGGCCCGCGCTGCTGATCACGCCGTGGAACTTCCCGATGGCGATGGGTACCCGCAAGATCGGCCCGGCCATCGCCGCGGGCTGCACCTCGGTGATCAAGCCCGCCCACCAGACGCCGCTGTCGATGCTGGCGCTGGCCGACATCCTCATCGAGGCGGGGCTGCCCGACGGCGTGCTCAACGTCGTCACCTCGCGCAGCGCGGGCAAGCTGATGGAGCCGATGATCCGCGACGGCCGCGCCCGCAAGCTGTCTTTCACCGGCTCGACCCAGGTCGGGCGCAAGCTCATCGAGCAGTCGGCCGAGCAGGTGCTGAAGGTGTCGCTGGAGCTGGGCGGCAACGCCCCGTTCATCGTCTTCGACGACGCCGACCTCGACGCCGCCGTCGACGGCGCGATGCTGGCCAAGATGCGCAACATCGGCGAGGCCTGCACCGCGGCCAACCGCTTCTACGTCCACGCCGACGTGGCCGAGGAGTTCGGCAGGCGGCTGGCCGAGCGTATGGGGTCGCTGCGCATCGGCCGCGGCGTGACCGACGAGATCGAGGTCGGCCCGCTGATCGACTCCGACCAGCTGGGCAAGGTCACCGAGCTGGTGCAGGACGCCCTGGACCACGGCGCCGAGGTCGTCGTGGGCGGCTCGCCCCGCGAGGGCGACGGCTACTTCTACCAGCCGACCGTGCTGACCGGCGTGCCGGTGTCGGCGAGGCTCAACCGGGAGGAGATCTTCGGTCCGGTCGCCCCGATCACCACGTTCACCGACGAGCAGGCGGTCGTCGACCAGGCCAACGACACCGAGTACGGACTGGTCAGCTACCTCTACACCCGCGACCTGCAGCGGGCTCTGCGGGTGTCGGAGGCCCTGGAGTCGGGCATGATCGGGCTCAACCAGGGCATCGTGTCCAACCCGGCGGCCCCGTTCGGCGGGGTCAAGCACTCCGGCCTGGGCCGGGAAGGCGGCAAGGTCGGCATCGACGAGTTCCTGGAAACCAAGTACGTCGCTGTCGGCGGTCTGTGACCAACCGGGGTGGGTCCTCGCCGGCTCGGCGAGGACCCACCCCGTCAAATTCTTCGTTCGGAGCTGGTTTGCGGGTTGTCAGCGCCAACCCGTCGGCGCAGTTGTGCGGCGTGAGCCGGAACCAGCGGGCCGGCTCGACGGCGAAGGCGTGGTGTCGGTGCCCGGCGCCGCCAGCGGCGGGACGCAACACCTGCTCGCCGCACGCTGAACGAGAGCCCGGGAAGCGGTGACCGGGACGGCCGAGCGCACCGGCCCTCCGCGACCCGAACGGCTCCGGGCCCCTGCTCCGGTGGGGAGCAGGGGCCCGGGATGACGGTCAGCGGCCGCTCAGTGCGCCATCGAACCGTTGAGGCGTTCCAGCGCGTCGTTCATGTGCGCTTCCAGACGCGTCAGCAGCAGCGCCTCGTCGCCTGCCTCGATCGCGTCGACGATGCCGCGGTGCTCGTCCAGCAGCGCCTGGGCGTCGGCGTGGTACTTGTCCTGCAGCGCCGTCAGGCACATCCGCTTCTCCACCAGCAGGGTCTGGGCCATGCGCCGCAGCCGGGGGCTGCCGGAGGCCCGCACCAGCGTCTCGTGGAACTCCTGGTCGGCGTCGGCGAGCTCGATCGAGTCGCCCTTGGACACCGCGGCCACCATCCGACCCTGCGCCGCGGTGAGCTCGGCTACCGCCTCCAGCCGGTGGTGGCGCACGATCTGCTCGCAGGCCGCGCGCTCCACCGCCAGCCGCGCCAGGTAGATGTCGCGGACGTCGTCGGCGTCCAGCGTGGTGACGAAGAGCCCGCGATGCGGCTCGCTGCGCAACAGGCCTTCGGCCACCAGCCGCTGCATCGCCTCCCGCAGCGGACCCCGGCTCACCCCGAGCCGGGCGGCCAGCTCGGCCTCCCCCATCTGGCTGCCCGGTGCCAGCGAGCCGTACATGATCGCCGAGCGCAGCTGGTCGGCCACGATCGCCGCGGTCGACTTGCGCTGCACCGGCTCTAACTCACCGGGCTGGTTCTGCTCGTCCAGTCCGAGCACGACACACCATCTCCTCAGTTCGGGGAACTGCCGCGTTCCCCTCCCTCTTTCTCTCCAGCCTGCGCCGGTGCCTGCCGGAACAGGGTTCCCAATCCTTCTCGGGCCGCGCGGTCCCCGGCCAGGCGCAGCCCTTCCCACGCGCTGACCTGGTTGGCGGTGAGCACCGTCTTGCCGAGCCGCTGCTCCAGCTCGTCCAGCCACGCCACGCTGTGCAGCGCGGTGTCGGGCATCAGCAGCGCCTGCGCGCGGTCGTCGTCGTTGGCCGCGGCGAACTCCAGCACCTGCTCGCGACCCAGGGTGCCGACCTCGGCGGCGGTGATGATGCCCCGGCTGGAGAGCCGGACCACCTCGATGCCGGCCACGTGCAGGAACTCCACGAACCGCTCGGCCACGTCGGCCGGGTAGGTCGCGGCCACCGCCACCCGCCGCAGTCCGAGGCGGGCCGCGGCGTGCACGAACGCGAACGAGGTGCTGGAGGTCGGCAGGCCGGTGACGGCCTGCAGCTTCTCCACCTGGTCGCGCGCGCCGTCCCAGCCGAAGACGAAGCTGCCGCTGGTGCAGGCCCAGATCACCGACTGCACCTCGTGTTCGAGCAGCTTGCCTGCCCCTTCGGAGAGCACGTCCTCCGAGCCGACGTCCAGCAGGGCGTCGACGCGGTGGGCGTCCTCGCGCATGAGGGTGTGCACCAGCGGGAGGCGCACGCCTCCGCCGAGCAGGCCCTCCAGGGTCGGGTAGTCGTCTTCGGCGCTGTATCCGGGGTACAGGATTCCTGCGGTGTGCGACACCGGGGGCTCCATCCTTCGTCGTCGCCGGTGGCCGGGGCCACCGGATGTGCTCGGACCCGCGGGTGCGGGCAACGGCGTTCGGCGGACGGCGGTCGGCACCTCAACCCCGATGAGCGGACCCGGGCGGCACCCGGCCCGCCGATCATCGGTCGATTGTTGACAATGTTACCGCACGGTCCGCTGCGGACCGTTTCGTGCATGTGCATTCGTGACGCGATCGTCACGCGGCGGGCAGGTCGACGGCCTGCACCAGCCGCTGCTCCGGCGCGACCGCCTGCAGACCCATGGCCCGCAGCGCCGCCCAGATCGTGACCTGGTTGGCGGTGAGGACCGGTTTGCCCAGCTCGGCCTCCAGCGGGCCGATGATGTCGTAGGTGGGCAGGTTGGTGCAGCTGATGAACATCGCCTCGGCCTCGGGGCGGTCGGCCGAGCGCACGATGTCGATCACCTGCCGGTAGCCGACCTTCCAGATCTGCTCCTGCAGGCCGAGGCCGACGCTGGTGACCACCTCGACCCCGTGCTCGTCGAGGTAGGTGTGCAGCCGCTCGGTCACCGCCGCCACGTACGGCGTGGCGACCGCGACCCGGCCCACCCCGAGCGTCTCCAGGGCCTGCACCAGCGCGCCCGCGGTGGTGACCGCCGCGGGCGCCCCGGCCTCCTGCATGACCTCGATCAGCGCGCGCTCGCCGGTGGCGCCGTTGACGAAGCTGCCCGAGGTGCAGGCGTAGGCCACCACCTCCGGCTCGGGCACCAGCAGGTCGCGGGTGGCGCTGTGCACCGCGGCCTCGTCGCTGACCAGGTTGGCCATCTCCACCGTGACCGGAACGGGCACGAACGGCGTCCTGGTCAGGTAGAGCGAGACGCTGGCGGGTACCCAGCGCCACAGCTCGCGGTCGAGTGCGAGGTCGAACGGAACGATCAGGCCGACGCCGCGCTGCGGCTCCGGCCCCAGCACCGCCCCGAGGAAGTCAGGCGGCATCCGTCTCTCCCCGTCAACCGGCGTGGCGTTCGTAGACGAGACGCTCGCCGACGCTGCCCGAGCGCCAGATGTCGTTGCACGCCTCGGCCATCCGGTCCAGGCCCTCCACGATGGTGGCGTAGACGTTGCCGGGCACCCAGCCGACGTCGCCGTTGAGCAGCAGGTTGTTGCGCCCGTAGAAGATGGCCAGGTCGATCACGCCGGGCAGCTCGTGGATGTTCTTCTCCTCCTTGAACTCCCGGTCGAGCATGCCGCCGTGGAAGGAGAAGTACACGACGTCGCCGGGGATCGGGGTCACCGTCGGGTTCTCCTGCCCGGGTTCCCGGTCGGCGAAGTGCGGCACCATCGTGTAGATCTCGTTGCGCGCGTACTTGGCGTGGTGCACCGGCCCCGCCTGCGGCAGCGCCTGCCACACCGCCTCGCAGGTGCGCGGGGCGTCCTTGTCCAGCAGCTCGGCCACGCAGGAGACACCGCGCTTCTCCAGCGTGATCGACATGTACCTGGGCATCGTGAAGTCCGTTTCGCGTGAGGGGCTTGGAAGATGAACTGCGTTGCCACCGGCGGGTCCCGGCCCGTCACGCCACTCGAGCCAGGACGGCGCCGGTCGCGACCGGGCCGACCCGCCGGCCGGCGCACCCGCGGATTGTTGACAATCCTACGAGTGCTTCATAGCGTGTCAATGCTTCCTCCGGCGCTTGTTCTTGCATTCGTGTTACAGCGATCTCGGCACCGAACAACCCCTCATTCCCTCCAAGGCAGGTCATGACCAAGCAACCCACCGTCGTCGTCCTGCACGGCGGCACGACTCCGTCCGCGACGTCCGAGATCGAGCGGGTCGCCGAGGTCCGCTACGCCACCGGGGAGCAACTCGCCGACGCGCTGCCGGGCGCCGACGTGATGTTCGTCTGGAACTTCCGCTCCGACGCGGTGCGGGAGGCCTGGCCTGCCGCGGACTCGCTGCGCTGGATCCACGCCGCCAGCGCCGGGGTCGACCGGCTGCTGTTCCCCGAGATGCTGGACTCCGATGTCGTGCTCACCAACTCCCGCGGCGTCTTCGACCGCCCGATGGCCGAGTACGTGCTGGGCGCGGTGCTGTCGTTCGCCAAGGACCTGCACACCAGCGTCCGCTTCCAGGACCGCGAGCACTGGCAGCACCGCGAGACCGAGCGCATCGAGGACAAGAAGGTCCTGGTCGTGGGCACCGGGCCGATCGGGCGCACGATCGCCGGGCTGCTGGGCGCCGCGGGCATGGCCGTCAGCGGCGCGGGCCGGGTTGCCCGCAGCGGGGACCCCGACTTCGGCGACGTGCACGCCTCCTCCGAGCTGGCCGGGGTGCTCGGCGAGTTCGACTACGTCGTGCTCGCCGCTCCCCTGACCGAGCAGACCAACGGCCTGATCGACGCCGACGCGCTGGCCCGGTTCAAGCCGACCGCGCGCCTGATCAACGTCGGCCGCGGTGAGCTGGTCGTGCAGGACGACCTGGTGCGGGCGCTGCAGGACAAGCGGCTGGCAGGCGCCGCGCTGGACGTCTTCGAGACCGAGCCGCTGCCGGAGTCCTCCCCGCTGTGGGAGATGCCCAACGTGCTGGTCTCACCGCACATGTCCGGCGACACGGTGGGCTGGACCGACGAGCTCGTGCACCTGTTCCTGAGCAACCTGCGCGGCTACACCGAGGGCGGGCAGCTGCGCAACGTCGTGGACAAACAACGCGGCTACGTCAGCGGATCGGAGCGCAACTGATGGTCAACACCACCCGGACAGCAGCCGACCTCACCGCCACCGAGATGCTGGCCTCCTACGCCACCGGCGAGCTGTCGCCGGTGGAGGCGACCGAAGCCACCCTGCGCCGCATCGACGAGGCCGACGGCCCGGTCAACGCCTTCTGCCTGGTCGACGCCGACCGCGCGCTGGAGCAGGCGCGCGCCTCCGAGCGGCGCTGGCAGCGCGGTGAGCCGGTCGGCAGGCTCGACGGTGTTCCGGCCTCCATCAAGGACATCTTCCTCACCCGGGACTGGCCGACGCTGCGCGGCTCCCGCACCGTCGACCCCGACCAGCGCTGGAGCGTCGACGCCCCGACGGTGGCGCGGCTGCGCGAGCACAACGCGGTGTTCGTCGGCAAGACCACCACCCCGGAGCTGGCGTGGAAAGGCGTCACCGACAACACCCTCGACGGCATCACGCGCAACCCGTGGGACACCACCCGCACCCCGGGCGGCTCCAGCGGCGGCGCTGCGGCGGCGGTCGCGCTGGGCATGGCGCCGCTGGCCATCGGCACCGACGGCGGGGGCTCGGTGCGCATCCCGGCCTCCTTCTGCGGGATCTTCACGATCAAGCCCACCTACGGCCGCGTGCCGCACTTCCCCGCCAGCCCGTACGGCACGATGGCCCACGCGGGTCCGATGACCACGACGGTGGCCGAGACCGCGCTGATGATGGACGTGCTGTCCGAGCCGGACAGCCGCGACTGGTCGGCGCTGCAGCCGATGACCACCTCGTTCCTGGACGGCCTCGACGACGGGGTGCGCGGTCTGCGCATCGCGCTGAGCCCCGGGCTCGGCTTCGCCACCCTGGACCCCGAGATCGCCAAGTCGGTGTCGGCCGCGGCGAAGGTCTTCACCGACCTGGGCGCCATCGTCGAGGACGCCGATCCGGGCATCACCGACCCGGTGGAGGACTTCCACGTCCTGTGGTTCTCCGGGGCGGCCAAGTCCGTCGAGCACCTCACCGCCGAGCAGCGCGAACTGCTCGACCCGGGTCTGCACGAGATCGTCCGCCAGGGGCTGACCTACTCGGCGCAGGACTACCTGGAGGCCACCAACACCCGCATGCTGCTCGGCCAGCGCATGGGCGCCTTCCACGACACCTACGACCTGCTGCTGACCGCCACGGTGCCGATCCCGCCGTTCGAGGCGGGTGTGGAGGTGCCGTCGGGGTGGCCGCAGCCGCGCTGGACGAGCTGGACGCCGTTGACCTATCCGTTCAACATGACCCAGCAGCCCGCCGCCAGCGTCCCGTGCGGCTTCACCTCCGAGGGCCTGCCCATCGGGTTGCAGATCGTCGGGCCGCGCCACTCCGACGCGCGTGTGCTGCGGGCGGCCCGGGCCTTCGAGCAGGCCCGGCCGTGGAGCCGCCCGGCCCGCTGAGCCATCACCGCCGCGCTGACCTGGGCACCGCGTTCAGGTCAGCGCGAACATGCTCGCCAGCGCGACCGCGGTGACCAGTGCGGTCGAGCACGCGCCCAGCGCGAAGGCCCGCGGCCCGGTGCGCAGCAGCGCGCGCAACCGCACCGCGCTGCCCAGCGCGAACAGCGCGCCGGCCAGCAGCACCGTCGTCACCTGCCGGGCCACGTCGAGCACCGGCTCGGGAACCATCCCGATGCTGCGCACCGCCACCGCGGCCAGGAACCCGACGACGAACAGGGGCACCAGCGGCGGACGCGTGCCGGCGGCCTGGCCCGCCGCGCGGCGCCGCACGAGGCTGACCCCCGCCACCAGCGGTGCGAGCAGCACGACCCGGCTCAGCTTGACCACGACGGCCACCGCCACCGCCGCCGCACCCATCGGCGAGGCCGCCGCCACCACCTGGGCGACCTCGTGCACGCTGGCCCCGGCGATGCGCCCGTAGTCCGCCGGC
Organism: Saccharopolyspora erythraea; assembly: GCF_018141105.1. NCBI lineage: Bacteria > Bacillati > Actinomycetota > Actinomycetes > Pseudonocardiales > Pseudonocardiaceae > Saccharopolyspora > Saccharopolyspora erythraea. The sequence goes on along the minus strand of NZ_CP054839.1, from coordinate 4,483,378 downwards.
GGCATGCCCGTCGCGGTGGCCAGCAGCGGGAGCAGCACCATCGAGGCACTGCCGAACACCGTCACCAGCGCCACCGCGGATGCCACGTCCTCGTCCTCGCGGTCGACCACGCCCTCCACCGCCGCGATCGCCGAGGCACCGCAGATCGAGAACCCGGTCGCCACCAGCAGCGACAGCCCCCGCGACACCCCCAGCCAGCGCCCCAGCACCAGCGTCCCGGCGAAGGTCAGCCCGACGACGAGCACCACCGCCACCACCGTGCCCGCGCCCAGGCCGAGCACTTGCCCCACCGCCAGTTGCAACCCCAGCAGCACGACACCCGCGCGCAGCAGCCTGCGTGTGGCCCAGGCCAGCCCGGGCCGCACCCGCGCCGGCACACCGGGCACGTTGCCCGCGACCACGCCCAGCACCACCGCCGAGGTCAACGCGCTCACCGACGGCACGAGCCCGGCCAGCGCCAGCGACAGCGCCACCCCGCCGCCGGTGAGCGCCAGCCCCGGCCACAACGAGCCCTCCACGAGCGCGTCGCGGTGTTGCAACGTCCCAGCCACGAACCCAGCCTCACCGCGATGACCGGCCGCGCGTAGCCGTCGACCGCGCAGGACGTCATAACCGCAGTGCATGCCGACGACCACTCGTGGCGGTTCCCAGTCCCCGCGGCGACCTATCCTCGGGGCATGACCCCGCCCGATCCCGAATCGCTGCGCCTGCTGGTGCTGGTCGCCGAACTCGGCAGCATCGGAGCGGCCGCGGTCGAACTGCGGGTCAGCCAGCCCTCGGCGAGCAAACGCCTCAGCAGCCTCGAACGCGGACTGGGGCTGGAACTGGTCGAACGCAGCAGGCAGGGCTGCACTCTCACCCCCGCCGGAGTCATCGTCGCCGACTGGGCCCGCCAGGTCCTGGCGCAGGTCGACGGGCTGATGAACGGCGTGCGCGCCCTGCGCGCCCAGCAGGAGCCGCGCCTGCGGGTCTCGGCGAGCATGACCGTCGCCGAGTACCTGGCCCCGGCCTGGATCAGCCGGCTGCGCCGCGCCCTGCCCGAGACCCACCTCGAGCTCGACGTCACCAACTCGCTGGCCGTGGCCGAGGCGGTCCGCCACGGCCACGCCGACCTCGGCTTCATCGAGACGCCCCTGGCACCCGAGGGCGTCTCGATCCGCCACGTCGCCCGCGACCGGATGGTCGTGGTCGTCCCGCCCGATCACCCCTGGGCCCGGCTGCGCAGGCCCCTGACCCCGGTCGAGCTCGCCGCCACGCCGCTCATCGTCCGAGAGGAGGGGTCGGGCACCCGCGAGACCCTCTACCGCGCGCTGGCCGAAGCCGGCGCCGACCCCGTCGCACCGCTGCTGGAGCTGCACTCCACCACCGCGGTGCGCAACTCCGTCGTGGCCGGCGCGGGCCCCGCGGTGCTGAGCACCCTGGCGGTGGGCACCGACCTGGCCGAGCAGCGGGTCACCGAGGTCGGCGTCACCGGGCTCGACCTGCGACGCCCCCTGCACGCCGTGTGGCGCTCGGGACTGCGGCTGACCGGCCCGGCCGCGGCGCTGCTGGCCATCGCGATGCGCACCCCGGACTGACCGGCCGTCATTCCTCCACGTAGGACATGACGTGCTTGATCCGGCTGTACTCCTCCAGCCCGTAGCGCCCGAAGTCGCGCGCCGAGGCCGAGTGCTTGAAACCGCTGTGCGGCATCTCCGCGGTGAAGGGGTGGTGGGTGTTGATCCACACCGTGCCCGTCTGCAGCTTGCGCGACAACCGCATCGCCCGCGAGTGGTCGCGGGTCCACACGCTGGCCACCAGCCCGTAGCGCACCCCGTTGGCCAGCTCGAGGGCCTCCTGCTCGGAGGCGAAGCTCTGCACCGTCAGCAGCGGCCCCAGCACCTCGTTCTGCACCAGCTCGTCGTCCTGCTCGGCCCCGGTGACCACGGTGGCCTCGAAGAAGTAGCCCCGCTCCCCCTTGCGCTGGCCACCGGCGGCGATCCGGGCGTGCTCGGGCAGCCGCTCCAGGTGCGCCTGCACCGACTCCAGCTGCCCGAGGCTGTTGAGCGGCCCGAAAGCCGCGTCCAGGTCCTGCGGCGGCCCCGGGCGCATCGCACCGGCGAGCTCGCACAACCGCTCCACGACCTCGTCGTGCACGTCGGCGCTGACCAGGACCCTGCTGGCCGCGGTGCAGCTCTGCCCGGCGTTGCCGAAGGCCGCCTCGGCGATGCCGCGCACCGCGCGGTCCAGGTCGGCGTCGTCGAACACCACCGCGGGCGCCTTGCCGCCCAGCTGCAGGTGCGCGCGCTTGAGGTCGGCGGCGGTCGACCCGGCGACCTCCATGCCCGAGCGCACGGTCCCGGTGATCGAGAACATCCCGGGCACCTCGTGGGCCACCATGGCCCGGCCGCTGTCGCGGTCTCCGCAGATCAGGTTGAACACCCCCGGTGGCAGCACCTCCGAGGCGATGTCGGCCAGCAGCGACGAGCTCAGCGGCGTGGTTTCGGCCGGTTTGAGCACCACCGTGTTGCCCGCGGCGATCGCGGGCGCGAACTTCGCCGCGGCCAGCAGCAGCGGGTGGGTCCAGGAGGTGACCTGCGCGCAGACCCCGATCGGCTCGCGCCGGGCAAAGGAGGTCCGCGACGGCTGGTACTCGGCGGCCGCACCGGTCTCCTGCACCCGGGCCGCCGCCGCGTAGAAGCGGATCAGGTCCACCGCCGTGGGCAGCTCGTCGTCGCGCACCACCGCCCGCGGTTTGCCGGTGTTGCGGCACTCGGCGGCCACCAGCTCCTCGGAGCGCTCCTCCATCGCGTCGGCGATGCGCAGCAGCAGCTGCTGGCGCCGCCGCGGCGTGGTCTGCGACCACGACTCGAACGCCGCCGCCGCGACGCCCATCACCGCATCGACGTCCATCCACCTGGTCAGCGGCGAAGTCCCGAACTCCTCGCCGGTGCTGGGGTCCACCAGCGGCAGCGAATCGCCCGCCAGGGTCCCCACCCGCTCGCCTCCGACGACGTTGTGCAGTTCCAGCGCCGTGGTCACAGAACCTCCATCGCGCCACCGGTGGGCCGGCCACCGGCCGAGCGTGTGCAACGTTGGTCCCGACCCTATCCGTCCCGCCGCGCTCGGGGAGACGGCTCGCCGGTCAGCTCGCGCGGTGCTGCCTGCGCGACGCCTGCGCGAGGGTTCCCAGCACCAGCAGCACCAGCACCGGCGCGAAAGCCCACCGGTAGGCCGCGGCGGCGGGCAGCCACGCCACCGCCTGCAACACCACGCCCACCAGCAGCTGGATCAGCACGGCCGCGGTGAACCCGCCCATGTTGACCACGCCCGAGGCCGCACCGGAGCGGTGCGTGGCGTTGGCCGCGCGCGCACCGTCGAAGGCCAGCATCGCCCCACCGCCACCGATCCCGATGACGACCAGCGCCGCCACCAGCACCGGCATCGGCAGCGTGCCCGGCCAGAGCACCAGCAGCGCCCACACCGCGACCACGGCCACCGACAGCCCCAGCGTGAAACGCTCCCGCCGCAGGTGGCGGCCGGCCATGTACTGGCCGGCGAACCAGGTTCCGGCGATGAAGCCGAACACGCACAGCATCAGCAGCGTGCCCACCTCGGACTCGCCGTGGCCCTGGGCGTCGGTGAGCCACGGCGAGCCCCACAGGGTCGTCACCGCCACGAACTGCGCCATCAGCACGAAGTGCACCCAGAACGAGTGCCTGGTACCGCGCTGGGCCACGACCACCTTCAGGGTGTGGCCGATGCCTTCGGCCTGTCCGGTCACCTCCGGTGCGTAACCGGCGGGGCGGTCCCGGATGACCAGCCACCCGGCCAGCGCCAGCACCAGCGTCAGCGCCGCCGCGCCGAGGAAGGTTCCCACCCAGCCGAAGGTGTGCAGCGAGGTGCCCAGCGGCAGCGTGGAGAACACCTGGCCGAGGCCACCCGCCAGGCCGGTCAGCGCCGCGACCCTGCCGAAGCGGTCGGCGGGGAACCACTGCGCGGCCAGCCGCAGGACGTTGGTGAACATGAACGCGTCGCCGAAGCCGATGAGCACCCGGCCCGCGATGCCGCCGAGCACCGAGCCGCTCACCGCGAACACCGCCGAGCCCACCGCCAGCGCCAGCACTCCCCCGGTGATCACCCGGCGCGGACCGAGGCGGTCGGCCAGCAGTCCGGAGGGCACCTGCAACGCCAGGTAGACCCCGAGCTGCAAGGCCGAGAACAGCGCCAGCACGGCCGGCCCCGTGTGGAAGCGGTCGAGCGCCTCCGGGGCGACCACGCCCAGACTCGCGCGGTGGAACAGCGCGGCGAAGTAGCACACCGCGGCCACGCCCCACACCAGCCACGCCGAGCGCAGCGGCCGTTGCCGCCGCTGAAGCCGCTGATCTCCGACCGGCTCCACCGCCGGCGCCGACACCTGCACACGAACCTCCAGAACAACGCTCGTATGCACCTTAGATACAAGACTGGCCCCAGTACGATGTGCGCGTGTCGAGCGCAACACCACACGAGCCCGTGTCTCCTGCCACAACGGCCGCCCCCGAGGCGCCGGCGGCCGATCGGGCCTACCGCCACGTCAAGACCGGCCTGCTGGACGGCTCCTTCCCCGACGGCCACCTGCTGTCGGAGGGCGAGATCGCCGGCGCGCTGCGGATGTCGCGCACCCCGGTCCGCGAAGCCTTCCTGCGCCTGCAGACCGAAGGCTTCCTCAAGCTCTACCCCAAGCGTGGTGCCCTGGTGGTCCCGGTGACGCCGACCGAGGCCCGCGCGCTGGTCGAGGCCCGGCTGGCGCTGGAGAGCTTCGCCATCGACAAGCTCGCCGCGCTGGGCACCGAGACGATGACCGAGGTCGGCGAGGAGCTCATCAAGCACCCCGCCTGCGATGCCGGCGGCCTCACCGACGCCGAACTGCACGAGGTCGACCGCGCCTTCCACGCCCGGCTGGTCGCCGCCTCCGGCAACCCCGTCGTCGACGACCTCTACAACGCGCTGCGCGACCGGCAGATGCGCATCACCGCCACCGCCCGCACCCACACCCGGCGCGCCCGCATCACCCACCAGCACGCACTGCTTGCCGAGGCCGTCCGCGACGGCAACGCCGAACTGGCCAAGTCCCGCCTGCGCGCGCACCTGCTCGACACGGTACGGGCGCTGGACGTCTCGGGCGGCCCCCTCTTGGAGCAGGCCGGCGAGAGCTGAGGCTCCGTGCTGTTTGTCTCGGTGTCTGCTCTACGGGCGTTGATTTCATTCAGCACTGAAGATTTTTCATATATTGATCGGATCGCGGACCACGCTAGATTCCTTGACAGGCATATAACCTTCGGGGAATATATCGGGGTGGATGCCTTCGCCGTGCTCGCCGAGCCGTCCCGACGCCGGATCCTCGACGAGCTGCGGCACCGCGAACGCACCGTCGGCGAGCTCGTGGCGGCGCTGGCGGCCAGCCAGCCCGCCGTCTCCAAGCACCTGAAGGTGCTGCGGGAGGCCGGGTTCATCTCGTGCCGGACCGACGCCCAACGCCGGGTCTACCGGATCGAGCCGGCGGCGCTGCAGGCCGTCGACGCGTGGCTGGCCCCCTACCGGCGACTGTGGACGCGGCATCTCGACGCCTTGGAAGACCACCTCGACACCGTGGAGGAACCATGAGCCCGCAGCCGTTCGAACCGAGCCCGCCCTCCGATGTGGACTGCGCCGCCGAGTCCGGGGGCTGGACCCTGGTCATGGTGCGCGAGTTGCGGCACTCACCGCACAAGGTGTGGGCCGCGCTGACCGATCCGGAGCAGCTGGCCGCGTGGGCGCCCTACACCGCTGACCGCGACCTCGGCAGCACCGGCGCGGCGACGCTGACGATGATCGACGGTGAGACCCCGCAGGACCTGCCGTCGACGGTGCGGCGGGCCGAGCCGCCGTGGCTGCTGGAGTACGCGTGGGGCACCGACCTGCTGCGCTGGGAACTGGCCGAGACCGCGACCGGCACCCGGCTGACGTTGCGCCATACCGTCGAGGACCGCGACTGGGTGCCCAAGGTCGCCGCGGGCTGGCACCTGTGCCTGGACGTGGCCGAGCACGTGTTGGCGGGCGAGCCGGTGGAGCCGATCCGGGGCGCGGATGCGATGAACCACGGCTGGGGCAGGCTCAACGACGCCTACGCCGAGAAGCTGGGCATTCCCAACACCGGTGCGCCGGAGCTGTGACAACGCGCGAGGCCCCGGCGCAGCCGTGCTGCCCCGGGGCCTCGCGGTGGTGGGATTTCAGCCGTTCTGCTCGGGTTCCTGCCGCTGCTGCTCGGGCCGCACGGCCGGCGGCTGACCGGAGGCGGGCGGCTGCGCCAGCGCGCCGGGCTCGCCCAGCGCCCCGACGTTGCCGGTGAGCGCTCCCGGCGTGCTCCCGCCGATGCTGGCGGGGCCGGGCACCTCCTTGCGCGCCACGGCCTCGGCGGCCCGCACTGCCTCGGCGACCTCGGGGTTGGTGGAGACGTCGAACCAGGACTGGACCGACTCCTCCTCGTCCTCCGGGCGGGCCGAAGGCGGCTCCTCCTGCGGCGGCTCGTAGCGGAACACGCCGTCCTCGCCGGGAGCGCCGAGCATCCGGGCGAAGCCTTCCAGGGACTTGCCGAAGTCGCTGGGAACGACCCAGACCTTGTTGGCGTCGCCCTGCGCCATCTGCGGCAGCGTCTGCAGGTACTGGTAGGCCAGCAGCTCCGGGGTGGGCTTGCCGCGCTTGACCGCGGCGAAGACCTTCTCGATCGCCTTGGCCTGGCCCTGCGCCTGCAGGTAGCGGCTGGCCCGCTCGCCCTGGGCGCGCAGGATGCTGGACTGGCGGTCGGCCTCGGCACCCAGGATCGCGGCCTGCTTGGAGCCCTCGGCGGCCAGGATCTGGGACTGCTTCTGGCCTTCGGCGGTCTTGATCGCCGCCTCCCGCTGGCCCTCGGCGTTGAGGATCATGGCGCGCTTCTCCCGGTCGGCGCGCATCTGCTTCTCCATGGAGTCCTGGATGGAGGGCGGCGGGTCGATGGCCTTGAGCTCCACCCGCGCGACGCGGATGCCCCAGCGCCCGGTCTCCTGGTCCAGCACCCCGCGCAGCTGGGTGTTGATCTGGTCGCGGGAGGTCAGCGTCTCCTCCAGGCTCATGCCGCCGACCACGTTGCGCAGCGTGGTGGTGGTGAGCTGCTCGACACCGACGATGTAGTTGGAGATCTCGTACACCGCCGAGCGGGAGTCGGTGACCTGGAAGTACACCACGGTGTCGATGGAGACGGTGAGGTTGTCCTGGGTGATGACCGGCTGCGGCGGGAACGACACGACCTGCTCGCGCAGGTCGATGCGGGCCCGCACCCGGTCCAGGAACGGCATCAGGAAGTTCAGCCCCGGCGAGGCGACGGTGCGGAACCGTCCCAGCCGCTCGATCACCGCCGCCTGCGCCTGCGGCACCACCAGCACGGACTTCACCGCGATCACGATCACCAGCAGTGCCACGACCGCCAGCACGATCAGTCCGGTCGGGTCCACATCAGCCTCCTAGGTTCCTGGCGGCGGGGCGGAGCCTCGTCACGGTTCCGCCCACACGACGGCGGTGGCGCCGGAGATCTCCATGACCGTCACCGTCTGGCCGCTGTGCATCACTTGCGTCTCGTCGAAGGCCCTCGCCGACCACAGCTCGCCGCCGATGCGCACCCGTCCACCGTGGGCATCCACAGTGGACTCGACGACGGCCTTGCGCCCGACAAGGGCGTCCACATTGGTCTTGAGCTCGCGCTCGACGCGCATCCGGCGTTTGAGCGCGGGGCGGGCCAGGAAGATCAGTCCCAGCGACAGCGCGGCGAACACCGCGGCGTCCAGTCCCAGCGGGACCCCCAGCGCGGACGCGCCCGCCGCCGCCAGCGCACCGGCACCGAGCATGACCAGCACGAAGTCTCCGGAGAGGACCTCGGCGGCGATCAGCACGACCCCGGCGATCAGCCACAGCAGGGCGGGAACCATGCCTCCATGGTGGCAGAACGGCCACCCCCGGTGGGGTGGATTCGCCGATGTGATCGACGTGTGACCAAGCCGCTTCAGTCCTGGTCGACGGTGACGAAGTCGATCAGCTGCTCGACCGCCGAGAGCAGCGGCGCCTCGATGTCGCGGAAGGTCGAGACCTTCGCCAGCACCCGCCGCCAGCCGTCGGCGGGTTCGCCCCAGCCCAGTTCGGCGCACACGCCCTGCTTCCAGTCCTGCCCGCGCGGCACACCCGGCCAGGCCGGGATGCCCAGCGCGGCGGGTTTGACCGCCTCCCAGATGTCGACGTAGGGGTGGCCGGTGACCATCACGTGGGGGTCGGTGATGCGCTCGACGAGCCGGGACTCCTTGCTGCCGGGGACCAGGTGGTCGACCAGCACGCCGACCTTGCGGCCGGGGCCCGGTGCGAACTCGGCGAGCATCCCGGCCAGGTCGTCCACGCCGTGCAGGGGTTCGACCACCACGCCCTCCACACGCAGGTCGTGGCCCCAGACCCGCTCGACGAGCTCGGCGTCGTGCACGCCCTCGACCCAGATGCGGCTGCCGCGGGCCTGGCGGGCGCGCAGCCCGTCGACGCGCAGCGAGCCGGAGGCGGAGCGGGCCGGCCGGGCGGGCTCGAGGGCGGCGGGCGCGACGAGCGTGGCGGGCTTGCCCTCGAACAGGAACGCCGCGGGGCGCATCGGGAACAACCGCTGCCTGCCGTGGCGGTCCTCCAGGACGACGTTGCCCTTCTCCAGCCGGATGACCGCGCCGCAGAAGCCGCTGGCCGGATCCTCGACGACCAGGCCGGGCTCGGCGGGCACCTCGGGAACCGCGCGGCGCCGCGGGCCGCCGGCGAGCACGTCCTTGCCGTAATGCATGTGTCTCTTCCTGCCTGCGCTGAGGTCGGGACCGCCGACGCTCCCGGCGAACCCGGTCCAACCTACCGGCCCGCGGGCACGCGACCGCAAGATCGGCGCCCGGTGGCGCACGGGCGGGTCGCGCTGGATCTGGATCACATCCACCGCACCCCCGCCCGCGCGGGCGCGCCCGAATCCGTACCCTTGTCAGCCGTGCCTTGCCCAAGCGCAACGATGGTCGTATGGACATCCGCGTGGCTGCATGGTGCGGCCGCCTCGGACGACGTGCTCGATGCCCTGCAACCCTGGGGCGAGTCGCACGAGGTGCGCGCCGCCGACCAGGACCTCGCGACCCGGCTGGACCTGCCCGGCCCCGATGAGCCCGCCGCGGGCCCCGCCCTGCTGCTGGCCGCGCTGCGCAGATCCGGCGCGTCCGGCGGCGAGCTGGTGCTGCCGGTGCCGGGCGACGTCCGCGGCCTCGGCGGCGCCAACCCCTTCGCGCGCCTGGCTCTGCGCACCGGGGAGGCCGCGGTGCTGCGCGAGGCGGGCCTGGGCCTGGTCCCCCAGAAGGTGGCCGAGGGCGTCGTGCGCTGGACGGTCTTCGAGCTCTCCGACGAGCTCGCGCCCGCCGAGCACCTGGCGATCGGGGAAGCCGAGCACGGCATGTCCTCGGCGATGCGCGAGGCCGCCAGCACCCTGGTCGACCTCGACATCGCCAAGCACCGCCCCGGGGTGCGCGAGGAGATCGCCAAGACCGTCTCCTCGCGCCCGCAGCCGCCGTGGCCGCAGGACGTCCCGCAGCGTCCACTGCGGATCCTGCAGCGCGCCTCGGAGGTCGAGGCGATCCTGTGGGTGGCCACCGACGACGCGCCCGGCGGGGCGCTGTCGGCGTCGGCGACCCGAGCCCGCACCGAGGCGCTGCGGCCGCTGTTCGACTCGGTGCGCGCCGCGCGCCAGGCTTCGGTGGCCGAGATGGTGCGTGTGCTGGCCGACCGCGCCGGCAAGCACTGAGGCACCGCCGGAAGAACTCCCCCGTCAACGACAGGAGGCGCCGCCCAGTTCGGGCGGCGCCTCCTTTGCCAGGTGGACGTTCATGCGGTCGGCGATCCCGGAGCCGGCAGGCTTTCGAGGTTCCGCCGCCCGCACCGCCACGCAAGTCACTCCCGGAACATTCCCTAGCAGCAGCCGGGCGCGCAGGTCTCGCCGTTGGTGCTGCAGCCGGCGGCGGCCAGCAGCGACAGCTTGCGCGGCGGCTGACCGCTGAGGTGCTCGGCGGCCAGCTCGACGATCATCTTCGCGAAGCGGGGGTCGGTGCCCGCGGTGTCGGCCCGCGCGAAGCCCATGCCCAGCTCGGCGGCCTTGTCCTTGGCCTCGTTGTCCAGGTCCCAGATGACCTCGAGGTGGTCGGAGACGAACCCGATCGGGCTGACCACGACCGCCGGGGTGCCCTGGCCGTGCAGCGCCTCGATGTGGTCGACGATGTCGGGCTCCAGCCACGGCACCTGCGGCGGGCCGGAGCGGGACTGCCACACCACGTCGTAGTCGGTGACGCCGGCCGCCTCGGCCACCAGCTTGGAGGCCTCGGCAACCTGGCGGGAGTACCACTGCGGCCTGCCGTCGGCGCCGGGCTGCTCGTCGGCCTTGAGCGGAACGGAGTGCGCGGTGAACACCAGCCGCGCCCGCTCGGCCTGGCCGGGCTCCAGCGCGGCCAGCGCGCGGCGCACGGCGTCGGCGTTGGCCGCCACGAACTCGGGGTGGTCGAAGAACTGCCGCAGCTTCACCAGCTCCGGAGCCCGCTCGCCGACCGACTCCCGGGCCCGCACGATGTCCTCGTGGTACTGCTTGCAGCCGGAGTAGCCGCCCCACGCCGAGGTGGCGAACACCAGTGCGCGGCCGACCCCGTCCTCGGCCATCCTCGCCACGGTGTCCTCGACCATGGGGTGCCAGTTGCGGTTGCCGAAGTACACCGGCAGCTCGATGCCGGCGTCGGCCAGCTCGGTCTCCAGCGCCTTGATCATGTCCCGGTTGAGCCGGTTGATCGGTGACACGCCGCCGAAGTGCAGGTAGTGCTCGGCGACCTCGTCGAGTCTCTCGGGCGGCACTCCCCTGCCCCTGGTGACGTTTTCCAGGAACGGCCGGACGTCCTCCGGGCCTTCCGGTCCTCCGAACGACAGGAACAGCAACGCGTCAAAGCTCACCGGTCCATCATGGCCCCGCAGCGCGGTGGCCGCGCAGCCGGGGTGCGCCAGTGCCCGGCCGCGGAAAAGCCCCCGCACCCGTGGGGATGCGGGGGCTTCGCGCGCAGGTCCGCGGGCTCACTCGCCCAGGGCGTGCACCCCGCCGTCGACCATGATCATCGAACCGGTGGTCTTGGGCAGCCAGTCCGACAGCACCGCGCACACCGAGCGCGCCACCGGCGTCGGGTCGTTGACGTCCCAGCCCAGCGGCGCCCGGGTGCCCCAGCTCTCCTCCAGGTCGCTGAAGCCCGGGATCGACTTGGCCGCCATCGTGCGCACCGGGCCGGCCGAGACCAGGTTGACCCGGATGCCCCTGGGGCCCAGCTCGCGGGAGAGGTAGCGGTTGGTCGACTCCAGCGCCGCCTTGGCCACGCCCATCCAGTTGTAGGCAGGCCAGGCCACCCGGGCGTCGAAGTCCATGCCCACGACCGAAGAGCCCTCGCCCAGCAGCGGCAGCGCCGCGGTCGTCAGCGACTTCAGCGAGTACGCCGAGACCTCCAGGGCCACCGAGACGTCCTGCCACGGCGCGTCCAGGAACGGCGCGCCCAGGCAGCTGGCGGGGGCGAAGCCGATGGAGTGCAGCACGCCGTCCAGTCCGTCGGCGTGCTCGCGCACCTTGTCGGCCAGCCCGTCCAGGTGCTCCTGGTTGGTGACGTCGAGCTCGATCACCGGCGCCGGCTCGGGCAGCCGCTTGGCGATACGCTCGACCAGCCCCAGCCTGCCGAACCCGGTCAGCACGACCTGGGCGCCCTGCTCCTGGGCGACCTTGGCGGCGTGGAAGGCGATCGAGGCGTCGGTGATCACACCGGTGATCAGCAGCCGCTTGCCTTCGAGCAATCCGGACACGTACATCCTCCGCTTGCGTTGGAAATCTCGAGAAGAAAGGTGTGAGAGAAGTGACCGGGGTGGTCAGTGCCCCATGCCCAGGCCGCCGTCGACCGGGATCACCGCACCGGTGACGTAGGCCGCCGCGTCGGAGGCCAGCCACTGGACGGTGCCCGCGACCTCGTCGGTGGAGGCGAACCGGCCCAGCGGGATCTGGCCGAGGATCTCCTTCTTGCGGTCCTCTTCCAGCACGTCGGTCATGTCGGTGGTGACGAAACCGGGCGCGACGACGTTGGCGGTGATGCTGCGCGAGCCCAGCTCGCGGGCGATGGAGCGCGCCAGGCCCACCAGGCCCGCCTTGCTCGCCGCGTAGTTGGCCTGGCCCGCGCCGCCGGAGAGCCCCACCACCGAGGAGATGAACACGATCCGGCCCCGGCGCAGCCGCAGCATGCTGCTCGCCGCCCGCTTGGCGACCCGGTAGGACCCGGCCAGGTTCGCCTCGATGACGCGGCCGAACTGCTCGTCGTCCATCCGCAGCAGCAGCCCGTCGTCGGTGATGCCCGCGTTGGCCACCAGCACCTCCACGCGGCCGTGCGCGGCCTCCACCTCGTCGAAGGCGGCCGTGACCTGCTCGGTGTCGGTGACGTCGCAGCGCACCCCCAGCAGCCCCTCCGGGGCACCCGATCCGCGGTGGGTGACCGCGACGTTGTCCCCGGCGGCCTGGAACGCCCTCGCGATGGCCAACCCGATGCCGCGGTTCCCGCCGGTCACCAGTACGGACCGTGCCACTGTCGATCTACCTCCACATGCGAGCCTGCGCGAATCCATGATTCGCTCTCAACCAGCCGCGACACTATCGGCTGAGCACCGGGCCGCTCTCATCGCACCCATACAGAAATCCGGCCCCCGTGTCGTGGTTCACCTACAGTGCCGATCACCGGCACACTGCGCGGTGCCGTACCCACCACGCCTCGGGAGCGCAGATGCAGACCACCACGCAGGACTTCGCCGCCGACCTGCGCGCGGCGCTGCGGGGCCCGGCCCGGTTCGACCCGGGCACCCGGGCCCTGTACTCCACCGACGCCTCCAACTACCGGCAGGTCCCGGTGGCGGTGGCCTACCCGCGCGACGAGGACGACGTCGCCGCCGCGGTGGCGGTGGCCCGCGCGCACCTGGTGCCGGTCACCGGCCGCGGCGCGGGCACCAGCATCGCGGGCAACGCCGTGGGCCCTGGCCTGGTGCTGGACTTCTCCAAGCACATGAACCGGATCCTCGAGCTCGACCCCGAGCGCCGCCTGGCGCGAGTGCAGCCCGGCGTAGTGCTGGACTCGCTGCGGGCGCAGGCGGCCCCGCACGGGCTGACCTTCGGCCCCGACCCCTCCACCCACAGCCGCTGCACGCTCGGCGGGATGATCGGCAACAACTCCTGCGGCACCCACTCGGTGGCCTGGGGCAAGACCGTCGACAACGTCCGCTCGCTGGACGTGCTCCTCTCCGACGGCACCCGCCTGCAGACCGGCCCCACCTCCGACGACGAGCTCACCGCGCTGTGCGCGCGGGGCGACCGCACCGGACGGCTCTACCAGGACCTGCGCGCCCTGCGCGACGACCTCGGCGAGCTGGTCCGCGGCTCCTTCCCCGACCTGCGGCGCCGGGTGTCGGGCTACAACCTCGACCAGCTCCTGCCCGAGAACGGCTTCGACCTCGCCCGCGCCCTGGTCGGCACCGAGGGCAGCTGCGCGACCGTGCTCGGCGCCACCGTCCCGCTGGTCGAGACACCGGGCGCCCGCGCCATGGCCGTCCTGGGCTTCCCCGACAGCTACGCCGCCGCCGACCAGGTCACCGACCTGCGCGGACTGGACGCGCTGGCCATCGAGGGCCTGAGCTCCGAGCTGGTCGAGGTCGTCGGCCAGCGCAACCCCTCCTCCCCCGCCCTTCGGCTACTGCCCGGCGGGCGCAGCTGGCTGCTGGTGGAGGTCGGCGGCGCCGACCGCGCCGAGGCCGAAGCCGCCGCGCAGCGCATCGCGCGCGCCATGGGCGAACGCGCCGAGACCGTCGTGCACGTCGAACCCGCCAGGATGGCCGCGCTGTGGAAGATCCGCGAGGAGGGCTCGGGCTACTCCACGCGGCTGGCCGACGGCACCGAACGCTGGTCGGGCTGGGAGGACGCCGCCGTGCCGCCCGAGCACCTGGGCACCTACCTGCGGGAGTTCGACGCGCTTCTGGAGCGCTTCGGCCGCCGCGGCGTCACCTACGGCCACTACGGCGACGGCTGCATCCACGTGCGCATCGACTTCGACCTGATGAGCACCTCCGGCGCGGCCGACTACCGGGCGTTCCTGGAAGCCGCGGCCGACCTCGTGGTCTCCCACGGCGGGTCGGTCTCCGGCGAGCACGGCGACGGCCAGGCCCGCTCGGAGCTGCTGTCACGGATGTACCCGCCGGAGATCATCCGCGGCTTCGAGCGCTTCAAAGCCGCGTTCGACCCCGACGACCTGTTCAACCCCGGCCAGATCGTGCGCCCTCGCCCGCTGGACTCCGACCTGCGCGTGCTGGTCGCGCCCCCGCGCATCCCGACCCGCACCACGCTCGCGCTGCACGCCGACGACGGCGACCTCGCACCGGCCTCCCGCCGCTGCGTGGGCATGGGCAAGTGCCTGAACACCACAGGTGGGGTGATGTGCCCGAGCTACCGCGCCACCCGCGAGGAGAAGCACTCCACCCGCGGCCGCGCCCACCTGCTGTTCGAGATGCTGGCCGGACGCCTCATCACCAGCGGCTGGCGCTCACCCGAGGTCCGCGAGGCCCTGGACCTGTGCCTGTCGTGCAAGGGCTGCAAGACCGACTGCCCGGTCGGGGTGGACATGGCCACCTACAAGGCCGAGTTCCTGCACCACCACTACCGGTACCGCCCCCGCCCCGCCTCGCACTACTCGATGGGCTTCCTCCCGCTGTGGCTGGCACTGGGCCAGCACACGCCCCGGCTGGCCAACCGGGTGCTCACCAGCAAGGCCGCGGGCCCGCTCAAGCGGGTCGGCGGCATCGCCCCCGAACGCGCCGTCCCGCCGCTGGCCGCGCAGACGCTGCGCGCCTGGTGGTTCGAGCGCGGCCGCCGCCTGGAACAACCGTCGGTGGTGCTGTTCCCCGACACCTTCACCAACCACTTCGACCCGCACGTCGGCCAGGACGCGGTGACCGCGATGGAGGCACTGGGCCACACCGTGGACCTGCCCCGGCGCCAGGTCTGCTGCGGCCTGACCTGGGCCTCCACCGGCCAGCTCGGCATCGCCCGGCGCATGGTCCGCCGCAGCGCCCGCGCCCTGCGCTCCCAGGTCCAGGCGGGACTGCCGGTGGTCGGCCTGGAACCCAGCTGCACGGCGTTCCTGCGCAACGACGCGCTCGAACTGGCCCCGCACGACCCCGACGTCACCGCGCTGGCCGAAGCGACCAGGACCTTCGCCGAATGGGTCGAGCCGACCCGCTCCCAGTGGACCCGCGAGGCCGGCAGCGCCCCGGAGTCACTGGTGCAGGTGCACTGCCACCAGTACAGCGAGCTCGGCTTCGACGCCGACCGCGCCGCCCTGGAGGCCACCGGCACCCGCGCCCGCGTGCTGGACTCCGGCTGCTGCGGCCTGGCGGGCAACTTCGGCTTCGAACGCGGCCACTACGAGGTGTCGATGGCCTGCGCCGAACACGCCCTGCTGCCCGCGGTGCGCGCCGCCGAACCCGGCACCGACATCGTCGCCGACGGCTTCAGCTGCCGTACCCAGCTGCGCCAGGCCACCGGCACCGAACCGGTGCACCTGGCCACACTGGTCGCCCGCGCGCTCACCGCGGATACGCCACCCCGTTGAAGTTGACCCGCAACGCATACACCGACGAGCTCGCCGTGATGAACAGGTGGTTGCGCTTGGGCCCGCCGAAGACCAGGTTCGACACCACCTCCGGCAACAGCAGCTTGCCCAGCGGCGTGCCGTCGGCGTCGAAGCAGTGCACGCCGTCGTGGGCCGCCGCCCACACCCGGCCCAGCGCGTCCAGCCGCAACCCGTCGAAGCTGCCCGCGTCGCAGGTGGCGAACACCTCGCCACCCGACAACGCGCCGTCGTCGGCGACGTCGAACAGCCGGATGTGCTTGCGCCGGGTGTCGGCGACGTAGAGGCATTGCTCGTCGGCAGAGAACGCCAGACCGTTGGGGCGGTCGAAGTCCTGCGCGACGGCACGCACCTCGCCGGTGGCCGGATCGACGCGGTAGACGTGGCAGGCACCGATCTCGCTCTCGGCGCGATGCCCCTCGTAGTGGCTGTCGATGCCGTAGCTGGGATCGGTGAACCACACCGACCCGTCCGCCCGCTCGACCACGTCGTTGGGACTGTTCAACCGCCTGCCGTTCCACCGCTCGGCCAGCACCGTCACCGAGCCGTCGTGCTCGGTGCGCGCGACCCGCCGGTGCCCCTGCTCGCAGCTGACCAGCCGGCCCCGCCGGTCGACGGTGTGGCCGTTGGTGTACCCGGCGGGCGCCCGGAACACCCCGACCGCGCCGGTGGTCTCGTCCCAGCGCAGCAACCGGTCGTTGGGGATGTCGCTGAACAGCAGGTAGCGGCCCGCCGCGAAGTACACCGGGCCCTCCGTCCAGCGGCAACCGGTGCACAGCCGCTCGACCAGCCCGTCCCCGCCAACCCCGGAAAAACGCTCGTCCAAGACCTCGAACCGCGCCTCGATGTACTCCGACAACGCACACGCCCCCGTTCCACCCGGCCACCGCTTCCGCGCCGATTCTTCCCGCACGCGACCCGCCGAACCAGGCGGTGACGGGTTCCGGTCACATCCGGCCGCGCAACCACCCGGCGAACGCCTCCAGCGCCGACCTGGGATCGCTGCACCCCGTGCGCGCCAGAAATCGGGCAAACGCGGTCACGACCGGTTCCTCCGGTCCGCCAGCCCCGACAACAACGCGTACACAGTGGACCGGCGCTGGATCACCTGTACAAGCTGGACGATCAGTCCAGGCTCAGAAGCCGGCCTCCACCGACTCCCCCGCCGCCGCGTGCAACACCCCCGGCAGCACACCCACCTCACCGACCAGCGACGACACCGGCTCCTTGCCGCTCACCCGGATCGCCACCACCGCCACCCGCTGCTGCTGGTCGTCGGTGTCCTCCCGCTCCACCTCCAGATCCAGCACCCGCCAGCCCCGGCTCGTGCACAAGGTCAGCACGCTGCGCAGCACGCCGTGCCCGTCGAGGTAGCCGATCCGCATCACCTGCGGCTCCCGCAACGACCGCCGCACCAGCCGCAGCAACCGCGGATAGCCCAGCACCACCGCGAAATGCGCCGCCGTCGTCGCCGCCGCCAGCAGGAACAGCCCACCACCGCAGGCCATCCCCACCGCGGCCACCACCCACACCGTCGCCGCCGTCGTCAGCCCCCGCACCGCATCCCGCCGCACGAAGATCAGCCCACCACCGATGAAACCGATCCCCGAAACGATCTGCGCCGCCACCCGCGACGGGTCGAACGACACCCGGTCGAACACCAGCAGATCCCCGAACGCGTACTTCGACACCAGCATGAACACCGCCGCACCCACACCGACCAGCGCATGCGTGCGCATCCCGGCACTCTTCGCCCGGATCTCCCGCTCCAGCCCGATCAGGCTCGACAGCAGCAGCGCCGCACCCAGCTCCACCAGCAGGGGCACCTCGCGAAACCCGGAGACCACGGCGTCAGGCATCCCCGCAACGTAACCCCGCCACCGAGGACACGACAATCAGCCGCCGCCCACCGCCGATGAGTCATCCACCACGCAACACCCGGAAAACCACTACACAATGGACAACCAGAACCACACCGGACAGCATGGCCGGACACGGACACACGAGGAGCCGACATGCCCATCCAACACCTGCTGGCCGTCGTCCCGGTGTCCGACATCGACACCGCCGAACCCTGGTACGAGCGCCTGTTCGACCGC
Organism: Saccharopolyspora erythraea; assembly: GCF_018141105.1. Classification (NCBI taxonomy): domain Bacteria; kingdom Bacillati; phylum Actinomycetota; class Actinomycetes; order Pseudonocardiales; family Pseudonocardiaceae; genus Saccharopolyspora; species Saccharopolyspora erythraea. Next base: position 4,465,530 of record NZ_CP054839.1, on the reverse strand, counting down.
CCCCCCACAACCGCCCCATGGACGGACTCGTCGAATGGCGGATCACCACCAACGGCTGGGTCCAGGTCTACCGCGACCCCACCCGCGCGGGCACCGCCCTGCTCAACTTCGCCGTCGACGACCTCGACCGGCACCGCACTGCACTCGACAGCCGCGGCCTGACCACCGGACCCGTCGAAACAGCCAGCAAGGACGTCCGGCTCTCCACCATCACCGACCCCGACGGCAACCGGATCACCTTCATCGGCAACTTCCGCACCGACTACTGACCCGGAACGGACCTCACCGCGGCCGGCGAGCCAGGTACACCAGCGCCGGCGGCACGTTGCGCCACACCGTCCGGCTGATCACCGTCTCCTCGAACGTCGCCCGCAGATCCCGCAACTGCCGCCGCGCAGGCGGCGCCCACCGCGTCCAGGTGTAGGCGAACTGCGTGAACGCCCCCTCCGGCACCAGCACATCAGCCACCAACCGCACCAGCGGCACCCCGTCCACCGCAGTGTGCGCAGCCCACGGCAGACCGCTGACAACCACATCCGCCCGCAACCCGCGCTCGGCCAACAGCTCCGGCAGCGCACGCGCGTCCGCGCACACCGTCTCCACATCCGGGAACCGCCGCCCGAGATCAGCCGCCCACCGGGCGTTGAGCTCCAACGCCAGATGACGACCACGACCACCCAACCGCTGCTGGATCGCCGCGGTGAACGCACCCGTCCCCGGCCCCAGCTCCACCACCACCGGCTCACCACGACCCGGCACCGGAGCCACCATCTGATCGGCGAGGAACCGCGAACTCGGCCCCACCGCCGCCGTCGTCGTCGGCGACTTCACGAACTCGCGCAGGAACTCCGCAGCGCCCGCAGGACCCGAACCGCGCACGGTCGACCACTCCCGGGTGTGTCGAGGCAGTGTCTAAGGAAGCCGGCGGCCCAGGAACAGACCCACCCCGGCCGCCACGATCGCGGCAAGAGTACCCAGCACCAACCACGGCTTGCTGGCATCTGTGTGCTTGATCTCGTAGCCGATCTGCTCCCCGAGCGTCGCGTAGACCTCCCGCAGCTGCTCGGCACTGGCCGCCTTGTGGAACTCCCCGCCCGACAACCGCGCGATCTCCTGCATCGCCTCGTCGTCGACCTCGACGAACTCCTGCTCACCCTCGATCTCGATGCTGCCGTGCTTGGTGCCGAACGAGATCGTCGAGATCGGGATGTTGGCCTTCTTCGCCTCCTGCGCCTTGGTGTAGGCACCCCGCGGCGCGTCCAGCTCCCTCGGAATCGTCTGACCGCCATCGGCCATCAGCACGATCCGCGCGGGCGGCGCACCCGACGGACCACCCACCATCTTCCCGAACGAGTCGATCGCCGACATCGCCGCGTTGATCCCGTCACCGGTCGCCGTCGCCTCCGACAACTTCAGGTTGTCGATGGCCTGCTTCACGCTCGCCCGGTCGGTCGTCGGCATCACCAGCACCGTCGCGGTACCCGCGAACGACACCAGACCCAGGTTGATACCCGGCGTCAGCTGGTCGGCGAACTCCTTGGCCGCCACCTTGGCCGCCTCCAACCGGTTCGGCTCCACATCGGTGGCCTTCATCGACAACGACACGTCCACCGTCAGCATCACCGTCGCCCGGTTGCGCGGAATCCGCTGCTCGGCCGTCGGCCCCGCCAACGCCACCGTCAGCAGGATCAACGCCACACCCAGCAACGCCGCGGGCACGTGCTTGGACCACCCCTGGCCCTTGCCCGCCACCCGGTCCAGCACCTCCAGATTGCTGAACCGCAGCGTGTCCTTGCGCCGCCGGCGCTGCGCCCACAGGTAGCCACCGACCAGACCGACGACGACCACCAGCAGCAGGAACCACCACGGGGCCGCGAAGCCCGACAAACTCAACATCAAGCCGCTCCCCCGGACCAACCCCGCTTGCGCGCCACCACGAACCGCACGACATCAGCGATCCAGTCCGAGTCCGTCCGCAACACCAGGTGCGCACAGCCCGCACGCCGCAGCGCAGCCGCCACCTCCTCGCGGTGCGCCGCCGCCGCGGCGGCGAACTCCTTGCGCAACACCGGCGTCGTCCGCACCTCTCGTTGCTTGCCCGTCTCCGGATCCGACAGCAGAACCGTGCCCACATCCGGCAGCTCCACATCCCGGGGATCGAGCACCTCGATCGCCAGCAGCGAATGCCGGGTACCCAGCCCCCGCAACGCCCGCTGCCACTCCAACGGCCCCAGGAAGTCCGAGATCACCACCGCCAGCCCGCGCCTGCGCGGCGGACGCCGCAGCGACTCCACCAACCGCGCCAGATCACCACGCGTGCCCTCCTCGGCCCGCGGCATCTCCACGACCTTCTTCAGCAACGCCCGCGCATACGCCGAACCACCACGCGCCGGCATCCGCGCCAGCCGCTCGCCGTTGTCGATCACGGCACCGATCCGGTTGCCGCCACCGCTGGTCAGGTGCGTCACCGCCGCCAGACCGGCCACCGCCAGCTCGCGCTTGTCGCACGCCGCCGAACCGAAGTCCAAGCTCGGCGACAGGTCCAGCGCCACCCACGTCTCCAGCTCCCGATCGGCGACCGTCTGCCGGATGTGCGGCTCGTTCATCCGCGCCGTGACCGCCCAGTCCATCCGGCGCACGTCGTCACCGGGCTGGTAGATCCGCGCCTCCCCCGGCTCGGTGCCGGGACCCGGCACCAGACCCAGGTGGTTGCCCTGAAGGAGCCCGTCGAGCCTGCCTCGCACGGTCAGCTCCAGCGACTTCAACGCGGCCTGCAACCGCCCGCTGTCCAGCGACGGCGGCGCCCAGCTGGGTCGCCCCTCGTCGCGGGCTGCCCCCGGCACGACCTGCCCTCCCCTCACTGGTGCTGGGTCGGACCGAGCGGCCCCTGCCCGTAGGCGGGCCCGCCACCGGGCGGCGGCACGTGACCGGGACCCGACGGCCCCTGCGCGTGCGCCCCCACCGGCGCGGGCGGACCGCCCTGCGGACGCGCGGAGACCTGCGGCAGCGGCACGGTCTGCAGCACCCGGTTCACGATGTGGTCGACCGGGATGCCGTCGGCCAGCGCGTCGTAGGACAGCACCAGGCGGTGCCGCAACACGTCGGGCACCACGTCCACCACGTCCTGCGGCAGCACGTAGTCGCGGCCGCGCACCAGCGCCAGGGCCCGCCCCGCGGCCACGATGCCCAGGCTGGCGCGGGGCGAGGCGCCGTAGGAGACCCAGCCCGCGATGTCGGAGAGCCCGTGGTCGTTGGGCGTCCGGGTCGCCAGCACCAGACGCACGACGTAGTCGACCAGCGCGTGGTGCACGAACACCTTCGAGGCGACGCCCTGCAACCTGGTCAGCTCGTCGGGGTCCAGCACCGGGTTCGGCTCCGGCGAGGCCACGCCCATCCGGTAGACGATCTCCCGCTCCTCCTCGGCCGAGGGGTACTCGACCTGCAGCTTGAACAGGAACCGGTCGCGCTGCGCCTCCGGCAGCGGGTAGACGCCCTCGTTCTCGATCGGGTTCTGGGTGGCCAGCACCAGGAACGGGTTCGGCATCGGGAAGCTCTCGCCGCCGATGGACACGTGGCGCTCGGCCATCACCTCCAGCAGCGCGGACTGCACCTTGGCCGGGGCGCGGTTGATCTCGTCGGCGAGCACGAAGTTGGCCAGCACCGGTCCCAGCTCGACGTCGAAGCGCTCGCTGCCCTGCCGGTAGATCCGGGTGCCGAGGATGTCGGCCGGCACCAGGTCGGGGGTGAACTGCAGCCGCGAGAAGGAACCGCCGACGACCCTGGCGAAGGTCTCCACCGCGAGGGTCTTGGCCACGCCGGGCACGCCTTCGAGCAGGATGTGGCCCTTGGCGAGCAGCCCCACCAGCACCCGCTCGACGAGCCGGTCCTGGCCGACGATCACCCGCTTGACCTCGAAGACGGTGCGCTCCAGCAGCTGCGCGTCGCGCGCGGGCGTGTTCACCTGCTCCGAGGCGCGAGCCGGCGCTCCCGCGGTCCCGCCCTCACCGTTGCCGGGCTCGGTCACTTCTGCAGCCTCCTGTTCTCGCCCGCGTCGTCGGCCCACGCACGGGCACCTCCGTCCGGCCGGTACGGCCGACCAAGATCCTGGCACGCCACCGCCCCGCCCACGCGCGGGGGCAACAGCCCGACCTCAGCCAATCGCACGGCCGGTGTGACCACTGTGAAGAACGCACGCCGCATCGGCACGGCGACCGGCGGGCCGGCAGCAACAGCGCCGATGGCCCACTCGCGCTCGATGGGCAGCCCGCCCAATCCCCGCCTGTCGGGTCCGGCCTCCGTCCTCGCCAGTCTGTTCGTCTTCCGCTCAGGCGATTCGTTTCGGTCTTCACTGAAATCACAGTCGTAATTCACTCGAAGAAGGCATCTTTTCCCAGGCCAAAGGCCCGTGGAACCGTGATCACCACGGCCGTGGTGATCACGGTTGGAGACTTGTGGTGATCACGGGCGTGGTGCCCAGGCGCATCCAGGCCGCGGCGACGCCGGTTCCGGCGTCAGGCCGGGCCCGCCCCAGGCCGGGTCAGGAACGGGTGCGGGTCCGGGCCCGGTGCAGGTCCTCGGGCGTGTCCACGTCCGACGCCTCGGCGCCGAGCGCGGGAACGAGCACCGGTCCCAACTCCTTGAACACCGCTCGCGCGGAAAGGTTGCGCACCTGCGCGGGCATCGCCGCGCGCAGGGCCGGCACCCGCCACACCCCCAGCAGCCACTGCGGCATGCCGTCGGCGTCGGTGAGCACCGCACCGTCCGCCGAGCCGATGGCGCCGAGCAGCCGCTCGACGGTCGCCGAGGTCAGATGCGGCTGATCACCTGCGAGCACGGCGACCAGCTCGACGCGCTCGGGCAACACGTGCAAACCCGCGCTCAGACCGGCCAGCGGTCCTCCGCCGGGCGGGTCCTCGCGTGCCCAGACCACCTCGGCCGCGGTGGCTCGGCGCGGCCCGACCACCACGAGCGGGTCGGCCTCCGCGACCGCGTCCAGCGTGCGGTCCAGCATCGAGCGGCCGCCGACGGCGAGGCCGAGCTTGTCCACTCCGCCGAGCCGCCGCGCGCTCCCACCGGCCAGCACCACCGCAGCGAACGCCAACGTCATGCCGCTGATGCTCGCAGCATCGCGGAAGCAGTGCCCAGCCCGGTCACGACAGCCCGGTCACGACGGCGCGGTCAGAACATCCGGACCGCGAACGGGGCGATGCCGCCGTAGCGGACGTCGGTGACGCGCACCCGGGCACCCGAGTACGGCGCCTCGACCATCCTGCCCCCGCCGAGGTAGAGCGCGACGTGGTGCGTGCTGGCACCGTCCTGCCAGAAGATCATGTCGCCGCGGCGCATCCTGTCCAGCGGAATCTTGCGCCCGGACTCGTACTGGTAGCCGCTGTAGTGGTCGAGCTCGACGCCGACCGCGGCGAACGCGTAGAGCATGAGGCCGGAGCAGTCGAAACCGACCTTGGCGAAGTCGCCGTTGGCGTCGGCCACGCCGCCGTCGCGGATGCCCTTGGTGGGGCCCGACGCGTTCCCGCCGCCCCACGCGTAGATCACGCCGAGCTGGGAAAGCGCCCGGCGGATCACCGCCTCCACCTTCGGGTCCGCCGTCTCGCCGTCGGCGTAGCCCTCCCCCAGCGCCATCCCGAGCGAAGCGGACCACCCGGCGTGCGCACCGAGCCGCCCGGCGAGTCCGGACGTCTGCGCCCGCGCGTCAACCAACTGCGCCTCGACGGCGGTCCGGTCGGCCACCAGCCGCTCCACCAGGCCCAGGTGCCTGGCCTGGGCCTGGATCGCGGTCCGCTCCGCGGCCTCGGCGGCGCGGCGCGCCCGCTCTGCGGCCGCCCGCTTGCGCTCGGCGTCGGCCGCCGCCCCGCGGGCCAGCGAGTCGCGGTTCACCTTGTCCGCCCGGACTCGTTCGAGGCGTTCCAGCACGCCCAGCTCCGAGCGGCTGATCACGTCGAGGAACTCCGCGCGGGCCAGCAACTCCTCCGGACTCCCGGTGCCCGCGAAGGCGGTCACCGAGCCGAGCGCGCTGCCCTGCCGGTAGCTGCTCGCGGCGAACTCGTCGATCCTGCGGCGCTGGCGCTCGATCCGCTCCGCGGCGGCGTCGGCCTCGGCCCGGGCGACCGCCGCCGCCCGCCGGGCATCGCGCGCGGCGCGCTCGGCGCGGGCCAGGTCGACCCGCGCCTTGTTGGCGTCCTCCATCTTGACCTCGACCTCGGCCGCCAGAGCCACCAGCTTGGCGTCGGCCGCCGCGAGCGTGCTGGCCAGCTCCCCCACCCGGCCCGCTTCCGATGTGGCCGCGGGCGGGCCGGGCGGAGGTTGTTCGGGGGCGGCCGCGGCGGGGCCGGGAACGGCCAGCACGAAGGCGGTCACCGCGGTGAGGACTCCGGCGCCGGCTCTGCTGGTCGCGCGGGACAGCTGCACCACGGCCACCTCCTCCTGCCGCCCTCGACGCGCCTGTTCGTACGAGGCGGCGAGCTGACTGGAGTCTCACCGCTCGGGGTGCAAGCTGCCACTTTTGCAACGGGAAGGCTCACACGTCCCACGTACAACACACCGGCGCGTCAGCCGGTGGTGGAAGGCGGCCGGCGGTGGCCGGTCAGCTCCAGGTGCTGGGGTCGCCCCAGGTCCGAAGGGGTCGCCGCGCGTCGTCCGAGGCGACGGCGGCCAGTTCCGGCAACACCTCGATCAGGGGACCCCGCAGGACGGCCGCGGCGAGGTCGTCGTAGGGGGTCGGTTCGGCGTTGCAGATGACCAGGTCGGCACCCGCCTTGGCGGCCAGCTCGGCGAACCCGGCGGCCGGGTACACCGTCAGCGAGGTGCCCGCGGCCAGGAACAGGTCGCAGTCCAGCGCGGCGCGGCGCCCCTCGCGGACGACGTCAGGGTCGAGCGCCTGCCCGAACGACACCGTGGTCGACTTGATGATGCCCCCGCAGGCTCGGCACGGCGGGTCCTCCTCGCCCTCGGCCACCCGTTCCAGCGCCGCCTTCATGGACCCGGTCGAACCGCAGTCCATGCACACCGTGCCGAACATCGAGCCGTGCAGCTCCAGCACCTTCTCCCCCGGCAGACCGGCGCGCTGGTGCAGCTCGTCGATGTTCTGGGTGAGCAGGACTCCGAGCCTGCCGGAGCCGGCGAGGTCGGCGAAGGCCCGGTGCGCGGCATTGGGCTCGGCGCTCCACGCCGGGTGCCGTGCCCGGTTCCGCCACGCCTGCCTGCGGACCTCGGGGTCGCCCAGGTAGCTGTCGATGTCGCTGAGCCGCTGGGCCTGCGGGTTCCTGGTCCACACCCCGTTGGGTCCCCGGAAGTCGGGGATGCCGGAGGCCGTCGAGACCCCGGCCCCGGTGAGGGCGGTGATCCGCCGTGCCGCGCCGAACAGCTCCCGCGCCCGCCGCCACTCCGCGGCGGCGTCGCCACCTCGTCCTGTCACCCCTCCACCGTCCCACACCCGTCGCCCGGCGCGGCGGGCGTGACCTGCGTCGCACGCCTCACACAGGCGGTCGCCGATCTTGTGAAGGCCGCTTTGCATCTCGGTAACGCGAGCGGCCGGTCCTGGAAACACCCCGTTCCTAAGGTCGGCCCAGCACGACGCGAGGAGGTACGCCAGGTGAGCACGACACGTTCCCCCGGAGCCGGTTCCAGACGCTGGATCGAGGGCTGGGACCCCGAGAACGAGGAGTTCTGGGAGCGCGAGGGCAAGTACGTGGCCCGCCGCAACCTGTGGCTGTCCATCCTGTCCGAGCACATCGGATTCTCCGTCTGGAGCATCTGGTCGGTCATGGTGCTGTTCATGTCGCCGGCCATCGGCCTGGGCTTCTCGCCGAGCGAGAAGTTCCTGCTGGTGACCACGCCCGCGGCGGTCGGCGCGCTGCTGCGGATCCCCTACAGCCAGGGCATCACCCGCTTCGGCGGTCGGAACTGGACGATCTTCTCCACCTCGATCCTGCTGGTGCCGACGGGACTGACGTTCTGGTTCGTGCAGCAGCCCGGGACGCCGCTGTGGGTGTTCCTGGTGATCGGCGCCCTGACCGGCGTCGGGGGCGGGAACTTCGCGTCCTCGATGACCAACATCACGACCTTCTTCCCGCAGCGCCACCAGGGCTGGGCGCTGGGGCTCAACGCAGGCGGCGGCAACATCGGGGTCGCGGTGATCCAGGTGGTCGGACTGCTCGTGATCGCGACGGTCGGCAGCACCAGCCCCGCCTACATCGCCGGCCTGTACCTGCCGCTGATCGTGGTCGCGGCCCTGCTCGCCGCACTGCGCATGGACAACGTCGACGCCGTCCGCCGGGAACCGGGAATGCTGCGCGCCGCCGCGGGCAACAAGCACACCTGGTGGATCTCGTTCCTCTACATCGGCACGTTCGGCTCGTTCATCGGATACGGCTTCGCGTTCGGCCTGGTACTGCAGAACCAGTTCGACTTCACCCCGCTGCAGGCGGCGACCTACACCTTCATCGGCCCGCTGCTCGGCTCGCTGTCGCGGCCCGTGGGCGGCTGGATGTCGGACCGCTGGGGCGGCGAGCGCGTGACGCTGTGGAACTTCATCGGCATGGCCGCGGGCACCGGGATGCTGCTGGTGGCCTCGTCGGTCGACTCGTTCCCGCTGTACCTGGGTTCGTTCGTGGTGCTGTTCGTGCTCACCGGCATCGGCAACGGCTCGGTGTACAAGATGATCCCGGCGGTGTTCGCCCGGCAGGCCGAGCAGACCATCACCGAGGGCGGCGACGCGGTCGAGGCTTTCGCCTGGGTCCGCAGGTTCTCCGGGACCGTGATGGGCATCGCCGGCGCGGTCGGCGCGCTCGGCGGGGTGTTCATCAACCTCACCTTCCGCGCCTCCTTCGGCGGTGCCGCAGCGAGCGGGGACGCCGCGCTGCTCACCTTCCTCGCCTTCTACGCGGCGTGCGTGGTCGTCACCTGGGCGGTGTACCTGCGTGGCGCGGCCGCCCGGGAGGCGTCGGCGACCCGGCTCCCGGCCAAGGTCGGCGCCGATGCCTGAGCTCCGCACCGTGGCGACTCACTGCCCGTACTGCGCCCTGCAATGCGGCACCCGGCTCTCCCGCGAACGCGCGGGTGTGACCGTGCGGCCGTCGGACTTCCCGGTCAACAACGGCGGGCTTTGCCAGAAGGGCTGGACCGCGCCGGCGCTGCTGGACACCCCCGACCGGCTGCGCAACCCGATGGTGCGCGGCACCGACGGCAGCCTCACCGCGGTCGACTGGGACACCGCGCTCGACGTGGTCGCCGGTGGGCTGCGGCGGATCCGGGACGAGCACGGACCGGACGCGGTCGGCGTCTTCGGCGGTGGCGGACTGACCAACGAGAAGGCCTACCTGCTGGGCAAGTTCGCCCGGCTCGCGCTGCGCACCAGCCAGATCGACTACAACGGCCGGTTCTGCATGTCGTCGGCCGCCGCGGCGGGCACGGCCGCCTTCGGCCTCGACCGCGGGCTGCCGTTCCCGGTCACCGACCTGGCCTCGGCCGACGTGGTGCTGCTGGCGGGGGCGAACCCGGCCGAGACCATGCCGCCGCTGATGCAGCACCTGCGGCAGGCGGAGCTGGTCGTCATCGACCCCCGCACCACCGCGACCGCCGAACAGGCCGCGCTGCACCTGCAGCCCGCTCCCGGCACCGACCTGGCGCTGGTGCTCGGGCTGCTGCACGTCGCGGTCGTCGACGGCTGGATCGACACCGACTACGTCCGCACCCGCACGACCGGCTTCGACGCCGCGTGGCAGCGGGCGCTGGCATGGTGGCCGGAGCGGGTCGAGCGGGTCACCGGTGTCGCGGTCAGCGCGCAGCGCACCGCGGTCCGCATGCTCGCGGAGGCCGGCCGCGCCTACGTGCTGACCGGTCGCGGCGCCGAGCAGCACAGCAAGGGCGTCGACACCGTCGCGGGCTTCGTCAACCTCGCGCTGGCGCTGGGCCTGCCCGGGACGGAGGGCAGCGGCTACGGCTGCCTGACCGGGCAGGGCAACGGGCAGGGCGGCCGGGAGCATGGCCAGAAGGCCGACCAGCTCCCCGGCTACCGGATGATCACCGACCCGGCGGCGCGAGAGCACGTCGCCGGCGTCTGGGGAGTGCCGCCGGAGTCGCTGCCGGGCCCCGGCCGCAGCGCGTACGAGCTGCTCGACGCCCTCGGCACCGACGGCGGTCCGCGTGCGCTGCTGGTGTTCGGGTCCAACCCTGCGGTCTCGGCACCCAACGCGGGCCACATCACCGAGCGGCTGTCCTCTTTGGACCTGCTGGTGGTGGCCGACTTCGTGCCGTCGGAGACCGCGCGGATGGCCGACGTGGTGCTGCCGGTGACCCAGTGGGCCGAGGAGGACGGCACCATGACCAACCTGGAGGGACGCGTCCTGCGCCGCCGCAGGCTGCAGGTCCCCCCGAGGCATGCGCGCAGCGACCTGGAGGTGCTGCACGGCCTGGCCACCCGCCTCGGTGAACCCGGCCACCGCTACCCCACCTCGCCGCGCGAGGTCTTCGACGAGCTGCGCCGCGCCTCGCGCGGTGGCCGCGCCGACTACTCCGGCATCAGCTACGAGCGCCTCGACAACGGCGAGGCCCTGCACTGGCCGTGCCCCGGCCCCGAGCACCCGGGCACCCCGCGGCTGTTCCTCGACGGCTTCGCGCACCCCGACGGCCGGGCGCGGTTCGGCGCGGTCGACCACCGCGACCCCGCCGAGACGCCGAGCGAGGACTACCCGCTGCGCGCCACCACGGGACGAGTCCTGGCCCAGTACCAGTCCGGCGCGCAGACCCGCCGGGTCCCCGACCTCAACGCCGCGGCACCGGAGTCGTTCGTGGAGATCCACCCCGACACCGCCGACCGGGCCGGGCTCAGCGACGGCGGTCTCGCCCGCGTCAGCTCGGCTCGCGGGCACACCGTGGCGCGCGTCCGCCTGGTCGGAACCATGCGCACCGACACGGTTTTCCTGCCCTTCCACTTCCCCGACCAGGCGCGGGCCAACCTCATCACCGGCGACGCGCTCGACCCGCGCAGCCGGATGCCCGAGTTCAAGGTCAGCGCCGTGCGCATCCAGCCGGAGGTGACCCGATGAGCCGCATCGTCGTCGTCGGCAACGGCCCCGCCGCGCACCGCTTCACCGAGCGGATGCGCCACCACGGTCACAGCGGGCCGATCACCGTGCTCGGCGCGGAGGGCCACGCCGCCTACAACCGCGTGCTGCTCGGCTCGGTGCTCGACGGCTCGCTCACCGCCGACGGCATCGCGCTGCCCCCGCTCGACGCCGACGTCCGGCTCGGGGTGAGCGCCACCGGCATCGACCGCGCCGGACGCGAGGTGCACACCGACACCGACGGTCCCCACCACTACGACGAGCTGGTCCTGGCCACCGGGGCGCGCCCGCGCCTACCCGACGTCCCCGGGCTGCGCGACTGCGGGAACGTCCGCACCCTGCGCACCCTCGCCGACTGCGCCGAGCTCCCCCGCGGGCGGGTCGCGGTGCTGGGCGGCGGGATCCTCGGCGTCGAGGCGGCGCGCGCGCTCGCCGGTCGTGGTGCCGAGGTCGTCCTGGTGCACCCGGGCAGGTATCCGATGGACCGCCAGCTCGACGCCACCGCGGGCAAGCTGCTCGCCGAACGGCTCGGCACGCTCGGCGTGGAGGCGCGGCTCGAGCGCAAGGCGGTCGAACGGCAGCCGGGCAAGCTCGTCCTCGACGACGGCGAGGTCCTGCCGGCCGACGAGGTCGTGGTCTGCGCAGGTGTCGAACCCGAGACCGGGCTCGCGCGGCGCGCCGGGCTGCGGGTCGAGCACGGCGTCGTGGTCGACGACGGCATGGCCACCAGCGACCCGAACGTCCACGCCATCGGCGACTGCGCCGAACACGGCGGAACGGTGTCCGGGCTCGTCGCCTCCGCCTGGGAGCAGGCCGAGGCGCTGGCTCAGCGGCTGACCGGTGCGCGCAGCCGGTACCGCGGCACCAAGACCGTCACACGGCTGAAGGCCCGCGGCATCGACCTGGTCTCGATCGGTTCCCGCGAAGCGCTGGCCAGCCTCGACGCCGAAGTCGTCACGCTGTCCGACCCGGCGCGCGGCCGCTACGCGCGGATCGCGCTGGCCGACGAACGCGTCGCGGGCGCGGTCCTGTTCGGCTTCCCGCAGGCGATCGCCTCGGTGACCCAGCTGCACGACGGCGACCTGCCGGTCCCGTCGGACCGGCTCGGTCTGCTGCTCGGCACGGCGGCGGCCACCCGCACGACCCCGGTCGAGCTGCCCGACGACGCCGTGGTCTGCCGCTGCAACAACGTCACGAAGAAGGCGCTGACCACCGCATGGCAGGGCGGAGCGCGCAGCGTGGCCGACATCGCCCAGGCCACTCGCGCGACCACCGGCTGCGGTGGCTGCGCCGACGACGTCCGCCGCATCTGCGGCTCACTACGCACCCGCACCGAAGAACAACAGGAGGGCGCCGCATGACCCGCACCCTGATCGTCGTCGGCCACGGCATGGTCGGTCACCGCCTCGTGGAGGAGGTCCGGGCTCGCGACGCGGCCGGGACCTGGCGGATCGTCGTGCTCGGCGAGGAGTCGCGCCCGGCCTACGACCGCGTCGCGCTGTCGTCCTACCTGGACGGCAAGAGCGCCGAGGACCTGAGCCTGGTCACCCACGAGTTCCTCGACGACCCGCTGGTCGACCTGCGGCTGGACACCGGCGCGGCGTCCGTCGACCGGCACGCCAGGACGGTGTCCACGACCGACGGCGCGGTGCTCGGCTACGACGCGCTGGTGCTGGCCACCGGATCGCGCCCGTTCGTCCCGCCGGTGCCCGGCCACGACCTCGACGGCTGCTTCGTCTACCGGACACTGGACGACCTGGACGAGATCCGCGACGCCGCGACCGAGGGCAAGCCCGGCGTGGTGATCGGCGGCGGTCTGCTCGGGCTGGAGGCGGCCAACGCGCTGCGGCTGCTCGGGATGCACCCGCACGTGGTCGAGATGGCACCGCGGCTGATGCCGTTGCAGGTCGACGAGGGCGGCGGGCAGGTGCTGTCGCGCCTGGTCGGCGACCTCGGGCTCACCGTGCACTGCGGCGCCGCGACGCAGTCCGTCGACGCCGACGAGCAGGGCCGGGTGCGCGGCGTGACGCTGGCCGACGGCACCACCATCGACACCGACGTGGTGGTGTTCTCCGCCGGCGTGCGGCCGCGCGACGAGCTCGCCGAACCGGCCGGGCTGGAGCGGGCCGAGCGCGGCGGGATCCTGGTCGACGACCGGTGCCGCACCAGCGACGAGCACATCTACGCCGTCGGCGAGTGCGCCGCGGTCGAGGGACGCTGCTACGGGCTGGTCGCGCCCGGTTACACGATGGCCGAAGTGGTCGCCGGACAGCTCGTGGACGCCGCCGGTGACGGCTTCCCGGGTGCCGACATGTCCACCAAGCTCAAGCTGCTCGGCGTCGACGTGGCCAGCTTCGGCGACGCCCACGGCACGACCGGGGGCGCGCTGGAGGTCGTCTACGCCAACAACGCGGCGGGCACCTACGCCAAGCTCGTGCTCAGCGACGACGCGCAGGTGCTGCTCGGCGGGGTGCTCGTCGGCGACGCCGGCGCCTACTCGGTGCTGCGGCCGCTGGTCGGGCGCGAGCTGCCCGCGCCGCCCGAGCAGCTCCTGCTGCCCGCGGGCAGCGGCGTCGACGCCGGCGCGCTGCCGGGCGATGCGATCGTCTGCTCCTGCAACAACGTGTCCAAACAGGACATCACCACCGCCATCACCGAGCAGGAGCTCACCGACGTCGCCGCCGTCAAGGGCTGCACCAAGGCGGGCACCAGCTGCGGCTCGTGCGTGCCGATGCTGAAGAACCTGCTCTCCGAATGCGGCGTCAGCACCTCCAACGCGCTGTGCGAGCACTTCCCGCAGTCCCGCTCGGAGCTGTTCGAGATCGTGCACGCCACCGGCATCCAGACCTTCTCGGAGCTGATCGGCAGGCACGGCAGCGGACGCGGGTGCGACATCTGCAAGCCGGCCGTGGCCTCGATCCTGGCCAGCCTCGGCCGCGGCCACGTCCTCGACGGCGAGCACGCCGGCCTGCAGGACACCAACGACCGGTTCCTGGCCAACCTCCAGCGCAACGGCACGTACTCGGTGGTGCCCAGGATCCCCGGCGGCGAGATCACCCCGGACAAGCTCATCACGATCGGCGAGGTCGCCAGGGACTTCGGCCTCTACACCAAGATCACCGGCGGTCAGCGCATCGACATGTTCGGCGCGCGGGTGGAGCAGCTGCCCGAGATCTGGCGGCGGCTGGTCGACGCCGGTTTCGAGTCCGGCCACGCCTACGGCAAGGCGCTGCGCACCGTGAAGTCCTGCGTCGGCAACGACTGGTGCCGCTACGGCGTGCAGGACTCGGTGGCCATGGCCATCCGGCTGGAGCTGCGCTACCGGGGCCTGCGCTCGCCGCACAAGCTCAAGTCCGGGGTGTCGGGTTGCGCGCGGGAGTGCGCCGAGGCCCGCTCGAAGGACTTCGGCGTGATCGCCACCGACAAGGGCTGGAACCTCTACGTCGGCGGCAACGGCGGGTTCACCCCGCGCCACGCCGAGCTGCTGGCCGCCGACCTCGACGACGACGGCCTGGTGCGGCTCATCGACCGGTTCCTCATGTTCTACGTGCGCACCGCCGACCGCCTGCAGCGCACCTCGGCCTGGATCGAGTCGCTCGAAGGCGGGCTGGAGCACGTGCGCGAGGTCGTGGTCGAGGACTCGCTGGGCATCGCCGCCGACCTGGAGGCGGCGATGGCCGCACACGTCGGCAACTACAGCGACGAGTGGGCCGGCGTGCTGCGCGACCCGCACAAGCTCGCGCGGTTCGTGTCGTTCGTCAACGCCCCGGACGCACCCGACCCGACCATCAGCTTCACCGAGGAGCGCGGGCAGATCCGCCCGGTCTCCCTCCCCATGCCGTCGATCCGACAGGAGGTCCGAGCGTGAAGTGGCAGCAGATCTGCGCGTACGAGTCGCTGAGCCCCGAGTACGGGGTGCCCGCGCTGCTGGGTGAGCACCCGGTCGCGTTGTTCCGCACCGGTGACGGCGAGCTGTTCGCCGTCGGCAACGTCGACCCGTACTGCGGTGCGGGCGTCATCAGCCGCGGCATCGTCGGCGACCGCGAGGGCGAGCCCACCGTCGCCTCCCCGATGCTCAAGCAGGTGTTCTCGCTGCGGACCGGCGAGTGCCTGGACGACCCCGGCACGCGGCTGCCGACGTTCGCGGTGCGCCGCAAGGACGACGTGGTGGAGATCGGGCTTCCGTGACCGCCTCGCTCGAACTGGCCGGGTTCACCGTCGGGGTGACCTCGGCCCGCCGCGCCGACGAGCTCGGCACCCTCCTCGAACGCCGCGGAGCGCGGGTGCTGCACGGCCCCGCGCTGCGCATCGTGCCGCTGGCCGACGACACCGAGCTGCGGCGCGCGACCGAGGAGTGCATCCAGGCACCACCCGACGTGGTGGTCGCCACGACGGGCATCGGCTTCCGCGGCTGGGCCGAGGCCGCCGAGGGCTGGGGCGTCGGCGAAGACCTGCGGAGCGCGCTGCACGGCGCGCGGATGCTGGCGCGCGGGCCGAAGGCCAGGGGCGCGATGCGCGCGGCGGGTCTGCCCGACCCCTGGTCACCGGAGTCGGAGTCCTCCGCGGGGGTGCTCGAGATGCTGCTCTCCGAGCCGCTGGCCGGACGGCGCGTCGCGGTGCAGCTGCACGGCAGACCGCTGCCGGAGTTCACCGCGGCGCTGCGCGCGGCGGGCGCGCACGTCGTGGAGCTGCCGGTCTACCGGTGGTCGGCGCCGACCGACGTGACCGGTCTGGAGAACCTGCTCGACGCCGCATGCGCGCACGAGCTCGACGCGGTCACCTTCACCAGCGCGCCCGCGGCGGGCAATCTGCTGGCGCTCGCGGGCGAACGAGGCCGCCTGGACCGCCTCGTGTCGGCGTTGCGCGGACCGGTGCTCGCGGCGTGCGTGGGACCGGCGACCGCCGCGCCGCTGGCCGAGCACCGCATCGCCGTGGTGATGCCGGAGCGCTACCGCCTCGGCGGACTGGTGCGCGCGCTGTGCGAGTCGTTGCCCGCACGGGCGCGTGTGCTGCCCGTCGCCGGGCGCCGGTTGCAGCTGCGAGGCCACGCGGCGGTGGTCGACGGCCAGCTCAAACCGCTCTCCCCCAGCGCGAAAACACTGCTGCGCGCTCTGATGGAGCAGCCCGGCCGGGTCATCGCGCGCCGCGACCTGGCCGGAACCCTCAACGCGGGCCAGCCCGCGCAACGCGCGCTCGACGAGCACGCCGTCGAACAGGCCATCGCCCGGTTGCGCGCCTCGCTCGGCGCGCCCGAGCTCGTGCAGACCGTGATCAAGCGCGGATACCGGATTCCGCTGGAGCCGACGGAGGACCAAGCACCATGCGCCCGACCGCGACCGTGAACACACCGCTGCTGCTGGTGGCCCACGGCACCAGGAACCCTTGCGGTCCCCGCGAAATCGACCGCATCGCGCAGGCAGCGCGCGAGGTCCTCGACGTACCGGTGCACGTGGCCTACGTCGACGTCATCGGACCGACAGTGGGCGAGGCACTGCGCGCCGTCGGCGGCCCGGCCGTCGTGCTGCCTGCGTTCCTGGCAGCCGGGTACCACGTCCGCACCGACCTGCCCGAGCAGCTCGGACCCGATGCCGAGGTGGCCGTCTGCCCTCCGTTGGGGCCCGCACCGGAACTCGCCGAGGCGATGCTCGACCGGCTCCGGGACGCCGGATGGCGGCGCGGCGACCGCGTGCTGTTCTCCGCCGCGGGTTCCTCCGACGCACGTGCACTCGACGACGTGCGCACCGCCGCGCAGCTGCTCGGCCGCCGGTGCGGTCAGCGGCTGCGACCCAGCTACGTCACCACGGCGCGCCCGCTGACCGCCGAGCTGTGCGGCGATGGCGCGCGCACGTTCGTCGCGCCGTACCTGCTGGCGCCGGGTCTATTCCACCGGACGCTCGCGGAGCTGCCGGTCGCGGGTGTCGCCGAACCGATCGGCGCGCATCCCCGCGTCGTCGAACTCGTCGCCCGCCGCTACCGCAACGCATTGGAACGCGACGCCAGCGCCGCATGACCGAACACGTCTGGAGCCCTCCACGTTCAGGAGAACATTGCTCCGAACGGTTCATCATCCGTTCACCCTCTCGTAGGCTTGGCATTACGAGTACCTGCGAAGGGGGTCCTGATGGCTACCACGACCAGCTCCAGGCAAACCAGGCAGTCCAGCACGCGGCGCGGCGGTTCGACCGCCAGGAAGTCCGGGCAGTCCCGGGGCAGCACCAGCAGTAGCAGTAGCAGCGGCACCAGTCAGTCGACCTCGCGCTCGAGCGCCGCCAGGAAGTCCGCCACGGGTCAGACCAGCACCTCGGGCGGGAGCAGCGCGCGCCGTTCCACCAGCACGCGCGCCAAGTCCACGTCCACGCGATCCCGCACCGGAGGATCCACGCGTTCGACGCGCTCGACCTCCGCGCGGTCCACTTCGGCGCGGTCCAGCGCTGCGCGGACGAGCACCGCCCAGACCAGTTCGGCACAGACGAGCACCGCGCGCGCCGGCGGCGGCAGCAGCACGGCGCACGGCGCGACCGTCAACCTGCCGTTCGTCACCGCGCGCTTCCACACCCCGGACGTGCACATGCCGACCCGGCAGGACGTCAGCTCCGCCGCCAGCACGGTGCGTTCGAAGCTGCCGTCCCCCGGCCAGGCCGCCTTCTACGGCGCGCTCGGCCTCGGCGCCGCGCTGTCGGTGATCGAGTGGCCGGTTGCGCTTGCCGTCGGTGCCGGCACCGCGCTGGTGCAACGCGGCAGGTCCGCGTCGAAGTAGGGGCTCCCGCGGCTCCCTATGACCGCTCTCCGTCGGTGAAACCTGCGATGCACCGCGAACTCGGCAGGAGTGTGATACATGGCGCTTGGCCGCCTGTTCTCAGCAGCTTCACAACTCGCGTGCCCGGTGTTGGACGCCGTCCGCACCGTGGTCGCCTCGCCTTCCCGGCGACGCATGTTCGCCGCGGAGGACCGCACGCACCTGGATGTCAGGGGTCTGCACCGTCCTGGCACCGACGCGCTCGCGGGAAAGCTGGAAGAACTGCTGCAGGGCATGCCCGGCGTCCGTTCCGCCGAAGTCAACGGGGTGCTGGGTCGCATCGCGATCACCTACGACCCCGAAGTGGTCACCCCGCACGAGCTCGCCGACGCCATCACCGACTTCGAACAGCGCCACGACCTCGACGGCCGCCCGGCCCACGGCGTCAAACACCCCGGTGACGCCGGGCTCCTGCTGCGCGAGGTCGGCGCTGCCGGCCTCGGCGTCGCGGGGCTCGGTTACGCCATGGCCACCTCCGCGCTGCCCGTGCGCGCCCTGCCGTCGCTGGTACCGGTCACCTTCTCACTCGTCGGCAGCGTGCCGTGGATGCGTTCGACGGCGGAGAAGGCAGTCGGCCGCACGTTCCTGGACACCTCCCTGACCGCGGCGGGCATCACCGCGCAGGCGCTGGCCCAGCGGCCGCTCAGCCTGTTCACCGACACCTGCGAGCGGGTGTGCACCGCGCGCGAGTACCTGGCCCGCCGCGAGGCGTGGCGGCGCTGGGAGCAGAACGCCGCCGCGGGTGCGCACCGCAGCGCACCGGTCGAGGTCGCACCGCGTCCGGTACCGCTGCCCGACGGCGCGGTGGAACGCGTCGCCAACAGCTCCGGTGCGCTCGCCCTCGGCGGCTTCGGAGCGGTGCTCGCGATCTCCCGGCTCCCCCAGCGCGCGTTGGCCACCCTCACCGCGGGCGTGCCCCGCGCGGGCTCGGCCGGGCGCGAGGCGTTCGCCGCGCAGATCGCGAGCGCCCTGTCGCACCGGGGAAACCTCGTGCTCGACCCCGACGCGCTGCGCCGGCTGGACCGGGTCGACGCGGTGGTCTTCGACGCGGCGGTGCTGCGCACCGGACGCGACGTCGTCGACACCGTGCTCGGCGTCGACCCCGACGCCGACATCACCACGTTCGTCGAACGCGCCAACGAACTCATCGACACCGCCGACCCCCGCGAACGCAAGCAAAGCGGCGCCTGGTCGACGATGCCGCTGGCCGACTGCAGAGCAGCGCTGCCGTCGCACGTCCGCGACGCCGCCCGCGAGGAGAACCGCCGCGGCGGCACCATCGTGGTGCTCCTGCACAACTCCGAACCGGTCGCCATCGCAAGCGTCGCCCCGGAGCTCGACCCGCTGGCCGAGGCGCTCCTCGACGCGGCGCGCGGGGTCGGCACCGTGGCCGTCGCCGGCATCGGCGGCAGGCTCGGGGAGCGGCTCGAAGCCGACCAGATCGTGGCGGGCGGCAACCGACTGGCGCAGTCGGTGCGCGACCTCCAGGCCGACGGGCGCGCCGTCGCGGTGGTCTCCGCTCGGGCGCATTCGGCGCTGCTCGCCTCCGACGTCGGCATCGGGCTGCCCGACGCCGAGGGCAGGGTGCCCTGGGGCGCGCACGTCTCCTGCGTCAACTCGGCCGAAGCGCACACCCTGCTGGCCGCGGTGCCCTACGCCCGCCGCGCGAGCAACTACAGCGCCGCGCTGTCGGTGGCCGGATCCTGCGCGGGAGCCGCGTTCGGTGCACTCGGCCCCGCCGCGACCGCCCCTTCCCGGGCGTCGATGCCCGTGCAGGCGGCCACGCTGTGCGCCCTGGGAACCGGGACGTGGACGGGCATCCAGGTCACGCACCTGCCCCCGCCGTCCGCGCGGGCGCGCACGCCCTGGCACGCCCTGCCCGTGCAGGCGGTGCTCGCGCTGCTGGGCACTTCGCCCCGCGGGCTCGACGAGCCGGAGGCGGCCCGCCGCAAGCAACCGGTGCAGGCCGACCACACCGAGGTGGGGGTCGCGACCGCGACCGTCGAAGGACTGATCAACCCGATGACCGCGGTGCTCGGTGTGGGTGCGGCGGTCTCGGCGGGGCTCGGCTCGTTCCTCGACGCCGGCATGATCATGTTCGTGCTCGGCGCCAGCGCGGTGGTCGACGGCGTGCAGCGGGTCAGCACCAACCGCGAGCTGTCCAAGCTGCTCTCGGCCGGGCAGCTGCCCGCGCGGTTGCGGCGCGACGGCACCACCCAGACCGTGCCCGCCGACCAGCTCGTGCCCGGTGACATCGTCGAGCTGCACGCCGGTGACGGTGTGCCCGCCGACTGCCGGGTGCTGGAGGCCGAGGGCGTCGAGCTCGACGAGTCCAGCCTCACCGGCGAGTCGCAGCTGGTCGCCAAGTCCCCGCAGGCCACCGGCGCGGCGATGATCGCCGACCGCACCTCCATGCTCTACCAGGGCACAGTGGTGGCCAGCGGCCGCGCAACGGCCGTCGTGGTCGCGACCGGCTCCCACACCGAGCTCGGCAGCACCACCGCCCAGGAGGACGGCGGCGCCGCCTCCGGCACCGGTGGCGTCGAGGCGAGGCTGAGCGCGCTGGCCAAACGCACGATCCCGATCTCGACGGGTGCCGGCGTGGCGCTGGCGGTGGCCGACATGGTGCGGGGCAACCCGGCGGGCCAGGCCATCAGCCGCGCCGTGGGGCTGGCCGTGGCCGCAGTACCGGAAGGCCTGCCGTTCGTGGCCACCGTCGCCGAGACCGCGGCGGCCCGGCGGCTGGCCGGCCGCGGCGTCCTCGTGCGCAGCCCGAAGACGATCGAGGCGCTGGGCCGGGTCGACGCGCTCTGCTTCGACAAGACGGGAACCCTCACCCAGGGCCGGATCAGCCTGCGGGAGGTCTCCGACGGCCGCTCCAGCCGCGCCGTCGAGCACCTCGACCCGTGGCTGCGCCAGGTCATCACCACCGCCGTGCACGCCAGCCCGGAGCAGGAGGACGACCGGCCGCTGGCGCACCCCACCGACCAGGCCGTCGTCGACGGCGCGCAGCGTGCCGGGATCGGCATCGCCAACGGTTTCAAGGTGCTGGCCGACCTGCCGTTCGAGCCCTCGCGCGGCTACCACGCGGTGCGCGCCGCCGGCCCCGAAGGCCACCGCGTCAGCGTCAAGGGCGCCCCGGAGGTCGTGCTCGACCGCTGCGTCCGGTGGCGGGGACAGGACGGGGAGCGGCCGTTCGACCGCGACGCGCGGGTGGAGATCGAAGACGAGGTCGAGCGGCTCGCCCAGCTCGGCTACCGGGTGCTGGCGGTCGCCGAACGCTCCGCGAGCACCAGGCCCGAGCTGGACGACGACGACGTCGCGGACCTGGACTTCTACGGCCTGCTCGCGCTGGCCGACCCGGTGCACCCCACCGCCGCCGAAGCGGTCGGCAGGCTCTCCCGCGCCGGCGTCGACGTCATCATGATCACCGGCGACCACCCCAGCACCGCGGAGGCGATCGCGGTCGAGCTGGACATGCTGCGGGGCAGGCGCGTGGTCAACGGCGCCGAACTCGAGGCGATGGACGACGACGACCTGACCTCCAACCTGCCCAAGATCGCGGTGTTCGCCCGGGTCAGCCCGGCGCAGAAGGCCCGCATCGTGCGCAGCCTGCGCCAGGGCGGCCGCGTGGTGGCGATGACCGGGGACGGCGCCAACGACGTCCCGGCGATCAAGCTCGCCCAGGTCGGCATCGCCCTCGGCTCGCGCGCCACGCCCGCCGCCAGGGAGGCCGCCGACCTGGTCATCGCCGACGACCGGATCGAGACGATCACCGACGCGATCGTCGAGGGCCGCGGGATGTGGGCCTCCGTGCACGACGCGCTGTCGATCCTGCTGGGCGGCAACCTGGGCGAGATCGGCTTCACCCTCGGGGCCGGGCTGCTGGGCACCGCCGCCGCGCCCAACACCCGCCAGCTGCTGGTGGTCAACCTGCTCACCGACGTGCTGCCCGCCCTGGCCATCGCCGTCCGCCCGCCGCCGGGCGCCACGCCCGAGCAGCTGCTGTCGGAGGGGCCGGAGGTGTCGCTGGGCGCCGCGCTGAACCGCGACGTCTACGTCCGCGCGGTTGCCACCGCCGGTGCCGCCGCGGGTGCGTGGATCCTCACGCGGCCGCTGGGCACCGCGGGGCAGGCCCGGACCGCGGGGCTGGTGGCCCTGGTGTCGGCCCAGCTCGGCCAGACCATGGCCATGCGCGGCAGGACACCGCTGGTGCTGCTGGCAGGCGCGGCGTCGATGGTCGTGCTCGCCGCGGTCGTGCAGGTGCCGGGTGTGAGCCAGTTCTTCGGCAGCAGCCCGCTGCTGGCCCACCAGTGGCTGGCCGCGCTCACCGCCGCGGCGGTGACGACGGTAGCGGTCTGGATCTGGCAGCTCCAGAACGGTGGCAAGGGGTCCGCAACCGGCCGGTGACACGGGCGTACCGCCTGCCGGAGACGACTGTTAGCAGGCGTTTTACCTGCCCGTCACGTTGCGCCCACCATCGGCTCACCTCGTCCGTTCACCGTCGACGGTGCAAGGTTGGTTCCCGAGCGAAGAGAACGAGCACCATGAGCTTCCTGACGACCGTTCTGACCGGTGTGGCCATCGCGCTGATCGAGACCCTGGTCATCAGCCTGGCCAAGTCCGCGTTCCGCCGCGTCGCCGCCTGAGCGGCCCTCACACGCCGAGCAGCTCCCGCTCGCCCGGCTTGTCCGGTGCGGTGCGCTGGGCGATGAACGCGCCGGCGAGGATCAGCGCGCCACCCACCAACTGCACCGGGCCGAGGTGTTCGGCCAGCAGCGACCACGCGAGCACGGTGGCCACCACCGGCTCCAGGAACGCCACCGCGCCCGCCACCGGCGCCGACAGCCGCCGCACCGCGACGATGCCGGTCAGGTAGGCCAGCACGGTGCCCACCAGCACCACCCACGCGGCGCAGACCAGCGCGGGAACCGCGTACCCGGCGAGCTGGACCTGGCCTGCCAGCCGCGACCACTCGATCTCCCACGGCCGCGCGATGACGGCCACCACCAGCGCGCCGACGAGCAGGCCGTAGGAGGTCAGCGCCCTGGGATCGGCCTCGGCACGGCTGTCGGAGAGCACGAAGTATGCGGCCTGGCAGGCAGCCGCGGCCAGCCCCAGCAGCAGGCCGAGCGGGTCGAAGGTCAGGCCGGACCAGACCTCCACCACGCACGCCAGCCCGGCCAGCGCGACGACCACGCCGACGGCGGCCGACCGGCTCACCGGCCGCCGCTGGACGAACCTGATCCAGCCCAGCACCAGCACCGGCCCGAGGAACTCGATCAGCAGCGCCACGCTGACCGGGATGCGGGCGATCGCGGCGAAGTAGCAGGCCTGCACGCCCGCGACGGCGAAGACGCCGTAGCCGAGCAGCAGCTTCGGCTCGCGGCGGACCACCGCGGCGTGGCGGACCGCGAACGGAAGCATCAGCAGCGCGCCGCCCGCCAGCCGCAGCCAGGCGACCTGCAGCGGCGGGATGCCGGCGTTGATCAGCGGCTTGGCGAACGGACCGGAACCGCCGAAGCAGAAAGCGGAGGCGACCGCGACGGCGAGGGCACCGGAGCGGGGATGCTGGAGGAGGCTGCGCACGGTCGACATGGAAGCATGTTGGCCTGACCAATTCCGAGCCGGTTTCCGGCCTTCACCGGCGCCACCGAGCGCGAGCCAGGTCAGGGCAAAGATCGACACCTTGCACGAAGTGATCCGCTTCCGCGCTTCATCTCCAGGAAATTCGGCATATCTTGCCTGGTGGAGAAGATGTGATCCAACTTTGTGCCCCCTGCCTTGAGGGCAAATACAGGACAAGCGTACTGTTAGTGACGAGACACCGGGTCCACGCGCATGCTCGGCCGACGTGCGCGAGACTCGCTGTCGTTCCCGAACTTGCGCCCGTCGCGAGATGGAGTTGAACGTGACTGCACCTGCGAGCAAGGACAGCTTCGGCGCCCGCGGCACGCTGAAGGTCGGTGACGCCTCCTACGAGGTGTTCCGGCTCAACGCGGTCGACGGGGCGCAGCGCCTGCCCTACAGCCTCAAGATCCTGCTGGAGAACCTGTTGCGCACCGAGGACGGTGCCAACATCACCGCCGAGCACGTGCGCGCCCTGGCCGGCTGGGAAGCCAAGGCCGAGCCCTCGACCGAGATCCAGTTCACGCCCGCGCGGGTCATCATGCAGGACTTCACCGGAGTCCCCTGCGTGGTCGACCTGGCCACCATGCGCGAGGCCGTGGCCGATCTCGGCGGTGACACCTCCAAGGTCAACCCGCTGGCCCCCGCCGAGCTGGTCATCGACCACTCGGTGATCATCGACGTGTTCGGCAAGCCCGACGCCTTCGAGCGCAACGTCGAGTTCGAGTACGGCCGCAACAAGGAGCGCTACCAGTTCCTGCGCTGGGGCCAGGGCGCCTTCGACGAGTTCAAGGTCGTCCCGCCCGGCACCGGCATCGTGCACCAGGTCAACATCGAGCACCTGGCCCGCACCGTGATGTCCCGCAACGGCCAGGCCTACCCCGACAGCTGCGTGGGCACCGACTCGCACACCACCATGGTCAACGGCCTGGGCGTGCTGGGCTGGGGCGTCGGCGGCATCGAGGCCGAGGCCGCGATGCTGGGCCAGCCGGTGTCGATGCTGATCCCGCGGGTGGTCGGCTTCAAGCTCACCGGGGAGATCCCGGCGGGCGCCACCGCCACCGACGTCGTGCTCACCATCACCGAGATGCTGCGCAAGCACGGCGTGGTCGGCAAGTTCGTCGAGTTCTACGGCTCGGGAGTGGCCTCGGTGCCGCTGGCCAACCGCGCCACGATCGGCAACATGAGCCCGGAGTTCGGCTCGACCTGCGCGATCTTCCCGATCGACGACGAGACGATCCGCTACCTCAAGCTGACCGGCCGCGACCAGGCCCAGGTCGACCTCGTCGAGGCCTACGCCAAGGAGCAGGGCCTCTGGCACGACCCGAGCGTCGAGCCGGACTACTCCGAGTACCTGGAACTGGACCTGTCCACCGTGGTCCCGTCCATCGCCGGCCCGAAGCGCCCGCAGGACCGCATCGCGGTCTCGGCGGCCAAGCCGTCGTTCCGCAAGTCGCTGACCGACTACGTCACCGACACCGGCACCGCTGACGACGCGGCGCTCGACGAGGCCGGCCGCGAGTCGTTCCCGGCCAGCGACGCCCCGTCGGTCACCCACCACGGCGAGGGCGACAAGCCGCTCGTGCACTCGGCGGCCAACGGCTCCAACGGCCGCCCGTCGAACCCGATCCTGGTGAAGTCCGAGGAGTACGGCGAGTTCGAGCTCGACCACGGCGCCGTGGTGATCGCCTCGATCACCTCCTGCACCAACACCTCCAACCCGTCGGTGATGCTGGGTGCGGCGCTGCTGGCCCGCAACGCCGTCGACAAGGGCCTGACCCGCAAGCCCTGGGTGAAGACCTCGATGGCCCCGGGTTCGCAGGTCGTCACCGACTACTACGAGAAGGCCGGTCTCTGGCCGTACCTGGAGAAGCTGGGCTTCCACCTGGTCGGCTACGGCTGCACCACCTGCATCGGCAACTCCGGTCCGCTGCCGGAGGAGATCTCGGCCGCGGTGCAGGAGAACGACCTGTCGGTGACCTCGGTGCTGTCGGGCAACCGGAACTTCGAGGGCCGGATCAACCCCGACGTCAAGATGAACTACCTGGCCTCGCCGCCGCTGGTCATCGCCTACGCCCTCGCGGGCACGATGGACTTCGACTTCGAAAACGACCCGCTGGGCGACGACACCGAGGGCAACCCGGTGTTCCTGCGCGACCTCTGGCCGTCGCCGCAGGAGGTCCAGCAGACCATCGACTCGGCGATCACGCAGGAGATGTTCACCAAGGACTACTCCGACGTGTTCAAGGGCGACGAGCGCTGGCGTTCGCTGCCCACCCCCGAGGGCGAGACCTTCGACTGGGACGCGGACTCCACCTACGTGCGCAAGCCCCCGTACTTCGAGGGCATGGGCATGGAGCCGGCGCCGGTCGAGGAGATCGCCGGCGCGCGGGTGCTGGCGCTGCTGGGCGACTCGGTCACCACCGACCACATCTCCCCTGCCGGTGCGATCAAGCCGGACTCGCCCGCGGGCAAGTACCTCAGCGAGCACGGCATCGAGCGCAAGGACTTCAACTCCTACGGTTCCCGCCGCGGCAACCACGAGGTGATGATCCGGGGCACCTTCGCCAACATCCGGCTGCGCAACCTCCTGCTGGACGACGTGCAGGGCGGCTACACCCGCGACTTCACCCAGGAGGGCGGCCCGCAGTCGTTCATCTACGACGCCGCGCAGAACTACGCCGCGCAGGGCACCCCGCTGGTGGTGCTGGGCGGCAAGGAGTACGGCTCCGGCTCCTCCCGCGACTGGGCGGCCAAGGGCACCCGGCTGCTGGGCGTGCGCGCCGTCATCGCCGAGTCCTTCGAGCGCATCCACCGCTCGAACCTCATCGGCATGGGCGTCATCCCGCTGCAGTTCCCCGAGGGCTCCTCGGCGAAGTCGCTGGGGCTGGACGGCACCGAGACCTACGACTTCTCCGGTATCACCGAGCTCAACGACGGTGAGACCCCGGAGACGGTGAAGGTCACCGCCCGCAAGGCCGACGGTTCCACTGTGGAGTTCGACGCCAAGGTGCGCATCGACACCCCCGGTGAGGCCGACTACTACCGCAACGGCGGCATCCTGCAGTACGTGCTGCGCAAGATGATCCGCTCCTGATCTCCCGCCGATCCGGCGGGGAACCGCGGACGGGGCCCGCGCGCCACAAGCGCGCGGGCCCCGTTCTTCTTTCGCGGACCGGGCAGCGCGAGCAGACGCCGGCGGATCCGGCCTCAGCCGAAGTGGGCGCTGATCAGCTTCTTCAGGTTGTCGCTGACCGGGTGATCCTGGTCGGCGCGCACCCAGGTGTAGGCGTCGTGCTCGGTGAGGCGCACGTCGTCGGTGCCGTCGACGGTGACCGACCAGGTGTGCTGGCGGTTGTGCCTGCCGGTTCGGGAGGTGTAGTCGAAGGCGCCGAGGTAGCCGGTGATCTTCGAGATCGTCAGCGCGGTCTCCTCGGCCACCTCCCGGTGCAGCGCGGTGATCAGGTCCTCGCCCGGCTCGACCTTGCCCGACGGGAACTCCCAGGCCCCGCCCCGGAAGTCGGCGGGCAGGCGCCGCAGCAGCAGGATCTCACCTCCGTGGTCGACGATCGCCCCGACGATCTGCTGCTGCACACCGTCCTCTGTGTCCTGCCGGGCCAGCTCGTGGACGTCGGGCAGATCGGGCAGATTCATGCGAACACCCCTCCTCGGTCGGCTCACCGCCGAATGTATCGGGCGCATCGCAGGCCCCAACCGGTGCGGGCGGTCACCGGATCTCGGCGCGGACGCCGAGCAGCCGGATCGGGCGGTCCAGGTCGAACGCCGACAGCGCGAGCAGCGCCGCGGCTTCGATCGCCTCGGGTTCCCGCGTCGGGAATTCCAGGCCCCGGCCATGGGTGTGCGTGCTGAACGGAGCGTGGCGCACCTTGACCACCACGCGGCGCGCGAGCTCCTCACCGGCGGCGAGGTCGGCCGCGACGCGGTGGGCGAGCCTGGTGATGTTCGCTCGCACCTCGCCGGGGTCCACGAGGTTTCGTTCGAAGGTCTCTTCCCTGCCGTGCGAACGGGCCAGGTACGGCTCGTCGGTCACCGGCGTGGGGTCGTAGCCGCGGGCGAGCGCGACCAGCCAGGGACCGGTGTTGGGGCCGAACCGCGCGGCCAGCGCCGCGGGGTCGGCGCCGGCCAGTTCGCGCACGGTCGAGATGCCGAACTCGGACAGGTACGCCGCGGTCTTCTTGCCGATGCCCCACAGCGCCTCCGGCGGACGTTCGCCCACGACCTCCCACCAGTTGTGGGTGTCGAGCCGGAAAACACCGGCCGGCTTGGCGAAGCCGGAGGCCAGCTTGGCGCGCAGCTTGTTGTCCCCGATGCCGACCGAGCACGCCAGGCCCGTCCGCTCCCGCACCGCGGCCTGCACCAGCAGCGCGCTCTGCCGCGCGTCGTCGGTGTCCAGCAGCATGAACGCCTCGTCCCAGCCCGCCTCCTCGACGATCCCGCCGCCGGTGCGGAGCACGTCGACGAACTCGGCCGACACCGCGAGGTAGGCGTCGCGGTCGAGCGGCAGGAAGACCGCGTCCGGGCACCGCGCGGCCGCCGTGCGCAACGGCGTGCCGGAGCGGACGCCGTGCTCGCGCGCCTCGTAGGACGCGCCCGCCACCACCCCGCGCCGCGTGGGATCGCCGACGCCACCGACCAGGACCGGACGCCCGCGCAGCTCGGGGCGCCGAAGCAGCTCGACCGCCACGATGAACTGGTCGAGGTCCACGTGCAGCACGATCCGCTCCACCCGCCCAGGGTCCCCGATCCCGCTCCGCGCGGCACTCCGGCGATCGCGCGACCTATCCTCAGGCCGTCGGCGAGACCGGGAGGCGCCAGTGGGCAAGCGCAGTGCGGGGGTAGTGCTGTACCGGGTCCGGGACGACGAGCTCGAAGTCCTGCTCGTGCATCCGGGCGGGCCTTTCTGGAAGAACAAGGACGAGGGCGCCTGGTCGATCCCCAAGGGCGAGTACGAGGAGGGCGACGACCCGCGAGCCGCCGCAATCCGCGAGCTGTGTGAGGAGACCGGACTGGTGCTGTCCGACGAGGAGCTCATCGAGCTCGGCACCGTCAGGCAGAAGTCCGGCAAGGTCGTGGTCGCGTGGGCTGCCGAGGGCGACTTCGACGTCTCGCGGCTGACCAGCAACGAGTTCGAGATGCAGTGGCCGCCCCGCTCCGGCAGGACCCAGCGCTTCCCCGAGGTCGACCGCGCGGAGTGGTTCGCCCCCGAGACCGCGCGCCGCAAGCTGGTCCCGGCACAGGCCGAGTTCCTCGACCGCCTCAGCAGTCGCGCGACGCGCTGACGGCACCGAGCTTGTCCGGTGCTGGTCGCGCAGCGCGTGCAAGCCAGCCTGCCGCTGCCTACCGCCGCACGTTCCAGGCGCGGTGAGCCCCTGACCGCGTCGGTCAGACCAGGCCGGCGTCGTGCACGAGCAGGGCGACCTGCACGCGGTTGTTCAGGTCGAGCTTGGCCAGCACCCGGGTGATGTGCGCCTTGACCGTGCCCACGCTCATGTACAGCTCGCCTGCGATCTCGGCGTTGGAGCGGCCCATCCCGATCGCGACCGCGACGTCGCGCTCCCGGTCGCTGAGCTGGTCGAGCCGTTCGCGGGCGCGTCGCCGCTGGTCGCGCACCGGCCCGCCGCTGACCTGGTCCATCAACCTGCGGGTCACCGCCGGGGACAGAGCCGGGTCGCCGCGCGCGACGCTACGGACCGCCTGCACGATCTCGGCGGGTGCGGTGTCCTTGAGCACGAAGCCGCTCGCTCCCGCGCGCAGGGCGCGCAGCACGTGCTCGTCGGCGTCGAAGGTGGTGAGCACGATGACCTCCGGGGCATCGGCCCTGGCGCGCAACGCCTCGGTCGCGGCCAGACCGTCCACTTTGGGCATCCGGATGTCCATCAGCACCACGTGCGGGCGGTGCCGGTCGACCGCGGCGCCGACCTCGCTGCCATCGGCGGCCTCGGCGACGATCGTGATGTCGTCCAGGCCACCCAGCATCATCGACAGGCCGGCGCGCACCAGCGCGTCGTCATCCACGACCAGCACCCTGATCGCCTCGGTCATCGCACTCCCCATCGGCCTCCGGCCGGTGCGGCCGGGTCCGGTCACGCCGGCGGATCGCCTTCGCCTTCCGCTTCCGGTGAACCGTCGAACGGCAGCCATGCCGACAGCCGGAACTCGCCGTCGGCGGTCACACCGTGCTCCAGACTGCCACCCGCCAGGTTCGCGCGTTCGGAGAGGCCGACCAGACCGGTGCCGGAGCCCGGTATCCCGCTCACCCGGCGCGCCACCGGATTGCGCACCTCGATCCGGATCCCCGGACCCGGCTCACCGCTGACCCGCAGCCGCACCGGTCGCCGCGGTGCGTGCTTGCGGGCGTTGGTGAGCGCCTCCTGGACGATCCGATAGGCGTTGCGGCCCACGGTGTCGGGCACCTCGCCGAGGTCGGCGAAGCGGAAGTCCTCGTCCACGCGGGCACCCGCTTCGCGGGCGCTGTCCACCAGCTCGCCGAGGTCGGCGAGTCCGGGTTGCGGGCGGTCGGGATTCTCGTCGAGATCTCCCTCCCGCAACACGGCCAGGACGTCGCGCAGGTCCCGCAACGCCTGGTGGGAGCTCCTGCGGATGACCCCCGCCGCCCGCGAGATGTCCTCGGCGGGCGCGTCCGGCCGGAACTCCAGGGCACCGGCGTGCATGCTCAGCAGGGAGATCCGGTGCGCGAGCGTGTCGTGCATCTCGCGGGCGATCCTGGTCCGCTCGCCGCGGCGGGCCTGCTCGATCCGCAGCCGCTGCTCGGACTCGGCGCGGCGGGCCCGCTCGGCCAGCGACTCCACCAGCTGGCGCCGGGCGCGCACCCACATCCCCCACGAGATCACCACGGCCGTCCCGAAGAGGGTGAACACCGGAGGCACCCACCACGGGTACCGTTCGTCGGGTTCGAACAGCATCCGGAGCAGCGGGGTGAGCAGGTTCACCACGGCGACCGCCGCGACGGTGCCTCCTCCCCGGTGCACGGCGACCGTGAAAAGCGCTGCGGCGCAGGCGGGATCGGCCGCGGGCGAGAACACCGAGATCGTGCTCAGCGCGACCGCGATGTGCACCGGCCAGCGCGTGCGCCACCACAGCGCCACGCATGCCGGCACGCCCAGCCCCAGGTCCAGGACGTGCGACCGCGTCATCGGCGCATCACCGCCGAACCAGCCGGAGCTCAGCACCGGCCCGGCGCCCAGGACCAGCACGAACAACACGGTGTCGACCACCCAGTCCCTGGTGGATCGTCCCGGCCGGCAAGCCCTGCGCATGCCCCGACACCAGGGCCGCCCGGCCGGCCGGGGCATCCGACCTCCGGCCGGCAGCGATCGACTTCGGTCCAGTCCTCCTCGCCGGTGGACCGATGTGCCGTCGCCGCCGGACCGGCCAGGCTCGGCCACCGGAGCCGAGGACGAGGAGATGGTGATGCGGTCGGTGGTGGAAACGTCCGGGATGCGGCGAGCGGAGCTGCCCGCGCCGGAACGTGTTCCGGTGCTCGCGATGGCGGGCGTGGTCGGGGTGGTGCTGCTGGCGACGAGCGCCGTCGGCGGCTACTGGTTCGACGAGCTGTACTTCGTGGCGGCCGGACGGCATGCGGCCTGGGGCTACGCCGACCAGCCGTGGCTGGTCCCGGTGCTGGCGGCGGGGTTGGACGCCCTGGTGCCGGACTCGCCGGTGCTGCTGCGCCTGCCGGCGACCCTCACCGCCGCGCTCGGCGTGGTGGTGACCGCGCAGATCGCCCGCGAGCTCGGCGGCGGCCGCCGGGCCCAGGTGCTCGCCGCGGGCGCGTACGCGGTCTCGCCGTGGCTGGTGTCCTCGGCTCACTGGCTGGCCACCTACACGCTGGACCCGTTCTGGTGGCTGGTCATCGGCTGGCTCGTCATCCGGTGGACCAGGTTGCGGGAGCAGGGCGCCGATGACGACCGCCCCCTGCTGTGGGCGGGGATCGTCACGGCGTTGGCGCTGCAGACCAAGTTCCTGGTGCCGCTGCTGTGGATCGGGCTCGGCGTGGCCGTTCTCGCGTGCGGACCGCGCGACCTGCTCCGGCGTCCGCTGCTGTGGGTCGGAGCCGGAATCGCCGTGCTGGTGACGGTTCCGACCCTGGTCTGGCAGGCGCTCAACGGGTGGCCGTACCTGGAGTTCACACAGGTCGTCGGCGCCGAGGCGAACCGGCTGGACCTCATCACCGCCATGCCGGTGCACGCGGGACTGGTCGGATCGTTCTTCCTCGGCTACGCGCTCTGGCGGCTGTCGCGTTCGGACACGCTGCGGCCGTACCGGTTCCTCGCCGTGGCGTTCGCCGCGGTCCTGGTGCTGTGCCTGGTCGTGGACGGGCGCTCCTACTACACCGCGGGGATGTTCGGCCCGCTGTTCGCGGTGGCCGCGGTGGAGCTCGCCCGCCGCGACCTCGCCAGGTGGTGGCGGTGGGTCGCGTGGCCCTGCTACGCGCTTTCCGCGGCAGCCACCGCCGGGATGCTCGCCCTGATCGTCGCCAGCAGCGGTGCGGTCACCACGCGCCCGGCGGTGGAACCGGTCGCGGCCGCCTACCACGCGCTGCCACCGCAGACGCGCGACCGCACGGCCATCGTCACCGAGATCTACCCGACCGCCGCGACTCTCGACCACTACGCCGAGGAGCTCGGCCTGCCCGGCTCCTACAGCCCGCACCGCGGGTACTGGTACTTCGGGGCTCCACCGGAGAGCGCCGAGAACGTCCTCTACGCATCGGCAGGCGACGCCGACCGGCTCCGCCCCTACTTCGCCCGGTCTCGTCCGGTGGACCCGGCCGTGCAGCTGTGGCTGTTCGAGGACCGCACTCAGCCCTGGTCGGTGGTGTGGCCGCAGGTCCGCTTCGGTCTGTCGACCAACTGAGCACCGGGCCGCGGGCGACGGACGTCCGCGGTCCGCCACCAGATCCACCAGACCACGGCCAGGCACAGCCCGTTGACGCCGAAGAGGGCGACCGGCGCGGAGACGGGCGTCCACAGCTCGATGAGCTTTCCCAGCAGCGGCGGGAAGAGCACCCCGCCGACCATCGAGGCCGCCACGACGTGGGCGCCTGCTCCCGCGGCTCCCGGCGTGCTGCGGTAGAGCCACGGGAGGCCGGTCGGGAACACCGGCCCGATGAACAGGCCCACCCCCGCGTAGGCCCACGGGCTCAACGCGGGTACGACCGCCAGTCCCAGGCACAGCGCCATCCCCGCGCAGCAACCCGCGACGATCGTCGCCTCGGACAGGCGCAGGGTCAGCGGCACGACCAGGAACCGGCTCACCGTCATCATCAGCCAGAACACCGCCGTCGCCAGCGCGGCCGACTCCGCGGTGTAGCCCGCGAACTCCAGGTGCGTCGGTTCCCAGCCGCCCACACCGGCTTCGACGCCCACGTTGAGCACGTAGAGCACGACGAAGGCGACCACCATCACCAGGCTGCGGCGCAGCGCGCCGGAACGCGGCGTCCCCGCCTCGACGTGGGACTCCGGCTGCCAGCGGTCGCCGACTCCCCCCAGCGCGAAGACCAGCACCGCCGCAAGGACGGCGAAGCCGGCGAACACCGGCGCGTAGTTCTCGGCTCCGGCGACGGACAGCAGCGCGGGTCCCAGCACCGAGCCCACGCCGAAGAAACCGTTGAGGACGTTGAGCATCGCCGTGCCGCGTCGCTGGAAACCCAGCGCGAACAGGTGGTTGAGGCCGTAGTCGACACCGCCGTAGCCGAGCCCGGCCACCAGCGCGCCGACCAGCGCCAGCGGCCAGGACGGCGACAGCACGAAGCCGACGATCCCCACCGCCATCGCCGCGTACGAGGCTCCGAGCAGGAGCCGGTTGCCGTGCCTGCCGAACGCGCGGTGGAACAGCAGCACTCCGGCCAGGCCGCCGACGAAGTGCGCGCTGAGCGCCAGGCCCGCCGCGGCGGGGCCGAGGCCGTAGTCGTGGCGCAGCGCCGGGATAGCGGGGCCGTATAGCGCCTGCAACGCGCCGATCAGGGCGAACCCCGCGCACGCCGCGACCACGTCGGCGGGTGTGAACAACCGCCGGTCGGCGGCGACTTCGGTCGGCATGGGTCGGCAGTCGCTCCGTGAACGTTCACGTGAACGTTCACAGCATTGCCCGCAGCCCGTTGGGCTGTCAATGACATAAGCGCGCTGGGCCCGCTGAAGGACCATGCCTGTTCCCGAGCGGACTCAGCCCCGGTGGGGGCCCGATCGCGTCAGGCCGACTCGCGGACCACCAGTTCCGGCGTGAGCACGGGCCTCGGTTCCGAGGTCTTCGCCGACGGGTCTTCCAGCAGCCTCCCGATCTCCCGCATCGCCAGCTCGCCGAGGCGGTTCTTGTCGATGCGCACCGTGGTGAGCCTCGGTTCGACCCAGTCGCCCAGCGCCAGGCCGTCGAAGCCGAGCACCGCGCAGTCCTGCGGCACGCGCAACCCGCTGGTGCGCAACGCCCGCAACGCGCCCACCGCCACCAGGTCGTTGAACGCGAACACCGCGGTGATCTCGGGGTGCCTGGCGAGGAGCCGCCGAGCGGCGGCGGCTCCTCCGTCGGCCGACTGCTCGCCGCGTTCGACGTAGGTTTCCGCGCCGCCGGTACCGCGCTCGCGCAGCACGTCGAGGAACGTCCGCCGGCGTTGGCTGCGGTCGCAACCCGCGTCGCAGTCGATCATCCCGATGACGTCGTGGCCGGAGTCGAGCAGGTGCCCGAGACCCGCCCGCACGCCCGCGTCGACGTCCACCGCGACCGCCCCCGACCCGGCGACCGGGTGCTCCTGGTCCAGCAGCACCAGCGGCACCCGCGCGGTCCACTCGTCGGTGTCGGTCCGGTCCAGGTACCCCACCACCGCGTCCACCTGCGCGGTGAGCGAGCTCAGCAGCCGCGCGCCCTGCTCGGGCCTGCCCTCGCCGCTGACCACGACGACGTGCCAGCCCCGCCGCGACGCTGCGCCGATCACGCCTGCGATGACCTCGGGGAAGAACGGGTTGCCCACGTCGGGCACCACCAGGCCGAGGGTGGTGGAACCCGGGTTCACCAGACCGCGGGCGAACCGGCTGGGCCGGTAGCCGAGCGCGTCGGCGGCCGCCAGCACCCGCCGCTTGGTCCGCGGATCGATGTCGGCCTTGTCGTTCATCGCCCGCGAGACGGTCTGGTACGAAACTCCGGCGGAGCGCGCCACGTCCTTGATCGTGGGCCTCCGGGGCGCCTGTTCCATGCGGCCATTGTCGCCGTTGGTCCGGGCGGCGGGACGCCGGACGCGACCCTTAGCGGCGCGAAACAGCAGGTGTAGCCTTGATCCACCGGTCGCGCACCGGCGGCACCTCCCCCTGTCGCCGCGGGTGTGCGACCGGTCCCGTCCCAGGTGAGGAAGGACGTCGGTGTCCCCGGTGGTGATGTTCGGCCTGGCCGGACTGGTCGTCCTCGTCGGTGCCGTGGTGCAGGGCGGTGCCGGGCTGGGGATGAACCTGCTCGCCGCGCCGCTGCTGACGCTGGTCGACCGGGCGCTGGTCCCGGTGCCGCTGCTGGTCGCCTCGCTGGTTCTGGCCCTGATGGCCATGCGCCGCGAGTTCGGCCACGTCGACTGGCGCGGCACGTCGTTCGCCGTGGCCGGCCGGCTGCCGGGCACCGCGCTGGGCGTCTACGCCGTCGCCGCGCTCCCGGTGCGGGGGTTCTCGATGACCATCGGCGTGCTGGTACTGGTGTGCTTGGTCCTGTCGGTCGTCTCGTGGCGTCCGAAGCCGACGCCCGCCGCGCTGCTGGCCGCCGGGTTCGCGGGCGGCGCGATGGGTACCGCCTCGTCGATCGGCGCGCCTCCGGTCGCGCTGCTCTACCAGCACGAGAGCGGGCCCCGGATCCGGGCGACGCTGTCGGCCTACATCGTCTTCGGCAGCGTCCTGTCGCTGGTGGCGCTCGGGCTGGGCGGCCAGATCGGCAGCCCGCAGATCTTCGGCAGCCTGCTGCTGCTCCCGTTCATGGCCGCCGGCTTCGCGCTCTCCGGTCCGCTGCGCCGCCACCTCGACGCCGGATGGATGCGCCCGTGCGTGCTGGCGCTCGCGGGCGGGAGCGCGGTGCTGCTGATCGTCCGTTCACTCTGACGAGACCGCGCGTCCGGTTCAACGGGTGACTGCTCCGGACGGAGCGTGCGAGACCGGGCGCAACAACCGAGTGCGCTACGCCGAACGGGTCTAATCCGACTGATTCTCGCGTCATGCCGTGTTGGTGGTCGCGCCCCGCCGTCGGAGGCGGAAACAATGGTCCGGTTCATCGGCCGCGTCCGAACGGCCCATCGCAATCGTCCCCCGGTGGCACTTCCGGGAGCGCACCGCCCAGGAGCAGAGATCACGTCCTCACCGAGCACGCCCGTGCCCGCCGCCGGGCGCACTGCACCCCCGCCGCCGGCACCGCACCCGCGGTGGCTGGGCGATCCTCGTCGCGTCGGCGAGGTGGCGCGATGAGCCGCACGGTGTCGGTCCGCTACGCCGCGGGCGTCGTGGGAGAGTCACGTCGCCACGCGCACCTGTCGGTCGCGCCTCCGGACGGCGTGCGGCCTGCCGCGTGGCCCACCTACTGCGGCCTGGAGATCCCCGCCCACCTCGCCGAGGTCGCCCACCAGCCGGCGGGCATGCCGTGCTTGCGGTGCCTGTCCGGGTTCACCGCGATGACGCCCGAGCTGGACGCCGAGGGCACGTCCGAGGGCTGACCGGCGGGCGGGCGACCACCGCGCCGGGGATACGGTGCTGACCCGTGGCAGACGTGAACTACTACTCGGTCGTGGAGAGCACCCACGACGTCCAGAACCCGGCCAGCAAGGAGAAGTTGCGGCTGGTGGCCGACTACCTCGAGGTCTCGCCCGGGGACCGGGTCCTCGACGTCGGCTCCGGCCGCGGCTGGTGGAACGTCGAGCTCGCCGCCCGGGGCGCCGACGTGACCGGGCTGGAGATCAACGAGGACTTCGCGGCCGCCGCCGTCCTGCGGGCTGAACAGGCGGGTGCCGCCGTGCGCACCGTCATCGGCCCCGCCGCGGAGTTCGAGGCCCAGGCGGGCGCCTACGACGTCGTCACCTGCATCGGCGCCAGCTTCGCGCTGGACGGCTACCGGCCGGCGCTGGGGTGGATGTGCGACGCCGTCCGGGACGGCGGGCGCATCGCGATCGGCGAGGTGCACCTCGACGACGGCGAACCCGACGAAGAGGTCCCGAGCCTGGTCGAGCTGGTCCACATCGCCGAGGAGCACGGCGTGGAGGTCACCGGGCTGGTCTCGGCGAGCGTCGACGACTGGGACCGCTACGAGTCCGGGCACTGGGCCAGCGCGCACCGCTGGGCCAGGGACAACCCCGACCATGCGCAGCGGCAGGAGATCCTGGCCCAGGCCCGCGCCAACCAGTCCGCCTACCTCACCCGGACGCGGGGACTGCTGGGCTGGTCGATCCTGGTCGGCGTCGTCGGCGGCCCCAACCGGTAGGCCGATTCGTTCAATACGCCGCGGGCACCGAGGCGGTCGAATGGGCGCATGCGCGAACCTGACATCGAGGCGGCGGAGAAGTTCATCGGTGCCCAGGCCCGGGTCCTGGACCGGAGGCGCTTCGAGCGCCTGTTCCGGGACGGGCCGGCCGGAGCCGTCCGGGACGCCGTCGCCGCGTACCGCAACTCCGACTGCGGCTTCGGGCACGCCCTCGAACCCGACGGCCGCTGCCCGCACACCCAGCCCGCCGCGATCGCGATGGCCCTGCGGACGCTCGACGAAGCCGACGCGTGGGACGCCGAGCTGGTGGCGGGCGCCTGCGGCTGGCTGGAGCGCAACGCACCCGGGGAGGGCGGCGCCACGTTCGTCGATCCCGGCATCGAGGGCTGGCCGCACGCCCCCTGGTGGATGCCCGAACCCGGGCTGCCGGCCTCGCCGGTGTCCACCGGCCAGATCGCGGGCGTGCTGCACTCACGCGCGACGACGCACCCGTGGCTCGACCGGGCCACCGACCTGATGTGGTCCCGCGTGGAGAACGCCGGTCCCCAGGTCAACGCCTACGAGATGTTCGGCATGCTCGCGTTCCTCCAGCACGTCCCCGACGTGGAGCGCGCGCACAAGGCCTTCCGGTCGGTCGGGGCGCTGCTGCTGGAGGGTGGCCTGGTCGACCTGGATCCCGATGCCGCGGGAGAGGTGCACGGACCACTGGACTACGCGCCCCGTCCGGACTCCCTCGCCCGCGAGCTGTTCGACGACGCGGTCGTCGCCGCACACCTGGACCGCCTCGCCGCGGCGCAGCAGGACGACGGCGGCTGGAACTTCGACTTCCTCTCCTGGTCCCCGGTCGCCCAGGCGGAGTGGCGCGGCAGCGTCACCGTTGACTCGCTGCGGCTGCTGCGTGTCAACGGACGGCTCTAGACCTCATTCGGTGCGGGAAAGCACGAAGACCCGGATGTCGCGGTCCGCGGCCCGCTTGGCGTACTCGTCGTAGGCGGGCCAGGTGTCGGTGATGACGCCGCGCCACAGGCGCTCCCGCTCGTCACCGGTGACCAGCCGGGCGCGGACCCGGATCTCGCGCCCCCGCGCCTGCACCGTCGCGTCCGGGTTGGCCAGCAGGTTCGCCGACCACGCCGGGTGGTGCCGCTGCCCCCAGTTCGACCCGACGACGACGAACTCGTCGCCGTGCGGGGCGTAGAGCAGCGGGACCGACCTGGGCTGCCCGCTCTTGCGCCCGGTGGCGGTCAGCACCAGGTAGGGCAGTCCGGCGGCGCGCAGCAGGCTGATCCGGCCGCCGGTGCGCTTCTGCACCGCGAGGTCGGCCGGCACCAGCCTCTTGCCCATGTCGGCGAACCACTGCTGCTTGCCCAGGGACTTCGCGAGCTTGCTCAACGGATTCACGCCGCCGATCCTCCCAGCGGAGGCGACCGCTGAGAAGATCACCGGCAGAGCCGGCCGCGCCGGGTCATCTCGCGACCGCCAGCGACAGTCCGAAGTCGCCCGCGTCGTCGGTCCACCAGCGGTGCAGGCCGAAGCCCGCCACCTCCAGCTCGTCGCCGACCCGCTCCCGGCGGAACTTCGCCGAGACCTCGGTCCGCAGGTCCTCGCCTTCGGTGAAGTCCACATCCAGGTTCAGCTCGGCGACGCGGACCCGCATCTCGCGGGTGGCCCGCAGCCGCATCTCGATCCACTCCTGCTCGGCGTTCCAGAGTGCGACGTGGGCGAAGTCCTCCGGGACGAAGTCGGCCCGCAGCTCCCGGTTGAGCACCCGCAGCACGTTGCGGTTGAACTCGGCGGTGACGCCCCGCGCGTCGTCGTAGGCGCGCACGACGCGTTGCGGGTCCTTGACCAGGTCCGTGCCGAGCAGCAGCCACTCCCCCGGCCGCAGCGCCGCGCGCACCGCGGCGAGGAACTCGGCCCGCTCCGAGGGCAGCAGGTTGCCTATGGTGCCGCCCAGGAACGCGACCATCCTGCCGGTGCCCGCCCGCAACGCGGCGAGCTCGGTGGTGAAGTCGCCGACGACGCCGCGCACCGTCAGCTCCGGGTGGTCGATGGCGATCGCGGTCGCCGCCGCGCGCAGCGCGGACTCGGAGACGTCCAGCGGGACGAACTCGCGCAGCGTTTCGGTCTTGCGCAACGCCTCGAGCAGCAACCGGGTCTTCTCCGAGGACCCCGAACCGAGCTCGACCAGGGTGGCGGCACCGGTCAGCTCCGCGATCTCCACCGCGTGGCGGCGCAGGATCTCCTGCTCGGCCCTGGTCTGGTAGTACTCCGGCAGCTCGGTGATCCGCTCGAACAGCTCGCTGCCCTCGGCGTCGTAGAACCACTTCGGGGACAACCACTTCGGGCTGTCGGTGAGCCCTGCGCGGGCGTCGGCCCGCAGCTGGCGGGCGGCGTCGGCCTCGGTGAAGTGGACGGTCAGTTCGGGCTCGCTCATCGCGGAACTCCAATCTGGACGGTGGCGCCGTCCGTGGCGCACCCGCGTCTCCCCCGCGGGCGGGATGTCGTCGAAGGCGGCGGGCGGTGGTTGCCCGCCGCGGTGCTCAGCAGACGTCGAGCTCGGATAACGGGATCACGCGGGCACCGGTGGTGTCGGCGACGACCAGGCTGCGGTCCGGAACCTCCGTCCAGTCCTGCTGGGGCCCGAACGGCTCGGAGGACAGCGTGACCGACTCCCCGGCCTCCCGCACCCACAGCGAATGCCACCAGGTGGTGGCGATCAGCGCGGTGCCGTCGGTGAGCAGCAGGTTCATCCGCGAGCCCGGGGACTCGGCGAGGACTTCCCCCATCAGCCGCGCGACGGCCTCCTCCGGCTCGTGCCCGCGGCGCAGGCGTTGCCGCAGCAGCGCCCACAGCACGGCCGAGTCGGTGGGGGCGTCCAGCGTCATCAGGTCGACGACGTCGAGCTCGGCGGCCGGCTTGGCCAGGGTGTCCGGCCAGCCGTCGACCCGTCCGTTGTGGCTGAACAGCCAGCGGTCACCGGTGAACGGCGCGCACGCGGTGTCCACCACGGGCATGCCGACGGTGGCCGAGCGCACCGCGGCCAGCACCGCCCCGCTGCTGACCTCGCCCGCGAGCTCGGTGAACGAGGTGTCGGTCCACAGTGGTCGCGCGGTGCGGTAGCGGGCCGGTTCCGGGGCGGTGTCCCGGTACCAGCCCACGCCGAAGCCGTCGACGTTGATCGTCCCGCCGGAGCGCATGTCGCGTGGTGCCCAGCTCTGCTCCAGCAGCGAGTGCTCCGGGCTCAGCAGCAGCGCGTCGAGCGAGACAGGCGGGCCCAGGTATCCGATGTGGCGGCACATGCTGACCGCCTCACCGGGTTTCGCCCGCGCGCGGCGTCCGCGCGCAGCGGAAGCCCGCGAAGATCTGCCGCCGGATCGGGTAGTCCCAGTTGCGGAACGTGCCCCGGCAGGCGGCCGCGTCGGTGCCGAACGAGCCGCCGCGCAGGACCTTGTAGTCCGGCCCGAAGAAGACCTCCGAGTACTCCCGGTACGGGAACGCCGAGAAACCCGGGTACGGCAGGAAATCCGTCGCCGTCCACTCCCACACGTCGCCGATCAGCTGCCGCGCACCGCACGGCGCCGCACCCGCCGGGTAGGCGCCGAGCGCGGCCGGCTGCAGGTGGCGCTGACCGAGGTTGGCGTGCTCGGGCGACGGCTCGTCGTCGCCCCACGGGTAGCGGCGCGACCGCCCGCTGCGCGGGTCGAAGCGGGCGGCCTTCTCCCACTCCTGCTCGGTCGGCAGCCGCTTGCCCGCCCAGGTCGCGTACGCCTGCGCCTCGTGGAAGCTGACGTGCACGACGGGTTCGCGCGCGGGCACCGGCTCCACGTGGCCGAACCTGCGGCGCAGCCACCGGTCGCCGTCACGCTCCCAGAACCGCGGCGCGCGCAGCTCGGCGCGGCAGCGGTAGGCCCAGCCCTCCGACGACCACAGCTCCGCGCGGTCGTAGCCCCCGTCGTCGATGAAGTGCAGGAAATCGCCGTTGGACACCGGGGTGGTGTCGATGAAGAAGGCGTCGACCTCGACCTGGTGCGCGGGCCGCTCGTTGTCCAGCGCCCACGGCTCGGTCGAGGTGCCCATCAGGAACGGCCCGCCGGGGACCAGCACCTCCGGTGGCAGCGACTCGGCGTCAGCGGCGACCGGCGGCGGGTCGGCGGTCAGCACCGGCGCGCCGGTGCGCAGCTGGTGGGTGGCCAGCATGGTCTCGTCGTGCTGCTGCTCGTGCTGCACGATCATGCCGAAGGCGAACGCCTGGTCGACCAGCCGCCTGCCGTCCAGCCGCACCCGGTCGAGCAGGTCGAAGACCTTGTCCCGCACCGTGCCGACGTACTCCCGGGCCTCGGCCGGGCCGAGCAGCGGCAGCTCCGGCCGGTCCTTGCGGCAGTGCTTGAACGCGTCGTAGAGGTCGTCGATGTCGGGCCGGATGGCGGGCGCGCCGCCGACGTCGCGCACCAGCCACAGCTCCTCCTGGCTGCCCACGTGCGCCAGGTCCCACACCAGCGGCGACATCAGCGGTGAGTGCTGCTTGATCAGGTCCTCGTCGTCAACCGAGTCGGTCAGGACGGCACTGCGCCGCCTGGTGCGGGCCAGTTCGCCTGCCACGTGCGCCCGCAACTGCTCCACGCCCATCTCGGCGGGGTTGTTCCTCGTCTGCACTGGTCATACCTCCAGCATCAAGGCCTGCGGTTGCCTGCGATCCGCCGCGCCACGTGCGCCGAGAGCCGGCCGGGCAGGTCCGGCGGGCAGTCGACGTGGTCCATCCGGCGCAGGGCCAGCCCGAATACCGCCTCGGCGGTGCTCGCCAGCACCGGGTCGGCCAGGCCGTGCCGGGCCGCGTGCATCCAGCGGCCCGCGGTCCGGGCCGTCAGGCGCAGCACCTCGTCGACCGTGGACTCCGCATCGAACAGGGCGATCAGCGCGGCAGCGGGCAGCATCCAGTCGTCGCCCGGCTGCGCGTCGAGGTAGCGCACCTCCAGGTAGCCGCGCGGGCGCACCGGGGGGAACACCGTGGTCATGTGGTAGTCGAGGTCGTCCATGGTCGGCGGGCGCGCCAGGGCGCCGCTGATCCACTCGGCGAAGCTGATGCCGCCGGGGACCGTCCAGTCCGCGCCGTCGCGGCGCAGGCACACCAGCGCGGTGTCGAGCATCCGCCGCGCCCAGCCCATCGCCGGGTCGGGGCTCACCGGGCCGGGCCTGGTGCGCGGCGGGTCGGTCCGGAGCACCGCGCGGGTCCTGGTCGACAGCCAGCCGGTGTCGTGGCCGAAGAGCTTCGGGGAGTTGGCGAAGGTCGCGAGCATCACCGGGCCCAGCGCGTGCAGCGCGGCCCAGCGCGGGGCCACCCGGTGCGGTTCACCCGCGTCGAGGCACACCTGCACCCCGGCCGTGCTGCACATCATCAGCCTGCCGTCGATGCCGATGCGGTCGAACGCGCTCTCCATCGCCGCGTAGCGGGGGACCTCGAGCACCCGCCGGGGGTGCCGCCACGGGTCCGTGCCCTGCTCCCCCAGGGACAGGCCGCTGCGCCGCAGCAGCCGCCGGAGGTGGTCGGCGTCGGCGGCGACCACGTCGAACAGGGAACGCACGGAGGGCGAGGGAAGACTGGAGACCTCGACCTGGCCACCGGGTTCGACGGTGAGCGAGGACCCGTTCGGCAGCGGTCGGTGCGGGCTGCCGGGGACCAGGGAGGGAGGGGAGTGCGGGCCGAGGGCGGAGATCAGCACCTCGGGCTCTAGCGGTCTGCTGGGGTCGTCGTCGTGGTGCACGGTCCATTCGAGCTCGATGCCGTGCAGCCTGGGAGGTCCGGTCTTGAAGCACACCGTCGCCACGTAGGCCTCCGCCTCCGCGCGGGTGCGGAGGCGGGACGTGGGGAAATCGGCGGCGCTGGGGTCGATCGACAGGGTCACCATGATCACCACCTGTGTGGGCTGGACTTTCGAAGCTACTGCCCTGCCGCCGCGCTCGCACCCCTTGTACTGGCGAGACGGATTTGCTAATGACATCTCGCGGGACACGCCGCCGCAAAACGTACGTACGGATTGCAATCAGCGGGCACCGCCTGCCACGATCGGCTCATGCCCCGGGTCAGTCAGGATCACCTCGATGCCAGGCGCCGTCAGATTCTCGACGGCTCCCGGTCCTGCTTCGCGCGCCACGGCTACGAGGGAGCGACCGTCCGCAGGCTGGAGGAGGCCACCGGCCTGTCGCGCGGGGCGATCTTCCACCACTTCAAGGACAAGGAGTCGCTGTTTTTGGCCCTGGCCGAGGACGACGCCGGGCGGATGGCCGACGTCGTCGCCGAGCAGGGTCTGGTGCAGGTCATGCGCAACCTGCTCGACGAGCCGCGCGACGGCACGAGCACGCCCGGCGCGGACTGGCTCGGCACCCGCCTGGAGGTCTCGCGCCGGCTGCGCACCGACACCGACTTCCGGCAGCGGTGGGCGCAGCGCTCCGAACAGCTGACCGCCGCGACCAGGGCGCGCCTGCAGTGGCAGCGCGACGCGGGCAACCTGCGCGACGACGTCGACGTCGACGTGCTGACCGCCTATCTCGAACTGGTCCTCGAAGGACTCGTCTCGCACCTGGCGATGGGGCTGCCCGCCGACGACCTCGGGCCGGTGCTGGACGTGGTCGAGGAGAGCGTGCGCCGCCACCGCGGGCTGTAGCGGCGCGCCGTCGGAGTCCTCAGCGGACCGGTCCAGAGTGCGCGGATTGGACCGCGCCGTCCGCACCGCGCCGGTCTAGGGTCGGATCCGCCGCCCGCCCACCGACTGGAGCACCACGTTGGACCCGATCCTCGCCGCCGACCTCGAACGTTTCCCCGAACTGCTGTCCGACGCCCGCGACCGGGCCGTCCGCGCGCTGGCCGGACTGCCGACCCGGCCGGTCGGCGTCTCGCCCACCACTCCGGAGCCCGCGGCGCTGCCGGTCGAGGGAATCGGCGCCCAAGGCGCCGCGGCGCGCTTCCACCAGCGCTGGGAGCCGGGGTTCTCCGGCAGCGCCGGACCCCGCTACCTCGGATTCGTCACCGGTGGAACCACGCCCGCAGCTCTCGTGGGCGACTGGCTCACCGGCACCTACGACCAGAACGCCGTGAGCGCGCAGGACTCGTCGGCCGCGGAACTCGAACGCGAGACGGTGCGGTGGCTGGGCGAGCTGTTCGGTCTCGGCACCCACCACCGGGGCACGTTCGTCAGCGGTGCGACCATGTCCAACTTCACCGGACTGGCCATCGCCCGCGAATGGGTGGGCGAGCGCATCGGCGTCTCCCCCGCAGAGTCCGGTGCCGCGGCGCTCGGCGACGTCCCGGTGCTCTCCGGCAGTCCGCACTCCACGATCTACAAGGCACTCTCGATGCTCGGGCTCGGCCGCGGTGCGGTCCACCTGGTGCCCACGCTGCCCGACCGCGAGGCCGTCGACGTCGAGCGGCTCGCGGCCGCGCTGGCCGACCTCGGTGGACGGCCCGCGATCGTGGTGGCCAACGCGGGCACCGTCAACAGCGTCGACTTCGACGACCTGCGCGCGATCGCCGAGCTGCGCGAGCGCTTCCCGTTCTGGCTGCACGTCGACGGCGCCTTCGGTGCCTTCGCGGCGCTCTCCCCTGCCCACGCCCACCTCGTCGACGGCATCGCCGAAGCCGACTCGGTGTGCGTGGACCTGCACAAGTGGCTCAACGTGCCCTACGACAGCGCCGTGCAGTTCAGCACGCGACCGGACCTGCAGGTCC
This sequence comes from Saccharopolyspora erythraea, assembly GCF_018141105.1. Classification (NCBI taxonomy): domain Bacteria; kingdom Bacillati; phylum Actinomycetota; class Actinomycetes; order Pseudonocardiales; family Pseudonocardiaceae; genus Saccharopolyspora; species Saccharopolyspora erythraea. The sequence continues at coordinate 4,420,832 of NZ_CP054839.1, read as the reverse complement.
GCATCTTCCAGAACTCCGCGGCATACCTCGGTCTTCCCGGCGAGAACCCCGACTTCGTGCATCTGACGCCGGAGAGCTCGCGCCGGTTGCGGGCACTGCCCACGTGGTTCGCGCTCACCGCCTACGGGAACGTGGGCCACCGGGAGATCGTCGAGCGCACCGCCGGGCTGGCCCGCTTCCTCGGCGAGCGCATCGCCGCGCTACCGGGACTGCGGCTGCTCGCACCGGTGCGCTTCAACGTCGTGTGCTTCACGCTGGAGGACGACCCGACCGAGGCCGCGGTCGCCGCGCTGGCGCGCGCACTCGCCGAGACCGGCGAGCTCTTCCTCACCCCGACCGTCTACAAGGGAGTACCGGCGCTGCGGGCGGCGTTCAGCAACTGGCGCACGACCGAGCAGGACGTGGAGCGCGTCGCCGAGGCGATCGCGCGGGCCCGCGCGTAGCGCCCGGGTGCCCGCCTCTGCTCTCGACGTCCGCAAGCCCGCGCCTAGCACATTTTCCCTCGTTCGCGCACCCGACACGCGGGTGCGAACCACCTTGAACGAGCACCGGACCTCCTAGGCTCGACGAAAGTCCACTTTCGACAGTTCGCGAGTTCAGCTAGGAGTGATCGGTGAAACGATCGATCGCGCTCGGCCTCGCCGGTTCCGCCGTGGTCGCGACCACGGCGGCCGGCCCGGTCGCGCACGCCGAAGGGCCGGCCTGGGGGCCGTGCCCGGAGGACGTCAGCCGCCCGTACCCGGACATGCGGTGCGCGCCGCTGGACGTACCGCTCGACCACGACGATCCCGACGGCGCGACGGTGCGGCTGACGGTGTCGAAGCTGCCCGCCCGCGACCCCGCCGCCCGGCGCGGATCGCTGCTGGTGAACCCGGGCGGCCCCGGCGGCCCCGGAGTCGCCTTCGCGGGCGGGCTCTCCCTGTCGCTGCCACCGGAGGTGCTGGCCCACTACGACATCATCGGCTTCGACACTCGGCACACCGCGCACAGCACCCCGATCACCTGCGTGGATCCGGCCGCGTACTGGAAGAACCCGCTGCCGGACCCGGATTCGCCGCACACCCGCGAGCTCAACTGGCAGCGCGCCGACGAGTACGCCGACGGATGCGCGCAGCGCGCCGGGCAGTACCTGCCCCATCTGACGACACCGTCCAACGCCAAGGACATGGACCGAATCAGGCAGGCCCTGGGCGAGGAGCGCATCAGCTTCCTCGGCTACTCCTACGGCACCTACCTCGGCGCGGTCTACGGCGAGCTGTTCCCGCAGCACGTCGACCGGATGGTCCTGGACAGCGCGGTCAACCCGGACATCTCGGCGGTCTGGTACCGCAACAACCTCAGCCAGGACATCGCCGCGCAGCACCGGCTGGGGCTGTACTTCGACTGGATCGCCCAGCACGACCACGTCTTCCACCTGGGCACCGACCGCGCCGCGGTCAGCGGGGCGTGGGAGGCCATCCTGCACGGGCTGCGCGCCCAGCCGCGCGGCCCGCTCGGCCCGGCGGAGTTCATCGGCATGACATTCGACGCGCTCTACGGCGAGCACGGCTGGACCGGCCTGGCGCACGGGTTCAGCGCCATGCGCCACCACAACGACGACCGGGAGCTCGTCGGGCGCGTCCTGCCCAAGGACGAGGCCGCCGAGAACAGCAACGCCATCTACAACGCCGTGGAGTGCGCGGACGCGCCGTGGCCGACGCGGCGGGAGCAGTGGGAGCGCGACTCGGCCGCGATCGCGCGCGAGCACCCGTTCGCCGCCTGGTACAACTCCTGGACCGTCGCGCCCTGCGCGAGCTGGCACGCCCCGCGCCGGCGGCCGCTGCACATCACCGGACGGGGCCTGCCCCCGGTGCTGATCTTCAACTCCGAGGGCGATGTCGCCACGCCGTACGAGGGTGCGCTGCGAATGCACCGCTCAATGCCTTCCTCGGTGATGGTGACCGAGAAGGACGCAGGCGGGCACGGGGTGTTCGCTCTGGGCAGCAACGCCGAAGCCGACCGGATCGGGGTGGACTACCTCGTGCACGGGACGGTTCCCGCCGACGACGTCAGCGTTCCCGGCCACCCGCTGCCGGACCCGACCAAGCCGCAGCCGGAGCCGAAGGCCGCCCGCCTGCGCTAGGAAGTGTTCAGATGTGGCTTGCGTAGTGGGTCGAGTCCCACACCGCAAGCGGCTCCGCCGCTTGTGAAACAGAACCTGGCCCATGACAGCGCGAAGCCGGTCCCGGCAAAGTCCGGGACCGGCTTCGCGCTTGTGACGCGTCAGTTCACGCCGTGCATGTACTTCTTGATGCTCTTGGCACCCAGGGCGAGCAGCACCGCGCAGCCGATGGTCGCCAGGCCCACGATCCCGAAGTAGAGCTGCTGGTTCTGCACCGAGTACAGCTTCACGACCTGCGCCCCGAGCCCCTGCCCCATCGCGGGGGCGAGGAAGTACAGGCCCAGCGTCTGCGAGGCGAACACCTTCGGGGCCAGCTTCGTGGAGGCCGAGAGCCCGACGGGCGAGAGCATCAGCTCACCGATGGTCATGATCACGAAGACCGTCGCGAGCATCAGCGCCATGTGCTTGCCGTCGTCGCCCGCCGCGCTCTTGGAGAGCACGACCCACAGGAACGCCAGACCCACGAACAGCAGGCCGCCCACGAACTTCTGCGGGGTCGACGGCTGCCGCTCACCGAGCTTGATCCACAGCGCCGCGAACACCGGTGCCAGCACGATGATCGCCAGCGAGTTGATCGACTGGAACCACGACGCCGGGATCTCGTAGCCGAGGACACCGAGCTGGGTGTCGGCCTCGGCGAGGTTGGCCAGCGTGTTCGGCTGCTGCTCGAAGAGCAGGAAGAACAGCGCGGTCGCCAGGAACAGCGGGATGTAGGCGACCAGCCGGTCCCGCTCGATCCTGGTGATCTGCTTGCTGCTGAGCATCACCGCGAAGTAGACGACCGGCAGCACCGCCGAGAGCAGGCTGATCAGGTTCACCATGCCGTCGAGCCCGATCACCCCGCCGAATCCCAGCGCCGCGATCCCGCCGACCACCAGCACGGCGATGGCGACGGCACGGCCGAGCACGCGGCCCTTGTGCTCGGCGGGCAGCGGGTTGACCGGTTTGAGACCGGCGGTGCCGAGGTTCTTGCGGCCGATGACGTACTGGATCAGGCCCAGCGCCATGCCGACCGCGGCCGCGCCGAAACCGAGATGCCAGTTGACCTTCTCGCCGAGCCAGCCGCACACCAGCGGGGCCAGGAAACCGCCGATGTTGATGCCCATGTAGAAGATCGAGAACCCGGCGTCGCGGCGGGTGTCGTGCTCGCCGTAGAGGCTGCCCAGCATGCCGGAGATGTTCGGCTTGAGCAGGCCGGTGCCGATCACCAGCAGCACGAGGCCGCCGACCACTGTGGCCACACCGCCGGGCAGGGCCAGGCTGATGTGGCCCAGCATGATGACGAGCCCGCCGTAGAACACCGCCCACTGGGCGCCGATGATCCGGTCGGCGAACCAGCCGCCGAAGACGCCGCTCATGTAGACCGAGGCACCGTAGACACCCACGACCGAGAGCGCCGTGGACTCGGGGATGCCGAGTCCGCCTTCGGCGACGGCGGTGTACAGGTAGTACCCCAGGATGGCGCGCATCCCGTAGTAGGAGAAGCGTTCCCACATCTCGGTGAAGAACAGCGTGGACAGTCCGCGGGGGTGCCCGAAGAAGCCCCGCTGCGGCGCGTCCGCAACCGTGGCCGTTGAACTCACGATCACGTCCTCTCGTACGTATCTTTACGCGGCGGTAGCCGCCAACTCTGCGGCAGGCTACGCCCTCGTGCGGTGGTCTGGGCCACCAGTCGCAAAGGCGCCCCTGGCGAATTCCGCCACCAGCGGCGACCTGCGGAGATGCCGGTCACACCAACCGCGTGACCAGGCCTTCCGCCCCCAGTTCAACTCTTGGGCCAATAGTGCGTGAGCATGCTCACATCCGCCTTCCGAGCCACGATGGACGCATGCGACTGCTGCACGCCCACAGAAGGGCGATGACCGAGTTCGACACCCGAGTCCGCGCGATTCGCGACGACCAGTGGGACAACGGCACACCGTGCGCGCAATGGTCCGTGCGCGATCTGGTGCAGCACCTGGTGTCCGAGCAGCTGTGGGCACCGCGACTGCTCGACGGCGCCACGCTCGAGGAGGTCGGGGACCGGTTCGACGGGGACGTGCTCGGCACCGACCCGAAGCGGGCTTGGACCGAGGCCAGCACGGAGGCGCGGCGGGCGTGGGACCGGCCGGCCGCGGCGACGGGTGAGGTGCACGTGACCGGCGGGGTGATCCCGGCCGAGGACTACGGCTGGCAGATGACCCTGGACCTGGCCGTACACGCCTGGGACCTCGCCTGTGGAGTCGGTGCTGACACCCGCCTGGACCCCGACCTCGTCGCGGTGGTTCGCACGGTGTTCGAGCCACAGGTCGCGTCCTGGCAGGACATCGGCATCTTCGACCCGCCGCTACCGGTGCCCGGCGAGGCCGACGAGCAGACGCGCCTGCTGGCGATGCTCGGGCGGGACGCCCGCGAACAGGGACGTGCCCGGCGGTGATGTCGATGTTGTTACCCGGGCACTGCTCCGACCGGGATATACTCGTGCCGTATTTTTCGCTTTCTGTTGAGGAGTGACCTCTTCCGTGCCACAGGCACAATCACCTGACGGCAGTACCGAGCCGGGACGAAGTCCCGGCTTTCCGCAACACGCGCCCGGCGCCCGCTTCCGAGGTGGCCGGTGATGGAGATCCTGCTGTCGGCCCTCGGCCTTCTGTTCGTGGCGTTGCTCACGCTCGGCACCGGCCTCGCCGTCGCCGCCGAGTTCTCCCTGACATCCCTGGAACGCAGCACGGTCGACGCGCACGTCGCGCAGGTCGGCGACCGGCGCGCCCAGAGCGTCCAGCGGGCGCACCGCACGCTGTCGTTCCAGCTCTCCGGCGCCCAGGTCGCAATCACCCTGACCACGCTGGTGACCGGTTACGTCGCCGAGCCGCTGATCGGTGAGCTGCTGCGCCCAGGCTTCACCGCGCTCGGCGTGCCCGACACGGCCGCGGGCGCGCTCTCGCTGGCGCTGGCGATCCTGCTCGCCACGACGCTGTCGATGGTCTTCGGCGAGATGGTGCCCAAGAACCTGGCCATCGCCCGGCCGCTGGCCACCGCGCGCGCGGTCTCCGGCTACCACGCGGGTTTCTCGCAGGTCTTCCGCTGGCTGATCGACGCGATGAACAACAGCGCGAACTGGGTGGTGCGGCGCTTCGGCGTGGAACCGCAGGAGGAGCTGCGCTCGGCGCGCTCCCCCGACGAGCTCGGCTCGATCGTGCGCTCCAGCGCCGAGCACGGCACGCTCGACGAGGCGACCGCCGAGCTGATGGACAAGTCGCTGCGCTTCGGCGACCGCACCGCCGACGAGCTGATGACCCCGCGGATGCGGGTGGAGTCGCTGTCGGCCGACGCCACCGTCCTGGACCTGCTCCAGCTCGCGCGGCGCACCGGTTTCTCGCGGTTCCCGGTGCACGGTGGCGACCTCGACGACGTGCACGGCGTCGTGCACGTCAAGCAGGCGTTCGGCGTCCCGGCCGACCAGCGCGACACCACGCGCGTCGGGTCGCTGTCGCGCCCGGTGCCGACCGTGCCGGAAACCCTCGACGGCGACTCGCTGCTGAACCGGCTGCGCGGCTCCGGCCTGCAGCTCGCGCTGGTGGTCGACGAGTACGGCGGGACGGCCGGGATCGTGACGCTGGAAGACGTCGTGGAGGAGATCATCGGCGACGTCCGCGACGAGCACGACGGACGCGAGGCCGCGGCCGTGCGGCCGCTGGCGCGCGACTCCTGGATCATCTCGGGCCTGCTGCGCGCCGACGAGCTCGCCGACGCCACCGGCTTCGCGATGCCCGAGGGCGACTACGAGACCGTGGCCGGCCTGGTGCTGGCCGAGCTCGGCCGGATCCCCAGGACGGGTGAGCAGGTCGAGCAGGGCCACTGGGAGCTGGTGGTGACCCGCATGGACCGGCACCGCGTCGCCGAGTTGCGCTTGACCCGCCGGGTCGCCGAGCACGAGGAGGTGTCCCGGTGAGCGACTCGCTTGCCATCTTCCTCGGCATCGCGCTGCTGCTGCTCAACGCGTTGTTCGTCGGCGCGGAGTTCTCGCTGCTGTCCTCGCGGCGAGACCGGCTCGAAGCGCTGGTCGACCAGGGCGTCGCACGCGCCAGGACCGTCATCCGGGCGAGCCAGGAGGGCTCGCTGATGCTCACCAGCGCCCAGCTCGGCATCACGCTGTGCTCGCTGGGCCTGGGACGGCTGGGCGAGCCCGCGGTGGCGCACCGGCTGGAGGTGCTGGTCGCGCCGTTGCAGATCCCGGGCCCGGTGCTGCACGCCGTGGCGTTCACCATCGCCCTGGCGATCGTGGTGGTGCTGCACGTGCTGATCGGCGAGATGGTTCCCAAGAACCTCGCGATCGCCGACCCGGAGCGGCTGGCGCTGTGGCTGGTGCCGTTCCTGGTGGGCTTCGTCAAGCTCGCACGCCCGCTCATCGCGCTGTTCAACATGATGGCCAACGCGGTGCTGCGGCTGCTCAAGGTCGAGCCCAAGGAAGAACTGGAGACCGCCTACACCTCGACCGAACTGGCCGAGCTGCTGGTGGAGTCCCGGCGCGAGGGCCTGCTGGAGCAGGCCGAGCACCGCAGGCTCGCCCAGACGCTGTCCTCTGTGGAGCACGTCGTGCGCGACGTGCTGGTGCCGCTGGACGAGCTGACCACGCTCCCCGGCGACTTCACCCTGGGCGACGTGGAGCGCGCGGTGTCGACGACCGGCTTCTCCCGCTTCCCGGTCCGCGGCCAGGACGGGACCCTGCTGGGCTACCTGCACATAAAGGACGTGCTCGACAAGGCGGGCGAGGACCCGTCGACCCCGGTCGACCCGGTCCGCGTGCGCCGGCTGCCGACGGTCCCGGCCGACGCCCGGCTCGACGAGGCGCTGACCTGGCTGCGCCGTGCCGGCAGCCACCTGGCGACCGCCGTGGACGCCACGGGCGAGCCGCTGGGTGTGGTGGCACTGGAGGACCTGGTCGAGGAGTACGTCGGCACCGTCCGCGACGGTACCCACGTCCGCACCGCCGGGTGACCCGTCCCGCTCCCGCCGCGACCGCCGGCGGGAGCGGGCTGTCACGTGTCGGCATCACAATCCGTCCGATCGGCGGAGGATTTCACGCGACGGTGTGTCGTAAGAGATGATCGGCCGGTGTTCGTCCCGAATGACCTCACGTCCACCGGCGGCATCCGGACGATCGCCGGTCGATACCGGATGGACTCCAAGATCGGCACCGGCGCGATGGGCGCGGTGTGGGCGGGAACCGACGTGCTCCTGCACCGCCCGGTGGCCGTCAAGGAAGTCCGGCTCTCCCCGCGGGTGCCGGAGGAGGAGGCGGCCGAGTTCCGCGAGCGGGCGCTGCGCGAGGCCCGCTCGCTGGCCGTGGTGACCCATCCCAACGTCGTGATGCTCTACGACGTCGCCGACGACGCGGGCGGGCCGTTCGTGGTGATGGAGCTGGTGCCCGCGGAGAGCCTGTCGAGCGTGCTCAAACGCACCCGGCTGAGCCACGAGCAGCTCGCGGTGTTCGTGGACGGGGTCGCGGCGGCGTTGCAGGCGGCCCACCGCGTCGGCATCGTCCACCGCGACGTCAAGCCCGGAAACGTGCTGCTGGGCAAGCACGGGCAGGTCAAGCTCGGCGACTTCGGCATCTCGCGCAACGCCGCCGAGTCGACGCTGACCCGCACCGGGACCGTGCTCGGGACACCGGCCTACGTCGCGCCGGAGATCGCCCGGGGCGAGACGCCCGACCCGGCGTCCGACCTGTGGAGCCTGGGCGCGACGCTCTACGCCGCGGCGCACGGGCGGCTGCCCTACGAGAGCGACAGCGACCCGCTGATCACCCTCAGCGCGATCATCCACGGCCCGGTTCCGCAGCACCAGCTGAGCGGGCCGGTCGGCGAGGTGCTGAGCGGGCTGATGGTCAAGGACCCGGCTCGGCGGATGCCGCTGCACGAGGTCCGCCGCCGGCTGACGGGCCTGGCGCGCGATGCGGGGGAAGCTCCCTTCGACGCCGTCCTGGACCCCGCGGCGCCCGCCCTGCGCACGCTGACGGCCCAGCCGGGCTCCGCGGAGCAGCCGCCGGGCTCGTCCGAACCGACCTCCCCGAGCGCCACCGCGACGACCGTCCCGCAGGAGCACTCGCGCCGGATGCGGCCGTGGGTGGCCGCCGCGCTCGGCGCGCTGGCCGTCGTGCTCGTGGTCGCGGCAGCAGGGGCGGGCTTCCTCCACGGGCGTTCCGGGGCGCCCGGGTTCCCTACCGGCAACGGCCAGCCGGGCCAGCCCGCGGTGCCCGACGAGCCGGACTCGGTCCCCGAGGCCGGAGATCCGTCCGATCCCTACGCCGGGCTGGAGGCCGAGGCGAGCTCCGCGCAGTCGCGCACACTGCCCGTCGCCGCGGCGCGCGACCCGAGCACCGGTCGGTACGTCGGCTCCGTCGGGGACGGGGACTGGCTGCGCTTCGACGACGTCTACTTCGGCAGCTCGCCGGCCAGGGAGGTCTCGGCGCGGCTGGCGTCGTGGACCTCCGACGGCGCGAAGGCCAAGATCGAGATCAGGGTCGACGACTACAACGCGCCACCGGTCGCCAAGATCAACGTGACCCCGTCCGGCGGTGCCTGGAAGTCGGTGCCGGTCGAGATCCAGCCGCTGTCCGGCGTGCACGACGTCTACCTCGTCTTCTCCTCCGAGCAGGAGGGCGGGCTCATGAACCTCGACTGGGTCCGGTTCGTCGGCTGACCGCCTGCGGCGCCTCCCGGCGCCCGACCGGCCGCGCAGCGCCCTGCACTACCCTGGCCTGCGATGGTTGTGCTTTCCGAGGCGGAGTGGCGGGCCCGCGAGAGCGCCCACCGGGACCGCGTCCGCCAGTGGACGGGACCGCACCGGCAACGGCGCCACGACGGCCGCAAGCACCCGGTGCTGGACTTCCTGTTCACCTACTACTCGTTCCGCCCGTCCCGGCTGGAGCGCTGGCAGCCGGGCTTCGGCGTCGTGCTGGCCGGCGGTGAGCGGTTCCTCTCCCGTCGCGGGTACACCGAGACCGGCGACGGGGTGGCGTTGAGCCGCGATGAGTTGACCGGTGCCCGCCTGCGCACCGCGGAGTTCGTGCTCGGCCTGCTCAGCGCCACCGCCTCGCGGCAGCCGCGGCTCGGCTGCTTCGGGCTGCACGAGTGGGCGATGGTCTACCGGACCTCGCCCGAGCAGATCCGCCACTCCGGCTGGCCGCTGCGGCTCGGGCACGCGGGCACCGACGAGGTCGTCGAGTCGTCGAACCTGAGCTGCACGCACCACGACGCGTTCCGCTTCTTCACCCCGCAGGCGCGCCCGCTCAACCCGCTGCAGCCCGAGCGCGCCGACCAGGTGCGGCTGGAGCAACCCGGCTGCCTGCACGCGAACATGGACCTGTTCAAGTGGAGCTACAAGCTCGACCCGTTCGTGCCCGCCGAGCTGGTCGCCGACTGCTTCGACCTCGCCGTCCGCGTCCGGGAGCTGGACATGCGCGCCAGCCCGTACGACCTGAGCGAGCTGGGCTACTCCCCGGTCCCGATCGAGACGCCGAACGGCCGCGCCGAGTACGTGCGGTTGCAGCGCGAGTTCGCCGAGGAGGCCGCGGTACTGCGGCAACGCGTGATCGAGCTGTGCCGGGACCTGCTGCGGTGGGGCGAGAGTGCAGATCCCGACGTAGGGGCGCACGTCCACGAGCCGATGCACCGGTGACCGCCGGCGGCCTGCTCGCCCACAGTGGATGACATCGACAGTCCGATGTGGACCCCGCGCTAGTCGAGGCGGAAGCCGAAGGGGAGCTCCAGGCGGTGCGCGGCGAGCAGTTCGGTGTCAGCCAGCAGTTCCCGAGTCGGCCGGTCGGCGACCACGACGCCGTCGTCGATCAGGACGCTCCTCGGGCACAGCTGCAGGGCGTAGGGCAGGTCGTGGGTGACCATCAGCATCGTCCTGCCCAGGCCGAGCAGCAGCTCGGCGAGCTCGCGCCGGGCGACCGGCTCGAGGTTCGACGACGGTTCGTCGAGCACGAGGATCTCCGGGTCGCACGCCAGGACGGTCGCCAGTGCCACCCGCTTGCGCTGACCGCCCGACAGGTGCAGCGGTGATCGTCCCGCGTGCTCGGCCATGCCGACCGCCGCCAGCGCGTCAGCGACGCGCTGCTCCAGCTGCGCACCGCGGAATCCGAAGTTCAGCGGTCCGAACTCCACGTCCTCGCGCACCGTGGGCATGAACAACTGGTCGTCGGGGTCCTGGAACACCACGCCGACGCGCCTGCGGATCTCCCGGACGTGGCGCTCGGTCAGCTCCAGCCCGCCGACCGACACCCGTCCCGCGTCGCCTCGCAGCACCCCGTTGAGGTGCAGGGTCAGGGTCGTCTTGCCCGCTCCGTTCGGCCCCAGCAGCGCGACCCGCTCGCCGTGCGCGATGCTCAGGTCCACCCCGCGCAGGGCCTCGTGCCCGTCCGGATAGCTGTAGCGGAGACCTTCGACCCGCAGCGCGGTCGTGGCCCTGGTCTGCGTCGCCCCGTCGGTCACGCGGTCCACAGCGCCGCTCCCAGCACCAGCACGGCAACGGCGGGAGGCACCATACCCAGCGCCCACGCGGCGGCCGGGGTGCGGCCCACCCTCGCGTCCGGCACGGCACCGCTCCAGCCGCGCGAAAGCATCGCGAGGTGCACCCGTTCACCTCTCTCGTAGGACCGGATGAACAGGCTGCCCACGCCCCGCGCCGTGGCTCCGACCTGCCACAGGAACCGCGGATCGTGGCCACGGGCGATCCGAGCGACCCGCATTCGCCGGGCCTCCCCCACCACCACCTCGGCGTAGCGCAGCATCAGCGAGGCGATCGTCGTGAGCAGCTTCGGTGCGCGCAGCCGCCGCATGCCCAGGAGCAGTTCGTTCGGCGCGGTCGTCGCGGCCAGCAGCAACGACGTCGCCAGCCCGAGCGTCCCCTTGGCCAGCACGTTCCACCCCGCCAGCAGCCCCTCCACCGACAGCGCCAGCCCCAGCACCTCGGTGCGGGGCCCTGCGGCGGTGAACGGCAGCAGGAACGCCAGCACGACGAACGGCAGCTCGATCAGCAGGCGGCTCGACAGCCAACGCATCGGCACCGCGGCCAGCCTGGACAGTCCGAACAGCAGGACGGCGTAGCAGGCGAACGCCCAGAACGCGTGCCTGGGCGTGGCCACCACGCACACCACGACGAGCAACGCCGCCACGATCTTGACCTCCGGCGCCGCGCGGTGCACGCGGGAGGAGCCGGGCAGGTACAGGGCGCTGACGTGACCCGCGCCCACTCAGTCCTCCCCAGGCGTGTCCCCGGCCTCCCCTTGGCCGCCGGTCCCCCGGCGCCGCAGTCCCCAGAACAGGGCGCCCGCGGCCCCCAGGGTCGCGACCACACCGATGGCGCCGGCGACGCCGGTCAGCCGGTCGTCCCCGCCGACGGTGTAGTCGGCCAGTGGACCATCGGCCAATGGGTGGTCGGTGCCGTTCTGGGCGATGCAGTGCCCGTCGAGCCGTTCGCCCTGCTCGGTCTCGACCGCCGTGCAGCCCTGCCGGGTGACCGCGTCCAGCCCGTCGGGATCGGAGTCGGCGAAGTAGGACAGCGCCGCCGCGATCAGCAGGGCGACCAGGCCGAACCCGACCAGGAAACCCGCGCCGCGCTTGCGCGCCACAGCCGTCATCGCGCCTTCTCCTCCACTGCTCGTGGCCGGGCGGTGCGCAGCAGGTGGACCAGGTCGGGCCGTGCGGCGGCCACCGCGCCCACGGTCGCCGCGGTGATGACGCCCTCGCCGATGCCGATGAGGCAGTGCACGCCGATCACCGCCAGCGCCGCCGTGCCGGTGCCGTACCCGGCCGCGCCACCGATCGAGTACTCCAGCACGAACCCGCACGAGGCGGCGACGGTGTTGACGAACGCGGCGACGAAGGCCGTCACCAGCAGACCCTCCCTGCTGCGCACGGCGAGCCTGCGCAGTGCGAGGGCGACCAGGTACCCGGTGGCCGTGCCGATCAGCGCCATGTTGGTGATGTTGGCGCCGAGCATGGTGATCCCGCCGTCGGCGAACAGCAGCGCCTGCACCACCAGCACGATCGACACGCACAGCGCCCCGACCCACGGTCCGGCCAGGATCGCGGCCAGCGCACCCCCGAGCAGGTGGCCGCTCACGCCCGGCAGCACCGGGAAGTTGATCATCTGCGCGGCGAAGACGAACGCCGCGACCAACCCCGCCATCGGCGCTGTCCGGTCGTCGAGATCGGCGCGCGCCCGCACCAGCGCCAGGCCCACACCCGCGATGGCCACCCCGCTGAACAGCAGCGACGTCGGCGCGTTGAGCAGCCCGTCGCTCATGTGCATGGCCAGCGTCGCGGTCACGCCCGCATCCTCCCCGCTCACCGGCCGCCCACGTCGGACAGCCGCCGGCCGAGGATAGTTGCCAACGAGAGGTTCTGGCCAATTGCTGGCAGCAACCCGGCTCGCGGCACCGGCCCGCGAAAGCGAACCGCCCGCCCGGATGGGGTCCGGGCGGGCGGTCGAGTCCTATCGCGTCAGTCGCGGACGGCCAGGCTCAGCTCGCCGTTGTCGTCCCGCTCGGCGTCGAGCGTCTTGTCGTCCAGCAGGGACGCGGCCTGCTCCGGCAGGAACACCCGGACCCCGGACTCCTCTACGACCTGGTCACCGGCTTGCGGTGCCTCGGCGATGGCGGCCTGCAGGCCGTCGCCCGCCGGGGCGATCCGCAGACCGGACCCCTCCGCCGAGTCGCCGCCGGCGAGGACGACCTTGATGACCTCTGCGGCGCTCTCACTGATTGCGAGCATTGCTTTCACTCCTCTCGGAGGTGGTCACGTAAGTGACCCACCGTAGTGCATGCCTCCGAGATCGGCAGTCACCCCTCGTAGGCCGACAGGGGTGGGCAGGAGCACACCAGGTTGCGGTCGCCGCGGGCCCCGTCGATGCGCCGAACCGGCGGCCACACCTTCGCCACACGGGTGCCCAGCGGGTAGGCCGCCACGTCCCGGCCGTAGGCGTGCTTCCACTCCCCGACCAGCGACGCGGCCGTGTGCGGGGCGTTGACCAGCGGGTTGTCGTCGGCGGGCCACTGCCCCGCCGTGACCTTGTCGATCTCGGCGCGGATGGCGATCATCGCCTCGCAGAAGCGGTCGAGCTCGGCCAGGTTCTCGCTCTCGGTGGGCTCCACCATCAGCGTGCCCGCGACCGGGAACGACATCGTCGGGGCGTGCAGGCCGTAGTCGGCCAGCCTCTTGGCGACGTCGTCCACCGTGATACCGCTGGACTTGGTGATGGGCCGCAGGTCCAGGATGCACTCGTGGGCCACGAAGCCGCCCGAACCGGTGTAGAGCACCGGGAAGTACTCGTCGAGCCTGCGGGCGACGTAGTTGGCGGCCGCGACGGCGGTCAGCGTCGCCCTGCGCAGGCCGTCGGAACCCATCATCCGCACGTAGGCCCACGAGATCGGCAGGATCGACGCGCTGCCCCACGGCGCCGCGCTGATCGGTCCCACCCCGGTCGAGGGGCCCGCCGCGGGCTGGAGCGGGTGGTTCGGCAGGAACGGCGCCAGGTGCGCGCGGACACCGATCGGGCCGACGCCCGGCCCGCCGCCGCCGTGCGGGATGCAGAAGGTCTTGTGCAGGTTCAGGTGCGAGACGTCGGAGCCGAACTTGCCCATCCGGGCCAGGCCGATCAGCGCGTTGAGGTTCGCGCCGTCGACGTAGACCTGCCCGCCCGCGTCGTGCACCAGCCCGCAGACCTGCTGCACGGTGTCCTCGTAGACGCCGTGCGTGGACGGGTAGGTGATCATGATCGCGGCAAGGTCGTCCTTGTGCTCCTCGACGACCTCGCGCAGGTGGTCCATCTCGATGTTGCCCTGGTCGTCGCAGCGCACCACGACGACGCGCAGACCGGCCATGATGGCGCTCGCGGCGTTGGTGCCGTGCGCGCTGGCCGGGATGAGGCAGACGTCCCGCTCGGCCTCACCACGGCTGTGGTGGTAGGCGCGGATGGCGAGCAGACCGGCGAACTCGCCCTGGCTGCCGGCGTTGGGCTGCAGGCTCACCGCGTCGTAGCCGGTGATCTCGGCCAGCCAGCCCTCCAGGTCGGAGACGATCCTGAGCAGCCCCTCGGCGTCCTGCGCGGGCGCGAACGGGTGCAGCCCGGAGAACTCCGGCCAGGTGATCGACTCCATCTCGGCGGTCGCGTTGAGCTTCATCGTGCACGAGCCCAGCGGGATCATGCTGCGGTCCAGCGCGACGTCCTTGTCCGAGAGCTCGCGCAGGTAGCGCAGCAGGGAGGTCTCCGAGCGGTGGGTGTGGAACACCGGGTGCGTGAGGTACTCCGAGGTGCGCAGGAGACCGGTGGGCAGCGCGTCCGGGGTCTCGGCGTCGAGCTCCTCGACATCGGGCTGCTCGGGGAGCCCGAACGCCTTCCACACCGTGGCCAGCCGGGCGCGGGTGGTGGTCTCGTCGCAGCTCACGCCGACGTGGTCGCCGTCCACGCGGCGCAGGTTCACGCCCTCCCGGCGGGCGGCGGACACGACGTCGTCGGCCTTGCCGGGCACTCGAGCGACGAGCGTGTCGAAAAACTCCCGGTGCACGACCTCGACGCCGCCGCGGCGCAGCCGCTCGGCCAGCACGGCGGCCATCCGGTGCGCCCTGGTCGCGATCGCCTTCAACCCGGCCGGACCGTGGTACACCGCGTACATCGACGCCACGACCGCCAGCAGGACCTGCGCGGTGCAGATGTTGCTGGTGGCCTTCTCGCGGCGGATGTGCTGCTCGCGGGTCTGCAGCGCCAGCCGGTAGGCCTGGTTGCCGTCGCTGTCGACGCTGACGCCCACCAGCCGGCCCGGCAGCTGGCGCTCGATGCCCTTGCGGACCGCCATGTAGCCGGCGTGCGGGCCGCCGAAGCCCATCGGCACGCCGAAGCGCTGGGTGGTGCCGACGACGACGTCCGCGCCGATCTCACCGGGCGCGCGTAGCAGCGTCAGCGCGAGCAGGTCGGCGGACACCACCGCCATCGCCCCGCGCTCGTGGACCTCGGCGACGACCGCCTCCTGGTCGCGCAGCGCGCCGGAGGCGCCCGGGTAGGCCAGCAGGGCGCCGAAGAACTCACCCTCGGGCAGGCCGGAGGCTCCCTCGGACAGGTCGGCCACCACGACCTCGATGCCCAGCGGCTCGGCGCGGGTGCGCAGCACCTCCAGCGTCTGGGGCATGGTGTCGGCGTCGACGACGAACCGCGGCGACTTCGACCGCCCGGCCCTCCGGACCAGGGTCATGCCCTCGGCGGCCGCGGTCGCCTCGTCCAGCATCGAGGCGTTGGCCACCGGCACACCGGTCAGGTCGGCGACCATCGTCTGGAAGTTCAGCAGCGCCTCCAGGCGCCCCTGCGAGATCTCCGGCTGGTACGGGGTGTAGGCGGTGTACCAGGCGGGGCTCTCCAGCACGTTGCGCAGGATCACCGGCGGGGTCACGGTGCCGTAGTAGCCCAGGCCGATCATCTCGGCATGCGGGCGGCACCGCCCGGCCAGCTCACGCAGCTCGGCCAGGGCCTGCGCCTCGGTCGCGGGCTCGGGCAGCGCCAGGTGCAGGTCGCGCTCGCGGATGCCCTCCGGGACCGCGCTCTGGCCCAGCTCCTCCAGCGAGCCGACCCCGATCACGTCCAGCATGCGGGCCAGCTCGGCGGGAGCGGGACCCACGTGGCGGTCGGCGAACGGGGTGCCGTGCTCCAGTGCGGCGAGCGGGATGCGGTCATGGGTCACGTCGGTCATCGCCAAACCTCGATTTTTCGCGGCGGACACAGGGCTCGGCAGCACGGCGGGTGCTGCCCTCCCCCTCTGTCAATGTCCGCTGCGCGAACGCCTGAGAGCTTCACCCGGATCGCACCGGGCTTGCACCGTCGGCGGGGTCACCACTGCCGTGACGACCCGCTTTCCAGAGGTATCTCGCCCGCGCGGTCCGGTTGGCCTGAGAGGTTGTCGGGGAGTGGTTGCTCCTTCGGCGCCGCACCGGTGCTCTGACCGGCGCGGACTCTCCCGCGCGGGGTCTGCGATGCCGCGTAGCCTACCTGATCTGGAGGCGCGGGAGGACCCTCGCACCGCGCCCGGCCGGCCACGCACCGCATCCATCCGGCCCATCCGGCTCAGCCGGGTGTCAGCCGGTCTGGCGGTCCCGGCGGCGGCGCGCCAGCTCGTCGGTCACGGATGCGGTGACCTCCACACCGTCGGCGCGCTCCGCGGGGAACTCGTGGATGGTTCCGCTGATTTCGCGCATCGCGCCGCTGACGGCGATGCCGAAAACCCCCTGGCCGCCCTGCAGCAGGTCGACCACCTCCTCGGCGGAGGTGCACTCGTAGACGGTCGTGCCGTCGCTGAACAGCGTGATCCTGGCGAGGTCCTGCACGCCCCGGTGGCGGAGGTGGTCCACGGCGACGCGGATGTTGTGCAGCGAAACACCGGTGTCCAGCAGTCGCTTGACCACCTTGAGCACCAGGATGTCCTTGAACGAGTACAGCCGCTGGGAGCCCGAGCCCGCCGCACCTCTTATGGACGGCCCCACCAGCTTGGTGCGCGCCCAGTAGTCGAGCTGGCGGTAGGTGATGCCCGCGATCTGGCAGGCTGCGGGGCCGCGGTAGCCGACGAGCTCGTCCGGTACCGAGGCGTCCGGGAACAGCTCACCCTGCTCCGCGGCAGCATCCCGGTTGGGTGCCTCCTCGACCACGCCTGCCTCCCCTCGTCCGGCATGATGCCGACCGACCGCCAAGGCCCTGGACCGTGCGTGACTCAGGGCTGCGAACGCCCGCCGCCGCACGAGCAGGTCGCACGGGAATCACAAGCGGGCAATTCGCGTGTCTTCGACGGTAAGCCCGCCCAGGGGGGAGGTCAACGCGACGCGCGGGGAGACGACGAGGCCCCCGGCGCGACCGCGCGCCGGGGGCCCGTCCAAGCCCGCAACGGGCGCCGGCTCAGGTGTCGGCGCCGCGGAAGTCCTCCGGCGAGACCGAGTCCAGGAACTCCCGGAACTTCTCGACCTCGTCCTCCTGTTCGTCCGGGATGATCAGCCCGGCCTCGTCCAGCACCGACTCGTCGGCGTGGATCGGCACACCCACCCGCAGCGCCAGCGCGACCGAGTCGCTCGGCCTGGCCGAGACCCGCACGTCACCGTCGAAGACGAGCTCCGCGTAGAACGTGCCCTCCTGCAGGTCGGTGATGCGGACCTGCTCCAGGTCCCGCCCCAGCGCCCCGATGACGTCCTTGAGCAGGTCGTGGGTCAGGGGTCTGGCGGGGCGCACGCCCTGCTGCTCCAACGCGATTGCGGTCGCCTCCACCGAGCCGATCCAGATCGGCAGGTAGCGCTCGCCCTCGGTCTCGCGCAGCAACAGGATCGGCTGGTTGGCTGGTAGTTCCACTCGCACGCCGACGACGCGCATCTCGCTGCTCATCGTCAAATCGCCTCCTCCAGCGCGCCGGGGCGTGACGTCCTCGTCGAGGATCTCGCACCGGCGTCTCCGACGCTACCCGCGATACGGCGGACACGCCCATCCCTCGGCTGTCGATCAGCCACCGTTTTCCGCGGCCTGGCGCGCTCGGCAGGCCGAGAACCGATACCTGAGCTCACCATTGAGCAACACTCAGCACGATACACCGCCGACCGGTCCCGTAGGGGCGGTCGGAAGACCCCGAAACTCAACTGCAAACACGTGATTCGCCTGGGGTCCCGGTGCATCCGCGGGCGGTTCCGGCCGGGTCGCCGCGCGGGTGCGCGCAGTACCGCGAACGACCGGGGCGGCGCCGGTTGCTCGGCGCCGCCCCGATGCCCGCTCCTCATGCCGCCTAGCGGCCTTGTCCCCCGTCGATCGGGCCGGTCAAAAAGACCAACCGGAACTTCCCGATCTGCACCTCGTCGCCGTTGGCGAGCACCGAGGTGTCCACCGGCTCGCGGTTGACGTAGGTGCCGTTGAGGCTGCCCACGTCGACGACCACGAAGTCGTTGCCCTCCCGGCGGAACTCGGCGTGCCGCCGCGAGACCGTGACGTCGTCCAGGAAGATGTCGCTGTCCGGATGGCGTCCGGCGCTGGTGGTGTCCCGGTCGAGCAGGAATCGCGAACCCGCGTTCGGGCCGCGCTTGACCACCAGCAGGGCGGCCCCCGCGGGCAGCGCGTCGACCCCGGACGCGGCAGGCTGCTCCGCGGGCGCGCTCTCGGTGCTTTCCGGCTCCGAGAGGAAGGGCCTGAAGACCGAGGTGGTCTCCGGTGACTGCTCCGGCGGAACGTCGCCGGAGCCGCTGTTGTGGCTCACCTGAGCTCTCCTCTACGCGGATAGATCGTGCGAAGTGTCTTCCAACGTACCGTGTCGTCAACGGCGAGTTGCGCGCGAGTCCCGACAAAGGCCGAGGACACCGCCGAGATCGACGATCAGTCCTGGTCGGTCAGCTGCTGGTAGGCGTTCTCGTCGAGCAGCTGGTCGAGCGCGGCCGGGTCTGCCAGCCGGATCTCGACCATCCAGCCGTCGCCGAACGGGTCCGTGTTGACCAGGTCCGGCTCGTCGCCCAGGCGCTCGTTGCCCTTGACGACCTCTCCCTCGACCGGGGCGTAGAGCTCCGAGACGCTCTTGGTCGACTCGACCTCGCCCATGCTCTCGCCGACGCTCACCTTGCTCCCCTCGTCGGGGAGCTGGACGAAGACCACGTCGCCGAGCTGGCGCTGGGCGTAGTCGGTGATTCCGACGCGAACGGTGTTCTCACCGCTGGGCAGAACCCACTCGTGCTCGCTGGTGTACCTGATCCGTTCGGGGGCCGTCACCTGGTCCCGCCCTTCCTGTGTTGCCAGAGCCGTGTACTCCCGCCGGGTGAAGATCGCCTGACGGGTCCGGCGAGCGTATTTCGCCGACAGCGCGGGCCGCAAGGAGGCCGGGTCAGGTGCGGGCCGTCCTGCGGGCGACCCGGACCGCGGCCACGACCTGGGACAGGTAGAGCACGCCCGCCCACAGGTAGAGCGCGCCGCCCCAGCACGTGAACGCGTAGGCGATCGGGCGGACCACCGCGGAGAAGGTGAAGTCGCCCTGCACGAGCAGCAGCAGCGGGAAGGCGTACATCAGGCAGAAGGTGGCCGCCTTGCCCAGGTAGTGCACCTCTGGGGGCTCGTAGCCGTGGTAGCGCAGCACCGGCAGGCACAGCGTGAGCACGACGTCGCGTCCGATGAGCGCCACGGCGACCCACCAGGGCACCACGTCGCGCATCACGAACGCGACCAGGGTGGCGACGATGTAGAGGCGGTCGGCGGCGGGGTCCAGCAGCTCTCCGACCCGGCTGTACTGGTTCAACCAGCGGGCCAGCTTGCCGTCCAGCCAGTCGGTCGCTCCGCTGAGGACGAGGACCAGCAGCGCGAGCAGGTCGTTCTGCGGGCCGAGCAGCAGCCACAGGAACAGCGGCACGCCGGCCAGGCGGAGCGCGCTGAGCAGATTCGGGATCGTCAGCCAGGGATCGTCCCAGATTCCGGCGGCGGCTTCCTTGATCCGGGCGAGCCCGGGGTCGGCCGCCTGCTCCGCTCCGGCAGGCCGCGACCGCCGCGGTTCCGGCTCGGAGCCGGTTCCCCGCGCGGTGTTCTCCGTGGTGCCGTCGGCGTCCTGCACCACGAACCCCTCCCCGAAACGGTTGTACGAACTACCCGCATCCGGATGCAGCCATGCGCATCCGGTACCGGTCAGGGTGCCACACACCTCGGACAACGGTCCTGGCGGCTGGGGCTGTTCGTCCCCCGGCCGGGTCTCAACGTGGACGGTGGCTCCAGCCCCGGCGGCGGAGGTCGGCGTCGGTCAGGAAACGGGCACGGCGGCGGTCGTCGACGCCGGCCCAGCGGGCGCCTCTGACACCTTCGAGTACGTAGGAGTGGCCGCCGCTCCAGACCACGCTGCGCGGCGCGGTGGGCAGGTCGGCCTGGCCTGCTCCGCTCGAATCGGTTTCCGTCGTCGTCGACGTGTCCGTGCTCATCTCCGGTCGCACCTCCATACCGGTTGTCGGTCCACACCGGTGTGTCGTTAGCCCGAATCCCCGGCCTGCAAAGGATTGTGTTCGATCGATCACGCGCTGTCGCGCCGATTCGGCCCCTCTGGCGACAAGTGGACGGGGGTGGTCGCCGAAGTGACCGCCGGTGGTCTCAGCGCGCACCCGCCGGGCTGAAGTCCGCCGACCGCTCGGCGCTCGCTCGCGGGCCACCGCCGCCGGGGAGCCGTGGTGGTGCCGAGCGCGCGAGTGCGGTAGGACACTCACGGTCAGCAGTCCGGCACGCGCGGGAGGTACATCGTCATGGGCGCATACGCCGACGCCTACCAACGGAGTTCGTCCGACCCGGAGGGATTCTGGCTGGACGCGGCGGCCGCGATCGACTGGGAGCGGCGCCCGAGCCGGGCGCTGGACGACTCGCGGGCGCCGTTGTACCGGTGGTTCCCCGACGGGGTGCTCAACACCTGCTTCAACGCTCTCGACCGGCACGTGCGCGACGGCCGCGGCGAGCAGGACGCGCTGGTCTGGGACTCCGCGATGACCGGCACCGTGTCGCGGTGGACCTACCGGGAGCTGCTGGATCGGGTGTCGGTGTTCGCGGGCGCCCTGCGCGCCCAGGGGGTCGAGCGGGGCGACCGGGTGGTGATCTACCTGCCGATGATCCCCGAGGCGGTGGTGGCGATGCTGGCCTGCGCCCGGATCGGCGCCGTGCACTCGGTGGTCTTCGGCGGCTTCGCGCCCCGGGAGCTCGCGGCCCGCGTGGACGACGCCCGCCCGAAGGTGATCGTGGCGGCCTCGTGCGGGCTGGAGCCCAACCGCGTCGTGGAGTACAAGCCGATCGTCGACGAGGCGCTGCGGCTGTCCGAGCACCGGCCCGACCGGGTCATCGTGCTCCAGCGGGAGCAGGCCACCGCCGAGCTCGGCGAGCGCGACCTCGACTGGGACGACGCCGTGGCCGGGGCCGAACCGGCGGAGTGCGTGCCCGTGGCGGCGACCGACCCGCTCTACGTCCTCTACACCTCCGGCACGACCGGCCGGCCGAAGGGCGTGGTCCGGGACAACGGCGGGCACGCGGTGGCGCTGCGCTGGTCGATGTCGGCCATCTACGACATCGGGCCGGGCGAGGTGTTCTGGACGGCCTCCGACGTCGGCTGGGTCGTCGGCCACTCCTACATCGTGTACGGGCCGCTGCTGGCAGGCGCGACCACGATCGTCTACGAGGGCAAGCCGGTGGGCACGCCCGACTCCGGTGCGTTCTGGCGGGTGATCGCCGAGCACGGGGTGAAGTCGCTGTTCACCGCGCCGACGGCGTTCCGGGCCATCAAGCGGGTCGACCCCGACGCGGCCGAGCTGGCCAAGCACGACGTCTCCAGCCTGCGCACGCTGTTCCTGGCCGGGGAGCGGCTGGACCCGGAGACCTACCAGTGGGCCGTGGACAAGCTCGGCATCCCGGTCGTGGACCACTGGTGGCAGACCGAGACCGGGTGGCCGATCTGCGCCAACCTGCGCGGGCTGGAGCCGATGCCGGTCAAGCCCGGTTCGCCGACCGTGCCGGTGCCCGGCTACCAGGTGGAGGTCCTCGACCAGTCGGGCGAGCCCGTTCCCACGGGACGGGACGGCGCGATCTGCATCCGGCTCCCGCTGCCCCCCGGGACGCTGCCGACGCTGTGGAACGCCGACGACCGGTTCCGCGCCGAGTACCTGGAGCGCTACCCCGGCTACTACCTGACCGGCGACAGCGGGCACGTCGACGAGGACGGCTACGTGTTCGTCATGGGCCGCACCGACGACGTGATCAACGTCGCGGGGCACCGCCTCTCGACCGGTTCGATGGAGGCCGTGCTGGCGGAGCACCCCGCGGTGGCCGAGTGCGCGGTGATCGGCGTGCACGACGCGCTGAAGGGCCAGGTCCCGCGAGGCTTCGTGGTGCTCAAGGCCGGTGTGGAGGTAGACGAGGAGCAGCTGCGGGCCGAGCTGGTGGCCGCCGTCCGCGACCAGATCGGCCCGGTCGCGGCCTTCCGGGACGTCAGCGTCGTCGACGGGCTGCCCAAGACCCGCTCCGGCAAGATCCTTCGCAAGTCGATGCGCGAGATCGCCGACACCGGGCAGACGAAGGTGCCGTCCACGATCGAGGATCCGGCGGTGCTCGACGCGCTGCGTCCGGCTCTGCGCGCGGGAGGCTGAGGGGCCCGCTGCTGAGGGCGGACGGGCCGGCGGCTGAAGGCGCGGACCGACCGCGTGGTGATGGATCAGCCGCTCGACACCTGGTGGGCGGCCTCCTCCAGCGCCGCCATGACGACGGCGATGGCAGGTTGCGCCCGGCTACCCCGGCGGACGCAGGTCAGGACGCTGCGCGCCGGGGCCGCTTCGCCGAGCAGCGGGATCCGCACGAGCCCGCGGTGGGCGGCGACGTCGGCGAGCCCGGGCAGCAGGCACACGCCGAAGCCGCGTTCGACGAGGCTCAGCACGCAGCTCCACTCGGCTGCCTCGTGCACCACTCGCGGGGCGAAGCCCGCGGCGGCGCAGGCGACCCTGATCAGCTCGTGCTGGTCGTGGTGGGGTGCGATCCAGTCCTCGCTCGCGGTCTCGGCGAGCTCGACCGCGTCGCGGCCGGCCAGCCGGTGCCCGGTCCACACCACGAGGTCCTGCCGGTCGCGCAGGAGAACGCGCTGGTCGAAGCGCGGGTCGTCGAGGGGCGGCGTCCCGGGCACCGGCAGGACCGCGATGTCGGCCCGGTCGGCGAGCAACCGCCGCAGCCCCTCGTCGATGTCGGTCTCGGCCAGGCTGACCTCCAGCCGCGGGTTCGACTCGCGCACCCGCGCGGCCGCAGGCACGAGCAGGGATCCGAAGCTGCTGGCGAAACCGGCGATCCGCACCCGCCCCGCCGCTCCGCCGGAGTGCTCGGCCAGGTCCGCCCGAGTGCGCTCCCACTCGGCCGCGATCGTGTCGGCGTGGCCGAGCAGGACGTGCGCGGCGGGGGTGAGCGCCACCCGCCGTCCTTCGTGGTGCAGCAGCTCCGCGCCGACGTCGGCGGCGAGCTGGCGCAGTTGCTGGGACACCGCCGACGGGGTGAGGTGCAGCGCCCGCGCGGTGGCCGTGACGGTGCCTTCCTCGCGCAGGACCCTCAGCACGTGCAGGCGTCGCAGGTCGATCATGTAGTCGATTCTTCACGGTACTTCGCAGAAATGTGAAATAGACCTGCACAGCTTCGTGATCGCAGACTCGGGCAATGCAATCCCCGCCAGCCAGTACCGGCCAAGGCCGTGCGCACCGCGGATTACCGCCATCCCTGCTCGTGCTGGGTTCGGTGTGCAGCGTGCAGTTCGGCCAGGCATGGGGAAAGCACTTGTTCGGCGTGGTCGGGCCGGCCGGCGTGGTGGCGCTGCGACTCGGACTGGCCGCGGCGGTGCTGCTCGCCCTGTGGCGACCTCGGATTCCCGCGGGGTGGCGGACTCGGGCACTCATCGCCGGGTTCGGCACGGCGATCGCCGCGATGAACATCATCTACCCGGCACTGGGATACCTGCCGCTCGGCGTCGCGGTCAGCCTGCAACTGCTGGGCCCCTTCACGGTCGCGCTCGCGGGATCCCGGCGGCCCCGCGACGCGATCTGGGCGCTGCTCTCGGGCGCCGGAGTCCTGCTGCTCTGCGCGCCGTCCGGCCCGGCTCCACCGCTGGCCGGGGTCGGGCTCGCGCTGCTGTCGGCCGCGGGCATGGGCGGCTACCTGCTGCTGAGCAGACGGGCTGGGGAACTCGCCGCTGACGGCGCCCCGCTGGCGCTGGCGGTGACCTGGGCCGCCGTGCTCGCGCTGCCGTTCGGAATCGCCGAGTCCGGGACGGCGCTGCTCTCGACCGCCGCCCTGCTGCCGGGCCTCGGCGTCGCGCTGCTGTCGGCGGTCGTGCCCTACTCGCTGGAACTGGTGGCCCTGCGCCGGCTCACGCCGCGCGTCGTCGGCGTACTTCAGAGCCTCGAACCCGCCGTCGGCGCGGCGGCGGGCCTCCTGCTGCTGTCGGAGGTGCTCGCGGACCGGCAGATCGCCGGATTGTGCTGCGTGACGTTGGCTTCGGCGGGCGCGGTGCTCACCCGCGAGCGCGGCTGACGAGCGCGCGGCAGCAGGGCCGAGCCCGGGTGGGCGCGGTGTCCGGTACGTCCGTTCGGACGCTTCTATCGCTCCGATTTTGGTCTATACCTTTGTGGTCAGCTGTCCCCGACCCGAGCGGTGAGACCATGAAACGATCATCGCAGCACCTGCCGACGCGCCGTGCGACGTCGGTGGCGGCGCTGCTCACCGGCGCACTGCTGACCGGCGGTCTGCTGACCGCGCCGGTCGCGGGTGGCGTCCAGGCCCAGGACTCCCGGATGCACCAGGTGATCCCCGCCCCGGCACACGTCGGGGCCGATCCCGACGTCGAGTTCACGCTCGGCGAGAACGCCCGGATCAGCGCCGAAGGCGAGGCCAAGGCCGTCGGCGACCAACTCGGCGAGATCCTGCGCCCCTCGACCGGGTTCGAGCTTCCGGTCGACGGCGCAGACCCGCGCCCCGGCGACATCGCCCTCGAGATCGAGCGCTCGGACGACCTCGGACCCGAGGGCTACCGGTTGGCGGTGACCGGGGAGAACGTGCGGATCGAGGCAGGCACCCCCGCGGGCCTGTTCAACGGTGTGCAGACGCTGCGGCAGCTGCTGCCCGCCTCGGTCGAGAGCGATCAGGTGCAGCAGGGGCCGTGGACGGTGCCCGGCGGTGAGATCACCGACCAGCCGCGCTTCGGCCACCGCGCGGCGATGCTGGACGTCGCCCGGCACTTCTTCGACGTCGAGCAGGTCAAGCGCTACATCGACCAGATCTCGATGTACAAGGTCAACCGCCTGCACCTGCACCTGAGCGACGACCAGGGCTGGCGGATCCAGATCAAGAGCTGGCCGCGGCTGGCCACCTACGGCGGCAGCACCGAGGTCGGTGGCGGTCCGGGCGGCTACTACACGCAGCAGGACTACACCGACATCGTCGACTACGCCGCCGAGCGCCACATCACGGTGGTCCCCGAGATCGACCTGCCCGGCCACACCAACGCCGCGCTGGCCTCCTACGCCGAGCTGAACTGCGACGGGGTCGCTCCGCCGCTCTACACCGGCATCGAGGTCGGCTTCAGCTCGCTGTGCGTGCCGAAGGAGATCACCTACAAGTTCGTCGACGACGTGCTGCGTGAGCTGTCGGCCATCACCCCCGGCCCGTACCTGCACATCGGCGGCGACGAGGCGCACTCGACGTCCGAAGAGGACTACAAGACGTTCATGGGCCGGGTCCTGCCGATGGTCGAGAAGTACGGCAAGACCGCGGTCGGCTGGCACGAGTACGCCAAGGCCGAGCCGAAGGCGGGTTCGGTGCTGCAGTACTGGGGCACCACCGACTCCGACCCGCTGCTGGCTCCGGCCGTCGCCCGGGGCAACAAGGTCCTGCTCTCGCCGGCGAACAAGTCCTACCTGGACATGAAGTACGACGCCAACACCGAGCTGGGGCTGAGCTGGGCCGGCTACATCGAGGTGGGCACCGCCTACGGCTGGAACCCCGGCCAGTACCTGCAGGGCGTGCCGGAGGACGCCGTGCTCGGCGTGGAGGCTCCACTGTGGAGCGAGACGCTGGAGAACTCCGACCACATCGAGTTCATGGCGTTCCCGAGGCTGCCGGCGATCGCCGAGCTGGGCTGGTCGCCCGCGGCCGCCCACGACTGGGAGTCGTTCCGGCAGCGGCTGGCCGCGCACGGCCCCCGGCTGACCGCGCGCGGGATCGACTTCTACCGGTCCCCGCAGGTGCCCTGGTCGAAGTGACCTGACGGCGGCACGAGCGGTCCGGTGCGTGTTCCGCGCACCGGACCGCTCGCTGCCGCCACTACTGCCCGCCGGGCAGCTTCGGCTCCAGCACCGCCCACCACTCGGCCAGCGTCGGCCGTTCGGCGAGGTCGGCGAAGGTCACCTGCACGCCGAGCCTGCGCCAGCGCTCCACCAGGCTCATGATCCGCACCGAGTCCAGACCCCAGTCGAGGAGGCTCTCGTCGTCGGTCAGTTCGGCGGGGTCCTCGAACAGCAGCTCCGCGACCTCGGCGCGCACCGCGTCGAGGGTCAGCACCGCCTCTGACATCCCTCTCCCCTTCCCCTGCTCGCTCATGCCACGGCGCTCTCGCCCGCCGACAGCGCTTCGGCGACCTGCCTGCTCGACTGCACCACCGCGCACCGCTTCGCGGCGTAGGACAGCGCCATCCGGTGCTCCTCGGCGGAGAAGTCGGCGACCGCGTCGGCGACCAGGAACGCCTGCACCTCCTGCTGGAACGCCTCGGCGGCGGTCATCAGGCAGCCGATGTGGGCGTAGATGCCGGTGATCACCAGCTGGTCGCGACCCCAGCCGCGCAGCATCTCCCGCAGTTCGGTGCGCTGGAACGCGCTGTAGCGCCACTTCCTGATCATCACGTCGCCGGGCGCGGGCGCCAGCTCGTCGATGATCGCCTCCTGCGCCGCGTCGGCGACCCCGGGTCCCCACCATTCCAGTTGCAGGCCGCGCTGCTCGGGCGTCTGGCCGCTGGGCTGCGCGCAGTAGACCACCGGCACGCCCGCGGCGTGCGCGCTCGCCCGCAGGGCGCGGATGTTGGACACGGCCTCGGTCAGCGGTTCCCGGCCCGGGGTGAAGGCGTTGACGAAGTGCCGCTCCATGTCGTGCACCAGCAGCACCGCCCGGTCGGCGGCGGGCCGCCAGTCCACCCGGTTGGCCGGGAGCTCTTCCTGTCGTGGCACCGAATACGGTGCGATCGCCGGCAGCGCCACCGCTTCCCCGTTCATCGTCCTGCTTCCTCGCCCAGCTCCGGCACCAGCTCGCGGCTGATGACCTCCCGGAGGTCGCGCTTGCTGACCTTGCCCACCCCGGTCCGCGGGAACCGCTCGAGGAACTCCACCCGGTCCGGCACCTTGTACCCGGCGAGCCCGCGCTCCCGCACGAACCGGATGAGCTCGCGGGCCTTCGGCGGCGTGCCGCGCGGGACCACGAAGGCGCACGTGCGCTCGCCCAGGTAGTCGTCCGGCATCGACACCACCGCCGCGTCGTGCACCGCCGGGTGGGCGAGCAGGTGGTTCTCGACCTCCTCGGCGGCCACCTTCTCGCCACCGCGGTTGATCTGATCCTTGGCCCTGCCCTCGACCACGACGTTGCCCTCCGCAGTCACCCGGACGACGTCGCCGGTGCGGTAGAAGCCGTCCGGGGTGAACGCCTTGGCGTTGTGCTCGTCGGCCTTGTAGTAGCCGCGGATCGTGTAGGGGCCGCGCGTGAGCAGGTGACCGGTCTGCCCCGTGGCGACCGGCCGGTCGTCGTCGTCCACCACCAGCACCTCGTCGTCGGGGGAGATCGGCCTGCCCTGCGTGGTGAGCACGACCTCCTCCGGATCGTCGAGCCGGGTGTAGTTCACCAGCCCCTCGGCCATGCCGAACACCTGCTGGAGGGTGGCTCCCAGGACGGGCCTTACCCGGCGCGCGACCTCCTCGCTGCACTTGGCGCCGCCGACCTGGAGCACCCGCAGGCTCGACAGGTCGTGCTCGCTTCCGACCGCGGCGTCCAGCCAGACCAGCGCAAGCGGCGGGACCGCGGCGACCATGGTGACGCGTTCGCGCTCCACGAGCGGGAAGACCTCGTCCGGGCTCGGCCTGCGCGCCAGCACGACGCGGCCCCCGGCGTGCAGGACGCCGAACGTGCCGGGCGAGCTCATCGGGAAGTTGTGCGCGATCGGCAGCGCGCCGAGGTAGACGGTGTCCTCGGTGACCCCGCAGATGTCGTTGCTGGCGCGGAAGGAGTAGATGTAGTCGTCGTGCGTGCGCGGGATCAGCTTGGGCACGCCGGTGCTCCCGCCGGAGAGCTGGAGGAAGGCGATGTCGCCGGGGCGCGGGCCCGGGTCACCGGCCGGTTCGCCGTCGACCTGCGCCAGCGCGGTGAAACCGGAGTCGCCCGGATCCCCCGCGATGAGGACGTGGCGCAGTCCCGGCGTCCGCCGCGCGACCTCGGCGGCCAGCACCCGGTGGTCGAATCCCGCCTCGACGTCGGTCGTGATGTAGGCGACCGCCTCGCTGAACTCGCAGAAGTAGCCGATCTCGGTCAGCCGGTGCGAGGGCAGCGCGAAGACCGGGACGGCCCCGATGCGGAACAGCGCGAAGCAGACGTCGAAGAACTCGGCGATGTTGGGCAGCTGCACCACGACGCGGTCGCGGGCGGTGATGCCGAGCCGGCGCAGGCCGGCGGCCAGGCGGTCGGCGCGCTCGTCGAGCTCGCCGTAGGTGGTCCCGCGGTCGCCGTCGACGATCGCGACCCGGTCCGGATGGGCGTTCGCGCGGTCCCGCAGCATCCGGCCGAAGGTCTCACCGCGCCAGTGGCCCGCCGCCCGGTAGCGTTCGGCGAACTCGGCGGGCCAGGTCGGACACCCCGGCAGGATGTCGTTGTCAGTCAAGGTGATCCTTCCTCACAGGGCGTGGTCCAGGCCCATGGCGGTCAGCGCGGTACGGAACTTCGCCGAGGTCTCGGCCAACTCGTCGGCGGGTTCGGAACCTGCCACGACGCCCGCCCCGGCGTACAGGCGCAGCGAGTCGTCCTCGACCTCGGCGCAGCGGATCGCGACGACCCATTCGCCGTCGCCCGCCGCGTCGCACCAGCCCACCACGCCCGCGTAGTAGCCGCGGTCGAACGGCTCGTTCTCGGTGATGGCCCGGCCCGCCTGCGCCGTCGGGGTCCCGCACACCGCCGGAGTCGGGTGCAGCGCGACGGCCAGGTCCAGCGACGAGGTGTCCGGGTCGCGCAGCTCGCCGGTGATCTCGGTGGCCAGGTGCCACATCGCGGCGGTCGCGACCACCGAGGGCCTGCGGGGAACCCGCAGCGTGGTGCACAGCGGCCGCAGCGCGTCGGCGACGGCCTCGACGACCGCCGCGTGCTCGCGGAGGTCCTTCTCCGAGCCCTCCAGCTCCTCGGCGCGGCGCCGGTCCTCCAGCGGGTCCGCGCTGCGCGGTCTGGACCCGGCCATCGGGTTGGACCGGACGCTGACCCCGCGGCGCGAGACCAGCAGTTCCGGGCTCGCGCCCGCGAAGGTGCGGCGCAGCTCCGGATGCGGACCGAAGGAGTCGCGGGTGCCGTCCTCGCCCCTCGCGGGCAGGTCCACGGCGAAGGTGTAGCCGCCGGGATCCTTGAGCGCGAGGTTGCGCAGCAGCCTCCGCACGTCGATCGGCTCGTCTGCGGAGAGCTCCAGCGAGCGGGCCAGGACGACCTTGCTCAGCTCGCCTTCCCGCATCCGCCGCAGGACCCGCGCGACACCGCGCTCGTACTCCTCCGGCGCGGGCACCTGCCGCATCCGGCAGGACAGCGGCCTCGGCGCGCACGCGCCGGGCACCATCACGTTCAGCGGCGCGGCGCGGACCACCTCCCTGGGCAGCACCAGGTGCGCCGGGAGGTTCTCGCCGAACGGCACCGCGCCGACGACCAGCGGGTTGCGGCGTCCGAAGTCGCGCGCACCGGTCAGGAACTGCGCCACCCGGCCGGAGAGCCCGCTGCGCCCGCACTCGATCTTGGGCACGGTGGCGTCGACGCCGCGCGCCAGCATCGTCGCCCGCGCCGAGGAGAAGAAGAACGACGAGCCGGGCTCGTAGGCCTCCAGCAGCCGCGTGGCGTCGTCGGCGGCGAGCAGCTTTCCGATCTCGTCGAGATCCCCGGGAGTGTCGATATCACTGTCGATGGTCATGTGAACCTTTCCGTGCACCGGTCGCGGTGCTGGGCGAGCAGGTCAGGCGCGCAGCGTCGCGCCACCGTCCACGTACAGGTCGTGCATGGTGATGTGCCCGGCCCGGTCGGAGGCCAGGAAGACCACGGCGTCGGCGACGTCCTCGGGCGTGGCGATCTTGCGCAGCGGGATGCCGACCTTGAACGTCTCCGGCGACCCCTGGATCACCTGCCGTGCGTCGCCCTCGCCGGCCAGCAGCGCGCGCAGCATGTCGGTGTCGGTCGAGCCGGGGGACACCACGTTGCAGCGGATGCCGTGCTCTGCCAGCTCCAGGCCCAGGGACTTGGTGAACAGCGTCGCCGCCGCCTTGGAGGCCGCGTAGGCGGCCATGCCGTGGCGAGGTACGCCCGCGGCGTTGGATCCGACCGTCACGACGCAGCCGCGCTCGCGCGGGACCATCCGCCGGGTGACCTCGCGGCAGAGGTGGAAAACGCCGTCGGTGTTCACCGCGAAGGTGCGGTGCCAGTCCTCGTCGGCGAGCTCGTGGACCGTGCCCGGGTGCAGCACGCCCGCGACGTTGGCGAGGATGTCGATGGGCCCGAGGTCGCGCTCGACCCGGTCGACGACGCCGGCCACGGACGCGGCGTCGGCGACGTCGGCCACGTACGGCTCGGCCTTGCCGCCCTGCTCGGCCAGGCGCGCCGCGACCGCGGTCACCTCGCCGGCGTCGACGTCCACGGCGGCGATGACGGCCCCGAGGCCGGACAGGGCGGTGGCCACCGCGGCGCCGATCCCCCGCCCCGCGCCGCTCACCAACGCGACCTTGCCCGCGATCCCAGTCCGGTCCATCCCAGACCCCGCTCCTTTACTCAGGCTAGCCTTACCTTGGTCAGGCAAGCCTGAGTTTAGAACACGGGATCACCCGGTCCGCCACCACCGACAGGTGTCATTGATCACCGACCGCAGCCGCGACGGCAGAGAGTAGGCATTTCGCTCACGCGGTGGCGTGAGCGCGTCACCGTACGATGCCCCGGGCGAAACCAAGTGCCACCAGGTCCTCCGGACGCAGCCGCATCAGGCCGGCGACCTCGGGCGCCTCGGACGGGTCGCGCTTGAGGATCGCCGCCCCGGACTCGGGCGCGATCACCGCGAAGTAGGCGTCGGCGGTGATCCAGGTCCGGTCCGGCGAGGTCAGCGCCAGCGCCCCGCCGGAGCCGCCCTCGCCGATGACCAGCGTGGTGACCGGCACCCGGGCCGCGGCCACCGCCGTGAACAGCTCGGCGATGGCAGGCCCGGCCCCGTCGCGCTCGGCCTCGGCGCCGTTGGCCGCGCCCGGGGTGTCGACCAGGGTCAGCACCGGGATGCCCAGCTGGTCGGCTAGCCGCACCAGCCGCGCGGCGGTCCGGAAGCCGGCCGGGGTGTTGGCCGTGCCGGTCTGCGCCGCGAAGGCCACCGTCCGGCCCGCGTGCTCCCCGAGCCCGCAGAGCATCCCCGGGTCGGTCCCGCCCGCGCGGTCGCCGCTGATCTCGAACCGGGTGGAGAAGTAGTGGTCGAGGTACCAGCGGGCGCGCGGCCGCTCGGGGGCGCGGGCGCGACGGACCGCCTCCCACCCGGAGGCCGGCAGGTCCGCAACGGCCGGCGTCTCGGGCGGCGGCGCCGGCTCCGGCCGACCGGCGAGCCGCGCCGGGTGCAGCAGCCGGACCAGCTCTGCCAGCACCCCGGGCAGCTCGGCGTCGTCGACGATCCGGTCCACCTGCCCGTCGGCGAGCTTGCCCTCGGCGGTGAACGGCTCGCCCGTCGCACGCGGATCGCGCACCCGCGCACCGCCGAAGGCCACCGCCGCGCCCGGCTGGGTCAGCACGACGTCGGCGCCCGCCGCCAGCGACGCCCACATGCCGCCGGTCGTCGGGTCGCGCAGGACCGCGATGTGCGCGATCCCCTCCTGGCGGGCCCGTAGGCACGCCTCGGCGATGCGCTGGAGCTGGCTCAGCGCCAGGATGCCCTCCTGCATCCGGCTGCCGCCCGAGGCGACCAGCGAGATCACCGGCAGCCGGTGCTCCCTGGCGTGTTCGAAGGCCGCCACGATCCGGGCGCCCGCGTCCTGGCCGACCGAGCCGCCGAGGAAGCCGAAGTCGAACGCGACGAGGACGGCTTCGAACTCGCCGACCGCGCCCCGCCCGCACAGCACCGACTCGTCGGAGCCGGTCGCGCGGGCCGCGCGTTCGCGCTGGGCGCCGTAGCCGGGCCAGCCCAGCGGGCCGTCGGGCTCCCGGCTCGCCGCCGCGGGCGGCTCGAACCGCTCGAACCGCCGCGCGATGGCCTCCACCAGGACGCGGGCACCGGTCTCAGCCATGGCGGCACCTCACCCCGCCAGCGCCTTCTTCATGACCTTGCCCAGCTCGTTGCGCGGCAACGCCTCCACGAACCGCACCACGCGCGGGCGCTTGTGCGGGGTCAGCAGCTTGGCGACGTGGTCGGCGAGGTCCTGCTCGGCGACCTCGGCGGCGGGCACCACCCACGCCACGATCCGCTCCCCCAGGTCGGGGTCGGGCTCGCCGGTGACCGCGACCTCGGCGACCGCCGGATGCTCCAGCAACGCGTTCTCGATCTCGCCCGCACCGATCTTGTAGCCGCCGCTCTTGATGATGTCGGTGGCGCGGCGGCCGACGATGCGGATGTAGCCGTCCGCCGCCCGGGTCGCGACGTCGCCGGTGCGGAACCAGCCGTCGGTGAACGCGGCCTCGGTGGCGTCGGGGCGGTTGAGGTAGCCGGTGAACAGGTTCGGGCCGCGCACGAGGATCTCGCCGACGGTCTCGTCGTCGCTGTCGGTGATCTCGGCGCCCTGCTCGTCGACCAGCCGCAGCTCCACTCCGGCGAACGGCCTGCCGACGTATCCGGGCCTGCGGTCACCGTCGGCGCGGACCCCGCAGTTCATGATCGTCTCGCTCATCCCGTAACGCTCGACGACCCGCTGCCCGGTGAGCCGCTCGATGCGCTCGTGCTCGACGGCGGGCAGCGCCGCCGAACCCGACACCAGCAGCCGCGCCCCGCCGACCGCCTCGGCGATCCGCGGGTCCTCCTCCGCGTCGCCGGCCAGCCGGTGGTACATGGTCGGAACGCCGAACATCATCGTGGCCTGCCCGGAGAGCTCCTCGGCCACGGCCTGCGAGGAGAACCGGCCGAGGTGGTGCACGGTCCCGCCCAGCCGCAGCGGCCCGAGCGTGCCCAGGATCAGGCCGTGCACGTGGAACAGCGGCAGCGCGTGCACCAGCACGTCCCGCGCGGTCCACTCCCACGCCTCGGCCAGCGCGTCGAGGTTGGCCCGGATCGCCCGGCGCGGCAGGACCACGCCCTTGGGCGGCCCGGTCGTGCCGGAGGTGTAGACGATCAGCGCCGCCTCCTCCTCGTCCGGTTCCGGGGGCAGCTCCCCGCCGCGGACGTCGAGGTCGACCTCGTGGACCGGGATGTCCCCGAGCCCCTCCGGCGCCTCGAAGCCCGGCGCGGCCAGCAGCAGCTCCGGCCGGCTGTCGCCGAGGATGTGCGCCAGCTCGCGCTCGCCGACCTTGGGGTTGATCGGCACGACGGCCGCTCCTGCGGCCAGCCCGCCGACGACCGCCGCGCAGGTCTCCGGCTCCGAGGTCGCCCACACCGCGACCCGCCGGGCCTCACCGACGCGCGCGGCCAGCGCCGCGGCCACCCCGGCCAGTTCGCGGTAGTCCAGGGAGCGCTCGCCGAAGCGCAGCGCCTCCCGCTCGTCGGGCTCCCGCAGCTTCGGGAACAGCACCTGCTCTGCGGCACCCATGTGCACCTCCACCTCTTCGCTCCTCCAACCCACACCTGGTCTGAACCCGACCCTGGGCTAACCGAGCCCCGGAACGACGAAGACCAGCCACACCAGCGCGGGCGCCACCGCCGTGACGATCGCGCCGTAGACCAGCAGCCTGCGGAAGAACGCGTCGCGGTCCACGCCCTTGGCGTTGGCCAGCACGATCGCGCCGTTGGTCGAGAACGGGCTGACGTCCACCACTGTCGACGACACGGCCAGCGCGGTCACCATGCCGACCGCTCCGATGCTGCCGGTCGTGAGGAACGGCACCGCCAGCGGGATCAGCGCGCCCATCAGTCCGACCGACGAGGCGAACGCGGAGACCACCCCGCCGATGTAGCACAGCAGCAGCGCGGCGAGCAGAGGAATTCCGACCGCGGCCACCGCATTGCCGACGTAGTCGATGGTGCCCATCTCCTGCAGCACGCTGACGTAGGTCAGCACGCCGCAGATGAGCAGCACCGTGGGCCAGGTGACCTCGGCGGGCGCCCCTGCCGCGGCCTTCGGCGAGAGCAGGGTGAGCACCACGGCGACCGTCATGGCCACCAGCCCGACGTCGAGGCCGAAGCCGAGCGTGGTCACCACGAGCACCAGCAGCCCGAGCAGCGTGCACACCCGGTCGCGGTTCAGCCGCGGCTCCTCGGCGGGACTCTCGTCCTCGCCGGTTTCCACCTCGCCCGCGTCGCCGCTCGACGCGGGCGCGCCCGCCAGCGCCGGCGACGTGGCGCGGACCAACCGGAGACCGCCGAGCGCCACGAACACGATGCCGGCGATCAGCAGGTTCACCGCGAAGCTGCCCGCGAAGAGAACCAGCGGGCTTCCCGGCAGCCTGTTGCTCGCGACCACGCCGTTGACGATCACGCCGTACACGCTGATGGGCGAGAACCCGCCCGCCTGCGCGCCGTGCACGACGAGTGCGCCCATCAGCAGCGGGTTGATCCCGTGCCTGGCGGCGAGGTTCAGCGCGATCGGCGCCACGATGGCGACCGCGGCGGGGCTCACCGCGCCGATGGCGGTCAGCAGCGCGGCGATGCCGAACATCACCCACGGCAGCACCGCGAGCCGGCCGCCGACGAGCCGGACCGACCACCGGACCAGCCAGTCGGTCGTGCCGTTGGCCCTGGCGATGGCGAACAGGTAGGTGACCCCCACCAGCACGACGAAGATGTCGCCGGGGAACCCGGCGAAGATCTCGTCCTCGGACAGCCCTCCGGCCAGCGTTCCCACCAGGAACGCCGTGGCGAAGGCGAGCACGCCCATGTTCACCGACATCGTCGTGGCGACGACGAAGCAGGCGACGAGCGCCAGGATCGATACGACTTCGGGCGGCACTGCCCCTCCTCGCTCTCCTCGGCCGTGCCGGGCGCTCCGCCGAGCGGGGTGATCCCGGGCACAATGGCTCACTGGCTGAACCACTTTGCGCCTGCAAGATCGGCCCGTCAAGCCCCGAGTGGCTCAGCCACTGCGCCACTACTCGCGGTGCTAGCCTGGCTACCGGCCGATCTTCCCCGCTCCGACGGAGGCCCAGACTTGTCCGAGGCCCTGCGCCCGCTGGCCCGCCCGCGGCTGTACGAGCAGGTCGTGCAGCGGCTGCGGGAGCACGTGGCCGACTCCGGGCTCGGCGCGGGCGACCGGCTGCCTCCCGAGCGCCAGCTCGCCGAGCGGCTCGGCGTGAGCCGCGCCTCGGTCAAGCAGGCCATCGTGGTGCTCGAGGTGCAGGGCCTGGTCGAGGTGCGCCACGGCGGCGGCACCTACCTGCGCCGCGGTCGTCTCGACGCCGAGCCGGTCGAGGAGCTGGTGGCCCGCAAGCGGCGCCTGCCCGACGTCCTGGAGGCGCGCGAGGCGCTGGAGACCAAGCTGGCGGAGCTGGCCGCCGAGCGGCGCACCGAGGACGACCTCGCCGAGATCGACTCCGCGCTGGCCGACATGCGCGCCCAGATCGAGTCCGGCGAGCGGGGTGAGGCCGGTGACGAGCGCTTCCACGCCGCGGTGACCGCCGCCGCGCACAGCTCGATGCTGGCGGAGTTCATGCGGACCATCGCGGCCGAGATCGCCGAGAGCCGCGAGGAGTCGCTGCGCCAGCCGAACCGGCCTTCCAAGTCGCTGGCGCAGCACGAGCGGATCGCGGAGGCGATCCGGGACCAGCAGCCGCGCGCGGCGGTCACCGCGATGCGACGGCACCTGCGCACGGTGAGCCGGGTCCGGCTGCTGAGCTGGGACCCCGACGCCGAGGACTGACCCACGCCGGGGGCGAGCCGCCGGACACACCCGGTAGTCTCGAGCGGCCCCTACCGCTGTCTGGAGTACGACCGATGCCTGCCCGATCCCTCGCCGACCGCGGTGGGTGTCGATGATCGGATGGCTGCTGGCCACCGCGGGCACCGCCGCGCTGGGCAGCGTGTTGCCCGTGGTCAACATCGAGCTCTACCTGCTGGGCGTGCTCTCGACCGTCGAAGGACCGGTGTGGTGGGCTCTCGGACTCGCGGCCGCGGTCGGCCAGGTGGCGGGCAAGACGCTCTTCTACCTGGCGGGCAAGGGCAGCGTCACGCTCGGTGAACGGCTCGGCCGGATGACCCGGGCCAAGGCGGGCAGCCGGTGGGTCGGGTGGATGGAGCGCTTCCGGCAGAAGAACGAGCAACGCCCGTGGTGGGGCCGCGGCGTGCTGTTCCTCAGCGCGATCCCGGGAATCCCGCCGTTCACCCTGATGTGCTTCGCCTCCGGCGCGGCGGGCATCCGGTTCGGCTGGTTCCTGCTGGCCGGGTTGGCCGGACGGGCGGTGCACTTCCTGATCGTGGCCGGAGCGCCGGAGTTCATCGGGCGCCTGCCCGCATTCGGCTGAGCTTAAACCTCCGGTGAGGCGGGGAACCCTGCCTGCGAGAACCGCGACCTTCACACCGGGGGTTCCCCTATGGCTTCGCAGCACCACGACAAGAACGAACAGCTCGACCAGGTACGCCAGGACCCGCAGGACACCCACCTGACCACACAGCAGGGCGTCCGCGTCGACCACACCGACGACTCCCTGCAGGCGGGTGAGCGCGGCCCCACCCTGATGGAGGACTTCCACGCCAGGGAGAAGATCACCCACTTCGACCACGAGCGGATCCCGGAGCGCGTGGTGCACGCCCGCGGCGCGGGCGCCTACGGGCACTTCCAGCCCTACGACCGCAAGATGGCCGACTACACGGTGGCGAAGTTCCTGTCCGACCCCAGTGAGCGCACGCCGGTTTTCGTCCGCTTCTCCACCGTCGCGGGCTCGCGCGGTTCGGCCGACACGGTGCGCGACGTACGCGGTTTCGCGACGAAGTTCTACACCAGCGAGGGCAACTACGACCTGGTCGGCAACAACATGCCGGTGTTCTTCATCCAGGACGGCATCAAGTTCCCCGACTTCGTGCACGCGGTCAAGCCCGAGCCCGACAACGAGATCCCGCAGGCCCAGTCGGCGCACGACACCTTCTGGGACTTCGTGTCGCTGCAACCCGAGACGCTGCACATGGTGATGTGGCTGATGTCGGACCGGGCGCTGCCGCGCAGCTACCGGATGATGCAGGGCTTCGGGGTGCACACCTTCCGGCTGGTCAACGCCGAGGGCAAGGGCACCTTCGTGAAGTTCCACTGGAAGCCGATGCTGGGCACGCACTCGCTGGCCTGGGACGAGTGCCAGAAGGCGGCGGGCAAGGACCCCGACTTCAACCGGCGCGACCTGTGGGAGTCGATCGAGACCGGCCAGTTCCCCGAGTGGGAGCTGGGCGTGCAGCTCGTCGAGGAGGACCGCGAGTTCGACTTCGACTTCGACCTGCTGGACCCGACGAAGATCATCCCGGAGGAGCAGGTGCCGGTGCAGCCGGTGGGCAGGCTGGTGCTCGACCGCAACCCGGACAACTTCTTCGCCGAGACCGAGCAGGTCGCCTTCCACACCGCCAACGTCGTGCCGGGCATCGACTTCACCAACGACCCCCTGCTGCAGGCGCGCAACTTCTCCTACCTGGACACCCAGCTCATCCGGCTGGGCGGCCCGAACTTCGCGCAGCTGCCGGTGAACCGGCCGCTGGCCGAGGTCGCCAACAACCAGCGCGACGGCTTCGGGCAGCAGAAGATCCACAGGGGACGGACCAGCTACTCGCCGAACAGTCTGGCGGGCGGCTGCCCGGTGGTCGGCGGCAGCGGTGCCTTCAGCCACTACCAGGAGAAGGTCGAAGGCCACAAGATCCGCAGGCGCAGCGAGAGCTTCCAGGACCACTACAGCCAGGCGACGCTGTTCTGGAACAGCATGGCGCCCTGGGAGAAGGACCACATCGTCGCCGCGTTCCGCTTCGAGCTCGGCAAGGTCGACCACCACCACGTGCGCGAGGCGGCGGTCGAGCAGATCAACCACATCGACCACGGCCTGGCGCGCGCCGTCGCCGAGGGGATCGGTGTGACACCGCCCGCCGAGGCGGTCCAGCCGAACCACGGCAAGAGCTCGCCCGCGCTGAGCCAGGCCAACACGGTGATGGACTCGATCGCCACCCGCAGGATCGCGGTGCTGGTGGCCGACGGCGTGGACGCCACCGAGGTCGACCAGATCCGCCGCGGGCTCTCCGAGCGCGGCGCGATGCCGGAGGTCCTCGGCCCGCGCGACGGGTCGGTGCGCGGCGCCGACTCCTCCGAGGTCACAGTGGACCGTGCGATCCCGACCATGTCCTCGGTCCTCTACGACGGCGTGATCGTGCCGGGCGGCGAGGAGAGCGTGCGGACGCTCGCCTCCGACGGCATGGCCGTGCACTTCGTCTCCGAGGCCTACAAGCACGCCAAACCGGTCGCGGCCAGCGATGACGGGCTGGCGATGCTGCGGCGCGCCGAGGTCTCCGAAGCGCGCGAGTCCTCGGGTGACGGCGTCGTCAACGACGCGGGCGTGGTGACCGCGGCGGCGACCGGCGGGGCGCTCCCGCCGAACTTCATCGCCGAGTTCGCGTCCGCGCTGGCCAAGCACCGGATATGGGAACGCGACACCAGCGCCGTCCCCGCCTGAGCGGGACGAAGCGCGGGACGGGCGGTCCACCGCGCGTCCCACCACGTCCACAATGGGCGCGAGCGGCGGCGCGACACCAACGGTTCACCCGCGTTATGCCATCTACACCTGAGTTCCGTACCGTGCTTCGCCGTGAGCCTGCTACGCACCATGCCAGTCGAAGACGTGCTCAACCGCGGTCGGCAGGGCGGCCTGATCCGGCGCCTGTCCGGGGTGGACCTGGTCGGCATCGGCATCGGCATCATCATCGGGACCGGGGTGTTCACCCTCGCCGGCATCGAGGCCAAGGACCACGCCGGTCCGGCGGTCGTGCTCTCGTTCGTCATCGGCGGCGTGGTCGCGGCGCTGGCTGCCGTCTGCTACGCGGAGCTGACCTCCGCGGTGCCCACCGCGGGCAGCGCCTACACCTACGCCTACGCCACCATCGGCGAGGTGTTCGCCTGGATCATCGGGTGGGACCTGCTGCTGGAGTTCGCGCTCGGCGCGGCGGTGGTGTCGCGAAGCTGGTCGGGCTACGTCTCCAACCTGCTCGGGCTGCCGCCGGAGTACTTCGGCGAGGACGCGACGGTCAACGTCGGCGCGATGCTGATCATCGCGGTCCTGACCGTGGTCGCGGTCGCCGGCATCCGCGAGTCGGCCTGGGTCACCAACGCGCTGGTCGTGGTCAAGGTCTCGGTCTGCGTGCTGGTGGTCGTAGCCGGGCTGTTCTTCGTCCGCGGCGCCAACCTGGTGCCGTTCGTGCCGCCCGCGCAGCCCGCCGAGGAGGGCGCGAGCCTGCTGGAGCAACCGCTGGTCCAGGCGCTGCTGGGGATGGACCAGTCGGTCTACGGCTTCGGCGGGGTGCTCACCGCCGCCGCAATCGTCTTCTTCGCCTACACCGGGTTCGAGGCGCTGGCCAACCTGGGCGAGGAGACCAAGCGCCCCCGGCGCGACCTGCCGATCGGCCTGCTCGGGAGCCTGGCGATCTGCACCGTGCTGTACGTGGCGGTCGCGCTCGTGCTCAGCGCGATGGTCCCCTACCAGCAGATCGACGAGGGCGCCCCGCTGGCGGCGGCCTTCCAGTCGGTGGGCGTGCCGTGGGTCGCCGGCCTCATCTCGCTGGGCGCCGTCACCGGCCTGACCTCGGTGATGATGGTCGAGCTGGTCACCATCGGGCGCATCGGCTTCGCGATGAGCCGGGACGGCCTGCTGCCGCGCAAGCTCTCCCAGGTCCACCCGCGCTGGGGCACGCCGCACCGGATGACCATCGGCGGGGCGCTGGTGATCATGCTGCTGGCCGGCTTCGTGCCGATCTCCGAGCTCGCCGACATGGTCAGCATCGGGGCGCTGTCCGGGTTCGTGATCGTCACCCTGGCCGTGCCGGTTCTGCGCAGGCGCAGGCCGGACCTGGAGCGGCCGTTCCGGGTGCCCTTCTCGCCGTGGCTGCCGATCCTGGCCGCGGTGGCGTGCCTCTACCTGATGTCGAACCTCGACGTCATCACCTGGCTGCGCTTCGGCGCCTGGCTGGTGCTGGGCATGGCGATCTACCTGCTCTACGGCCGCCGCCACTCCGGGCTGGCCACCGCCGCGCGGAAGTGACGGTCAGCGCGCGCGGCGCATGACGACCAGCCGCTCGGCGATGCCGAGGACGAGCGCGGCGGCCACGAAGCAGACCGAGACGACCAGCCCGCTGGAGATCGCCTCGTCGTAGCCGCCGCTCTCCAGGGCTCCGAAGAACAGACCCGAGGCGGTCGCGGTGCCCAGTGCGGTGCCGATGCGCTGGGCGGTCTGCTGCACACCGGCGGCGGTGCCCCCTTGGGCGGTGTCGACCTCGCTGAGCGTGACGGTCTGGTTCGGCGAGATCACCATGCCGCTGCCCACACCGGCGACCAGCAGCGGCAACGCGCTCACCAGCCCGGCCAGCCGCCCGAAGTGCATGCCCAGCAACACGTCGGTGGCCAGCAACCCGGCCAGGGCTCCGACCAGGCCGATGAGCACGAGCGTGCGGCCCATGCGGTAGACGATGCGCCCGCTGACCGCCGACGACACCGCCGAGCCCACCGCGAACGGCGTCATCGCAAGACCCGCCTCCAGCGGCGAGTAGCCGAGCCCGCGCTGGAAGTACACCGCGAGCACGAAGAAGATGCTGGTGAAACCGCCGAAGTAGAGCAGCCCCAGCATGGTGCCGAACGAGTAGCTGCCGATCCGGAGCAGCCGCAGGTCGACCAGCGGCGCGTGCCCGCGCATCCGGCACCAGTGCTCCCACGCCACGAACAACGCCAGCAGCACCGGGGCGGCGGCCAGCAGGTACCACGGCGACTCCGAGTGCTCCACCAATGGCAGCAGCAGGCACAGCAGGCCGGCACCGAGGAGCACCACGCCCACCAGGTCGAGGTTGTGCGGGCGCTCGGCGCGGCCGTCGCGCGGCAGCACCCGCAGCGCGTACACCAGCGCGATCGCCCCGATCGGCAGGTTCACGAAGAAGACCCAGCGCCAGCCGTTCTCGTTGCCCGCGAACTGCAGGATCACCCCGCCCAGCAGCGGGCCGATCGCGGTGGACAGGCCGACCACGGCGCCGAACAGGCCGAACGCCCGCCCCCGGTCCCTGCCGTGGAAGAGCTGCTGCATCAGCCCCAAGACCTGCGGGTTGAGCATGCCGGCCGCCGCGCCCTGCAGCAGCCG
Source organism: Saccharopolyspora erythraea (assembly GCF_018141105.1). NCBI lineage: Bacteria > Bacillati > Actinomycetota > Actinomycetes > Pseudonocardiales > Pseudonocardiaceae > Saccharopolyspora > Saccharopolyspora erythraea. The sequence goes on along the minus strand of NZ_CP054839.1, from coordinate 4,379,482 downwards.
GGCGATGACCAGCCACAGCGCGTTCTGCGCGAACCCGGCCAGCGCGCTGGCCACGGTGAAGGCCAGCAGCGCGATGACGAACATTCGGCCCCGCCCGCGGTCGTCGCCGAGCCGTCCGGCCGGTACCAGCACGAGGCCGAAGGTCAGCGCGTAACCGGAGACGATCCAGGCCAGCGCGATCGGCGGTGCGTCGAGTCCCTGCTGCATCGACGGCAGGGCGACGTTGACGATGCTGACGTCGAGCAACGTCATGAAGCCCGCGACCAGGCAGATCGCCAGGGCGTGCCACCTGCGGTCACGCGCCTGCGCGGTCACCGCGCCGGCCGCTCCGGTCTCCGCCACGTCCGCTCCCGTGTCCTCGCAGTTCGCCGCGCCAAGCTCAGCACGGCTGTTCTAGGCTCGCATGACTGCGATGGTCACCGGCGCCCGCCCGCGCGTTGCGAACCGACTGACTTATCAGTTCATAGCGGGCCGTCGACCGCACGCCTCCAGTCCTCGATAGACAGACCAACTCCACTGTTCAGGGCAAGTATGTATCTGAACTTTCGATCGTGATACCGATCGCAACCAAATGGTCATATTGCGATTCTCGCAATGCGCTGCTAGCGTTGCGCCCGTGCAGGACACGACGGCGGAGCTACGCCAGCGGGTGCGGGACGTGTCGCGCCGGTACCCGGGGAGCCAACGCGCCTTCGCCGAGCAGATCGGCCTGGACGCCACCAAGCTCTCCAAGTCGCTGACCGGGACCAGGCGCTTCACCCCGGCCGAGCTGACCAGGATCGCCGAGGTCACCGGCGTCACGGTGAACTGGCTGATCAACGGCGGCGACGACGCGGAGACCGCGGTGGCCGTGCCCCGCCGCTCGGCGCGCTCCGAGCAGGGGCCCGGAGGCTCCGGCGACGCCGGTCGCTACCAGCAGATCCTCGACGCCGCGTGGCACCTGATCGCCGAGCGCGGCTACCACTCGGTGCGGGTCTCCGACGTCGCCCAGGCGTGCGGGACCAGCGCGGCGACCATCCACTACTACTTCCCCGGCAGGCGGGACCTGCTCATCGAGACGCTGCGCTACTCGGTGAAGCTGGCCTTCGACCGCCAGGTCGCCGAACTGCACAGCATCTCCGACGCCCACGAGCGGCTGCTCCGGCTGGTGGAGCTGCAGCTGCCCACCGAGGGGCTGCTCAGGTCGGAGTGGTCGATCTGGCTGCAGGTCTGGAACGAGAGTGCGCTCGACCCGGACCTGCAGGTGCTGCACAGCGACTCCTACACCCGCTGGCACGACACCATCGCCCGCACCATCCGGGAGGGCCAGCAGCAGGGCGTGTTCACCGACCGGGACGCCGAGGAGCTGACGGTCACACTGACCGCGCTCATCGACGGCCTGGGCGTCCAGGTGCTCGCCGGCAGGCCGGGCCGCACGGTGCGGCGGATGCGCCAGGTGCTCCGCGACTTCGTCGAGCGCGAGATCGCGCGGCACTGACCGCCAACGCCCCCAACCACCCACATCGGACCGCGAAGCACCGGCACGTCCCGGTGCCGACGAGGAGTACCCGCATGAACAACGAAGTGATCATCACCGCTGCCCTGACCGGCGCCGGCGACACCGTCGGCAAGAGCGAGCACGTGCCGGTCACCCCCGAGCAGATCGCGGCCTCCGCGGTCGACGCCGCCAACGCGGGCGCCGCCGTCGTGCACATCCACGTGCGCAACGTCGAGACCGGCCAGGGCTCCCGCGAGGTCTCGCTGTACCGCGAGGTCGTCGAGCGGATCAAGGAGACCGGGGTGGACGTGGTCATCAACCTCACCGCGGGCATGGGCGGTGACCTGGTCATCGACCAGGAGGACCCGCTCAAGCCGGTGGACGGCACCGACCTGGTCAACGGCCTGGACCGGCTGCCCCACGTCGAGGAGCTGCTGCCCGACATCTGCACGATGGACTGCGGCTCGCTGAACTTCGGCGAGGGCAGCCAGCTCTACATCAGCACCCCGGACATGCTGCGCGCGGGCGCCAAGCGCATCCAGGAGCTCGGCGTGAAGCCCGAGATGGAGATCTTCGACACCGGTCAGCTGTGGTTCGCCACCAAGCTGATCGAGGAGGGCCTCATCGACGCGCCGCCGCTCTTCCAGCTCTGCATGGGAATTCCCTACGGCGCACCGGCGGACCCCGGCGTGCTGCAGGCGATGGTGAACATGCTGCCCGAGGGTGCCAACTGGGCGAGCTTCGCCATCGGCCGCAACCAGATGCCGTGGGTGGCGCAGTCCGCCCTGCTCGGCGGGCAGGTCCGGGTCGGGCTGGAGGACAACCTGTACCTGAGCAAGGGCGTCAAGGCCACCAACGCCCAGCTCGTCGAGCGCGCCGTCACGCTGCTGGAGGCCATGGGCTCGCGCATCGCCACCCCGGACCAGGCGCGCGCCAAGCTCGGCCTGAGGAAGCGCTGAGTCCCACCCGCCCCCGCTCAGCGCCGAGGCGCCGGGCCCGCAACGACTTCCGAAAGGCCGACAGTTGAACCACAACACCGCCTCCCCCGCCGACGTACGCCGTGTCGCCTGCATCGGCGCCGGGGTCATCGGTGGCGGCTGGGTCGCGCACTTCCTGGCGCGCGGCTACCACGTCACCGCGTGGGACCCCGCCGCCGACGCCGAGGCCAAGCTGCGCAGGCTCGTCGACGCGGCGTGGCCCGCGCTCACCGAGCTCGGGCTCGCCGACGGCGCGTCCCGCGACAACCTGACGATCGCCCCGACGCTGGAGGCCGCGGTCTCCGGCGCCGAGTTCGTGCAGGAGAGCGCGCCCGAGGACCTGGCGCTCAAGCGGGACCTGCTGGCCCGCATCGACGCGGCCACCCCGGCCGGCGTCGTCATCTCGTCGTCGACCTCCGGCTACGGGATGACCGAGATGCAGGCGGACTGCCCGGCACCGCAGCGCCTGGTGGTCGGCCACCCGTTCAACCCGCCGTACCTCATCCCGCTGGTGGAGGTCGTCGGCGGCGAGCGGACCGAGCGCTGGGCCGTCGAGTGGGCCTCGGAGTTCTTCGAGGTCGCGGGCAAGTCGGTGATCACGATGGACCGCGAGGTGCCCGGCTTCATCGCCAACCGCCTGCAGGAGGCGATCTGGCGGGAGGCGCTGCACATGGTCGCCAACGGGGAGGCGACCGTCGAGCAGATCGACGCCTCGATCACCGAGGGACCCGGGCTCCGGTGGCCGCTGCTGGGTCCGTGCCTGACCTTCCACCTCGCCGGCGGCGAGGGCGGGATGGCCCACATGCTCGACCACTTCGGTCCGTCGCTGAAGTCACCGTGGACCCGGCTGGAGGCCCCGGAGCTGACCGAGGAGCTGCGGGACCGGATGGTCAAGGGCTGCGAGGATGCCGCGGACGGCCGCAGCATCGCCGAGCTGGTCGCCGAGCGCGACCGCGCCGTGATCGCGGTCATGCGGGCGGTCGAGAACGTGCGGAAGGGCGGGTCATGAGGGGACTGAAGAAGTTCCGGCAGCGCGTCCGCCCGGAGTGGATCGACTACAACGGCCACCTCAGCGAGGCCTACTACGTCCTGGTGTTCGGGTTCGCCACCGACGCGGTGATGGAACAGATCGGGCTCGACGAGACCTACCGCACCGAGACGGGGTGCTCCCTCTACACCGTCGAGGCGCACGTCCGGTACCTGCGCGAGGTGCCACCCGAGTCCGACCTGGTGGTCACCACGCGGATCGTCGGCGGCGGCGCGAAGAAGCTGCGTCTGTGCCACGAGATGGTCGTGGACGGCGTGCTGGTGGCGACCGAGGAGATCCTCGCGCTGCACGTCGACAGCGCGCGGGGACGGTCGGCATCGTTCCCCGATAAGGTCGCCGCGCGCATCGCGGAGCTGGCCGAGGAGCCGCCGGAGTACGCGGGCCGGGCGATCGGCTGAGCGGCGCCGACTTGGTCGCGGTCGGCTCTCGGACCGGGCGCCGGATCTCTCCCGGTGGTCGCGGTCACCGCGCCGACCGCGACCACCGGGACCGCGAGAACCGGTCCCCCACCGCGCACACGACGACCACGACAGCGCACGACCCGCAGAGCGCGGCGAGCAACCTCGCCTCCGGGTAGCCACCGGTGACGGCGAAACCGGCGTAGCCGCCCACCGCCGCCAGCACGACGGCGAGCACCAGCTCCCGGATGAGCCCGCGGTCGCCGGAACCGCGCGTCGCGACCCGAACGCCCGAGAAAACCGCCACAGCGCAGATCAGCGTTCCCGCGGCGGCGGCGAGCACGGGCAGTCCGAAGTTCAGGCTGTAGCGGATCGGCAGGGCCGGCACCGCGAAGAGCACCAGGAACCACCCGAGCGATGCGGCGACCGCCGCGATGCGCGGTCCGGCCCCGCGGTCGGGAACCCTGTGCGCCGCGATCCTCGCGAGCACCAGCACTGCCGCGGCGACGGCCATGCCCGGTGCCTGCTCCCCGAGGTGCCCCAGGTTGTAGAGCAGCGCGGTGTCGTAGACCGCCAGCACCAGGTAGCCCGCCGCCGCGGCCGACACGACGAAGCTCACCAGGCCCGTCACCGACTCCTCGGCGCGAATCCGCCCTGCCCGGAGGTGGGCGACGGCGATCGGCACGATGAGGCCCGACACGGCGCGGAGCACGATGTCGTCCGCGGTGTAGGGGTTGTGCAGCGACCATTCGACCAGGCAGAAAGTGATCGTCCAGGACGCCGAGAGCGCCCACACCTGCCTCGCCGCGCGGCCGAAGACGTCCGCGCCGAACCACCGGCACACCGTCAGGTAAGCCAGCACGACCAGCGGCAGCTCCAGCAGGGCCTGCACGCGGAGCACGCTCCACGACAGCAGGTCGGGCCGCGGGAACCGCTCCGCGAGCCACCGGATCGGACCGCTGTCGTCGGCCAGCGCCAACCATCCCGCGGGCAGGTACCGCGCGACGAACCCCGCGTCGCCGTCCCACACCCGCAGTACATGAACGGTGAACAGGACCTGGTTGAGGTAGACGGCGGCGACCACGAGCAGCAACCAGGCACCGGGGTTGCGCCAGCCCGACCCGCGCTGCTGGCCCGCGGTTCCCCGGCGTGCGAGCAGCAGACCTGCCAGCGTCGCGGAGACGACGAGGCCGCCAAGCACGAACCTCATACTCACCCCAGCTCAGTGCTCCACCCGATCCGCCGAGGACTGCCGCCCGGGAACATCGCCCGCGGTCCTTGAGGCAGCCCGTCCTCATCGGTAGCTTGCCACCAACCCCCGCGGAGGTGATCAAGTGACGCAAGATCCCCAGGCCGCCGACGAGGTGCTGGCGGAGGTGCGCGACGACGGCGTGCTCCTGCTGACGCTCAACCGGCCCGACCGGCTCAACGCGTGGACCCGGACCATGCAGCGGCGCTACTTCGACCTGCTGGAGGAAGCCGACCGGGACCCGCGGGTCCGCGCCGTCGTCGTGACCGGCGCCGGACGCGGCTTCTGCGCGGGCGCCGACATGGCCGCGCTCTCCGAACTCGGCCCCGAGGACTTCGACTCCGACGAGCGCCCGCTGTCGCTGGCGACCCGCTTGCGCAAGCCGGTCATCGCCGCGATCAACGGCCCCGTCGCGGGTGTCGGCCTGGTGGTCGCGCTGTTCACCGACGTCCGCTTCGCCGCGTCCGAGGCCAAGTTCACCACCGCGTTCAGCAAGCGCGGACTCATCGCCGAGTACGGCATCGCGTGGCTGCTGCCCAAGCTCGTCGGCGTCGGCAAGGCGCTCGACCTGCTGCTGTCGGCGCGGACCCTGCTGGGCACCGAGGCCAGCGAGCTCGGCCTGGTCGATCGCGTCGTGCCGGGCGACCAGGTGCTCGGCAGCGCCCTCGCCTACGCCCGCACCCTGGCCACCGAGTGCTCCCCCGCGTCGATGGCCGAGATCAAGCAGCAGGTCTACACCGGCCTGGACAGCGGCCTGGAGACCGCGACCGCAGACGCCGCCGAACGCATGATCGCGGCGTTCCGCCGTCCGGACGTCAAGGAGGGCATCCACAGCTACCTCGAACGCCGCGCCCCGCGCTTCCCGCCCCTGGACGGATCACCGGACGCGTAGCGGCGCCGGAGTCGATACGGTGGCAGTCGGCCGGCCAGTACCCGATCGTGGAGGAAGCATGGATCCCGAGACCCCCGAAGCCGACGCCGCCGAGCAGGCGCGCGAGACCATCGTCCCGGCCGAGGACGAGGAGACCGAACTGGCCGGTGAGCTGTCGCCGGAGGTCGATCCGGCCGACCTCGCCGAGCAGAACCGCCCCGTGCCCGCCGACGACGACGGCTACGAGGAGCTCTGATCACTCCGGGGGCAGGACCCGGCCGGGGTTGAGGATGCCGCGCGGATCCAGCGTCCGCTTGATCGCGCGCTGCACCCACAGCGCCGCCGGGTCCAGTTCCCTGCCGAGCCAGTGGCGCTTGAGGTGGCCGACGCCGTGCTCACCGGTGATGGTGCCGCCCAGTTCCAGGCCCAGCGCCATGATCGCGTCGAACGCCTGCTCGGCGCGGACGGTCTGGTCGGCGTCGTCGGCGTCGAACACAACCACCGGGTGCATGTTGCCATCCCCGGCGTGACCCGCGCACAGGACCTGCACCCGGTACTGCTCGGCCAGCCGGTGCAGCCCCTCGACCAGGTCGACCAGGTGCCTGCGGGGCACGCACACGTCGTCGATGAGCTGCGATCCGAGGTGCTCGTGGGCGTCGCCGACCAGCCGCCTGGCCTGCATCAGCATCTCGCCCTCGGCCGGGTCATCGGCGACCACGACGTCGGAGGCGCCGAAGCCGCGCGCCACCCGTTCGAACGCCTCGAGATCGGCCCTGGCCGACTCGCCGCTGTCGGACTGCACGATGAGCATCGACCCCATGTCGGCGGGAAAGCCCAGGTCGGCGATGCGCGAGACGGCGTCCACAGTGGGCCGGTCCATGAACTCCAGCACCGACGGCCGGTGGCCCTCGCCGAGGTAGCCCGCCACCGTCCGGCAGGCGTCGGCGATGGCCGGGAAGAACGCGACGGCGGTCAGCGGGCGCGCCGACGCCGGCCTCAGCGCCACGGTGATCTCGGTGATGACCCCGAGCGTGCCCTCCGAGCCCACCATCAGGCTCGTCAGGTCGTAGCCCGCGACGCCCTTGGCGGTGCTGCGCCCGGTGCGCATCACCCGGCCGTCGGCGAGCACCACCTCGAGACCGCGCACGAAGTCGCCGGTCACGCCGTACTTGACGCAGCACATGCCGCCCGCGTTGGTGGCCACGTTGCCGCCGATGGTGGAGATGCCGCGCGAGCCCGGGTCCGGCGGGTAGAACAGCCCCTGCTCGGCCACCGCAGCGGCCAGCACGCCGTTGACCACGCCCGGCTGCACCACAGCGACCTGCTCACTTGCGTCGACCTGCAGGATGCGGTCCATCCTCTCCAGCGACAGCAGCACGCAGCCGTCGGAGGCGTTGGCCGCACCGGACAGCCCGGAACGGGCACCCTGCGGGACCACCCGCACCCGGTTCTCGTGCGCCCACCGCAGCGTCGTGGCCACGTCGCCGGTCGAGCGAGCGCGGACCAGCACCGACGGTGTCCCGGACGGGCAGAACGTCGCCCGGTCCCGGCGGTGGGCCTCCAGCACGTCGGGGTCGACGATCACGCTGCCCGGGGACAGCATCGCTTCCAGCGGGTGCGCGGTGTCCGTGGTGGTCATCGGTCGGGGTTCTCCGGCTTCCCTCAGACGGTGGTTTGGTAGAACCTATCCCGTCAGGTCGCGTTTTCATACCCTCAGCAGGGCTCAGGAAGTCCGCTGCGCTCCCGCGTGCCGGACCTGCGGAGCCTTCGGCCTCAACCCGCGAGCCACCTGTGAAAACGGGCCTTTACCGGAATCGATTGCACGTTTCAAGGAAAGCGGCCGATCGGTCGCGACACACGCGGCCAACCCCGAATCAAGACCATTGCGATTCACTCGCACATGAGGTAAGAGCCCCCGACTCGGGGCCTCGCGGACACCACCGGATACGCGCTGCGACCGCAACCCGATATCTAGCGTCCCGACATCCGCCGTTCAACTCGCACCGCGGCTCCGATCCGCCGAGCGAGAACCGAATTGTCCGCTCCCGGAGATGCGAGAAATGTTTCGTTGCGGTGACCAACCACCATTCCGATTGCGCGCAACGGGTGAATCCGGCGGTCAGCCCGGCCACAACCCGCACAACGACGCGAATCCCTCCCGCCAGCTCGGCCACGCCGGACGCCACCCCAGCGTCTCCCGCAGCCGGAAGTTGGTCGCGCCGCGCTGCTCGGTGAGCTGGTGCACGGTGAGCCAGTCGAGCTGCGTGCGGGCCTGGTCCCGGGTCAGCGACACCGGCGCCGGACCGCCCACGATCCGGGCGTAGGCGGGAAGCCACTCCATGCTCTCGGCGGGTTCGTTGTCGACCACGTTGTAGGCACCGGGATCACCGCCGGCGAGCATCTCGAGCACTACGCCGGCCGCGTCCTCGGTGTGGGTGAACGATGTCAGTCCCACACCGTCGTCGACCAGCGGCAACGCGCTGCCGCGCACCTTCTCGTGGATGACGCCGCCCGGCGCGTACCAGGTGCGGGGACCGTAGAGCGCGCCGTAGCGCAGGGCGACGCCCTCGATGCTCGGGCAGGTCAGCACCGCCTCCTCCATCGCCGCGACCGCGCGGACCGCCTCCCCCCAGCGGCCGGGCGCCTCCGTCCACAGCGGAGCCTCCTCGTCCAGCACGTCGTGGCCGTGCGGGCAGTAGGCGGCGGCCATGCTCTGGATGATGATGCGCCGCGCACCCGCGGAAACGGCCGCGCTGACGAGGTTGCGGGTCCCGGTGTCGCGCAGCCGGGAGGTGCGGTGCAGCGCCACGTCGAAGTCGGGGTGGCGGAACGCCGTCACCTGGCAGACCACCACGTCCGGGGCGGATTCCTGCACCACCCGCCGCAATCGCCGGGGGTCCATCATGTCGGCCACCGCGACCGCGTCGACCAGGTCGCCGCCCTCCAGCCTGCCCGCCTGGCGGACCAGTGCGGTCACGTGGTGACCGCGCTCCCGCAACCGCGGCAGCAGCGCTCTTCCCACGACACCGGTGGCACCGGCCACGAACACACGCAGGGGCACAGGAACCTCGGACATCGGAGCGAACAACGGCAACCAGCAAGACTACCGGCGCCACGCGCACCACATCGGGTGAACTTCGGAGGTCGCGCGAGTCTCCGTCGCGGCACCGCGGCACGACTGGTCCACGGGGCCCGGTCCGAGTAGGACACCGGCCCTGGCCTGGGCGGGAGCCGGGCTCCGCTCCCGGGGACCAGCACGACGGCAGGCCCGCACCGTCGTGCGGTGCGGGCCTGCCGGACTGTCTCAGGCGATCTCAGATCGTGCGGATCTGCGCGGCCTGCGGCCCCTTCGGGCCCTGGGCGATCTCGAACTCCACCCGCTGGTTCTCGTCCAGCGTGCGGAAACCGGAGGCGTCAATCGCCGAGTAGTGGGCGAACACGTCGGCGCCTCCCCCGTCCGGGGTGATGAAGCCGAATCCCTTTTCAGCGTTGAACCACTTGACGGTACCGGTAGCCATTCTCTGTCTCCTACTTCTAATGGCCAGGGCCAACACTTCGTAGACCCCAAGTCGCCGAGATGATCACCCGGGCCGAAACGGCCTCCGGCACAACAAAATGCCTGCGTCACATCGTTTCGCAGGCACTTTCGAGTACTTCTGGGAACCAAAACTGCAACTGCGACCACGCTAGCACTCCGGACGCGGGTTGTCACACACTCATCACCCGAAGTCGTGGCCGCCGCGCCGGGTTGTAACGCGCGGGCAATTCCGGCCGACTTCCCCTGGAAGTGCAACGGGTGCGCCCGACCGGCACCAGGCCGGCCGGGCGCACCCGTGAGCATCCGCAGCCCGCGGCGCGCTGGCCGGTCAGGGGATGCTGACCAGCAGCCGCCCCTCGGCCTCGGCGACCCGGTTCTGCTCGGTCTGCCAGTCGGCCAGCTGCAGCGCCGCGATCCGCGGGGTGGTGCCGTCGGCGTCCCAGGCCGCCAGCAGCGGCGGGATCTTGGCCAGCATCTCCTCGCGCAGCACGCTGAACGACAGCACCGGGTCGGCGTCGACCCTGCCCAGCAGCAGCCACCAGGCCCAGGCGACCGCCCCGGAGTTGGCCACGAAGTCCGGGATCACCGGGATGCCCCGGGCCGCCAGCAGCTCCTCGGCCTCCGCCGTCACCGGCGTGTTGGCCGCCTCGATGATCACCTTCGCCGAGATTTCGGGCACCTGGCGCGGCGTGATCGCGTACGACACCGCCGCGGGGATCAGCACGTCGACGTCGGCGGTCAGGACCGCCTCGCGGGGCAGCCGCCGCACGTCCGCGGGGACCTGGTCGCGGTCGATCTCGCCGAAGCGGTCGCGCATCTCCAGCAGCGCCGGGATGTCCAGGCCGTCCGGGTGGTAGAGCGCGCCCACGGCGTCGGCGACCGCGACGACCTTCAGGCCCGCCTCGTGCAGGTACCAGGCGGCGCCGCCGCCCATCGTGCCCACGCCCTGCACCGCGACGGTGGTCTGGGAGTTGTCCCAGCCCCGGGCCTGCACGACGCCCAGGCAGCTCTGCGCCACGCCGTACCCGCCGACGACGTCGCCCAGCAGCAGCCCGCCCGGCACCGGGGCGTTGAGCCCGGCGCGGATCCGGCGCAGGGTGTGCCCGACGTCGGGGGCCCGGCGGATGGCGGCGTGGTAGGACTGCTGCAGCCCCACCTCGGCGAAGACGTCGTCGATGAGGTGCTGCGGAACTCCGAGGTCCTCGGCGGTGACCCAGTGCGCGTCGATCCACGGCCGCATCGCCTCGACGAACCGGCGCAGCACGCCGCGAGCTTCGGGATCCTTGGGGTCGCAGTCGATGCCGCCCTTGGCGCCACCGACCGGCAGGTTGAACACCGCCGTCTTGCGGGCCATGCCGCGCGCGAGGTCCTCGACCTCCGACATCGTGCAGCCGGCGCGCATCCGGGTCCCGCCGGTGGCAAGACCGGACACCAGGCTGTGCACGACCAGGAATCCGTTTTTGCCCGTCACCGGGTCGGTCCACGTCACCTTCATCAGCGGGGCGCAGTCGACGAGTGCCACCAGCCGAACCTCCTCTCAATTCGCAGTGCATGACGACGGGCACCGGGAGGTGCCCGCTCGGGTGCCGATCGATGGGGCGTGCCTTGAACCCGGCGGGAAGATCACCGCCGGTCACACGCGCTGCGCTGTGGGCCCTCGCCGCCCGGACGGGCGGCGGGCGTCACGAATGTCGCAGCCAGAGCGAGGAAGAAGACAACCAACGCACGGGACGCGGGTGGCCGTACTCGTTGAGCTGCATGGTCACCTCCGCGTCGGAGTTGGCGATGTGACGAAGCTAAACCCCGGCTGGATTTATTGTCAACAATCGTGCTATCCGACATTCGAAGCGTCATGAGGAATTCACAGCCGCAAGCCTTTCTCCTTCCGCCAACAGCGCTTTGACCTGCGGTTTCACCATGGTGGAGCACTGCGGCAACTGGCCATGACACGTCACTCGGAAGGGGGCTTAAGCTTCTGCACGCGGCGGTGGCCGGGCCCGCTACGGCACGGGATCGGCCGATCCGGCGAACCGGCGCCGCACGCCCGGACCGCCCGCGCGGACGGCAGAACCGGACTTGCGTGAAACGGCTCCCGCGGTCGGAGCCGCACTGGGAGGATGCAGGCATGAGCCAACCGGGACCAAACAACCCGCCGGGTGCACTGGACGAGGCGGCGCAGCAGCAGCTCATCCAGGAGATCGGCCGGGTGATCGTGCGCGCTCTCCCGCCGGGCTGGCAGGAGGCCACCGTCGAGTACCGCGCGATCGGTCCGCACAGCGAACTCGTGGCGCAACTGCTGGCGCCCAACGGCACCGTCGTGCCGATCGCGGCCCCCGCGGACGCCACCGAACCCTTCACCCGGTTGCGCCACGGCATGTACCGGCCCGAGCGCGGCACCTGGATCAGCGCGCTGTACCGGCTGCAGCGGCCGGGCAGCTACAGCGTCGACTTCAACGGTGACTTCGAGCCGGCCTGGCGCGCCGCGCCGGACGGCGAGGCCCATGCCGAGGAACTGCGGCAGTACCCCAGGGCCGCGGCCAACATCCCGGCCTGGCTGGCCCGGGCGGCAGGCGCTCCCGCCGCAGACCCCGCCCTGCGCACCGCGGAGGTTTTCGACAGCAACGGCCGTCCGATCACAGAGCGGCCCTCGGTCGGCCCGGAGGACCACGAACAGGTGCTGGCCTACCTCGAGCGCGCGCCGATCGTGCTGGCCGCCCGCAGCTACGACGCCGACAAGCTCGACCCGGAGCGCGGCCCCGCCGTCCCGCTGACCTTCCACACCGACGGGCGCTGGATCTGGCCCGGCGCGGCCGGCTACTACCTGCGCGCGCACGGCGTCGCCCCCGAGCCGGACCTGCTCGCCCACATCCGCGGCGCCGGCTTCCGGCTGCCCGAGGTCGACGAGCGGACGCGCGAGATGGCGGTCGCGCTGATCACCGGCGAGGCCCAGGGCTGATCCGCCGGTCCGCACCGGCTGCGGCTGCCACAATGACCGCGGACGTGGGAGACGGACATGCGCAACAGTCCATCGCGAAGTGGTGACGGCGGGCCCGCGGAGCTGGCCTTCGTGGGCGGTCCGGTGGCCACAATGGACTCCGCCCGGTCCGGCACCGACGCGGTCGCGGTGCGCGGCGGACGGATCGTGGCGCTCGGTGGGCCGGACGTGCGCGCCCGGATCGCGACTTCCACCGAGGTCGTGGACCTGCGCGGGCGGCTGCTGCTGCCGGGGTTCCACGACGCGCACGTGCACCCCGTCTACGGCGGGCTCCAGCGGTTGCGCTGCGACCTGACCGATAGTGCCGACGCGCAGGACTGCTTGCGGCGGATCGGCGAATACGCGCGGTCGCGCCCCGACACCGAGTGGGTGCTGGGCGGCGGCTGGGACATGGGGCAGTTCCCCGGCGGCACGCCCTCGCGCGAGGCGCTCGACGCGGTGACCGGAGATCGTCCGGCGTACCTGGTCAACCGCGACCACCACGGAGCCTGGGTGAACAGCGCGGCGCTGCGGCTGGCCGGCGTCGACCGCGACACGCCGGATCCGCGGGACGGCCGGGTGGAACGCGACCGCGACGGCGGTCCGGCCGGTACGTTGCACGAAGGTGCCACGGCGCTGGTCTCCCGCGTCGTGCCCGCGACCACCGAGCAGCAGTACCGGGAGGGGTTGCTCGAAGGGCAGCGGGTGCTGCACTCGCTCGGCGTGACGAGCTGGCACGACGCCATCATCGGCCCCTACCTCGGCTATGCCGACACGCTCGGGACCTACGTGGACCTGGACCGGCGGGGGCTGCTCACCGCCCGCGTCCGCGGCGCGCTGTGGTGGGACCGCGATCGCGACGAGTCGCAGATCCCCGAACTGCTCGCGCGGCGGGAGCAGGCACGCGGCGAGCGCTTCCGGGCCGAGGCGGTCAAGATCATGCAGGACGGTGTCTGCGAGAACCTGACCGCCGCGATGCTGCTGCCCTACGTCGGCGGCCACGGCAGCGGACTGTCCTACCTGACGCAGGACGCGCTGTCGCGCGCAGTGCGGCTGCTCGACGCCGAGGGTTTCCAGCTGCACTTCCACGCGGTCGGCGACCGGGCCATCCGCGACACGCTGGACGCGGTGGAGGCGGCGCGTGCCGTCAACGGCATGAACGACCTGCGCCACCAGATCGCGCACGTGCAAGTGGTGCAGCCCAGCGACGTGCCGCGCTTCCACGAGCTCGGCGTGGCCGCCACGATCCAGGCGATGTGGGCGGTCAACGACGCGGCGATGACCGAGCTGACAGTGCCGCACCTGGGGCACCGCCGGGCGGGATGGCAGTACCCGTTCCGGTCGCTGCGCGCCGCGGGCGCCGTGCTCGCCGCGGGCAGCGACTGGCCGGTGTCGGACGCTTCTCCCATGCGGGCGGTGCACGTCGCGGTCAACCGCCGCGAGCCCGGCGACGACGACCCCTTCCTGCCCGCACAGGGGCTGGACCTGGTCGACGCGCTGGCCGCCTACACCGCGGGAAGCGCGTGGGTGAACCACGTCGAGCACGAGGTCGGCACGATCGAGCTCGGCAAGGCGGCGGATCTGGTGGTGCTCGAGGACGACCCGTTCTCCCTGCCCGCCGACGAGATCGGGCTGTGCGGCGTCGACATGACCGTTGTGGACGGTCGCATCGTCTGAGCGCTCGTCTTCGATCTTCGAAGCGGCGCGGCCGCTTGTCCCGCTCGCCACCGGCACCGCCGCCTCCGCACCAGCCGGTGTCCGCCTGGCGGCCGGAACGCCGGTACGTGGCAGGATCGGCCGCGTGTGGTACTTGGACGACCAGTCACCCGAGCGGTTGCGGCAGTACGTGGGATCACCGGCCCAGGTGGCCGGCATCGACCGGTTCTGCGAGGAGGACGGACCGGCCAGAGGCGCCCGCCGATACCAGGTGCGCACCGGGTCGGGCCTGGTGTTCGACGTGCTGCCGGACCGCGGCCTCGACATCGGGGCGGCGAGCTTCCGGGGTGTGCCGCTGGCCTGGATCTCCCCCGCCGGACACGTCGGGCCCGGGCACGTCGAGCACGGGGGCACCGGCTGGCAACGCACCTTCGGCGGAGGACTGCTCACCACCTGCGGCCTCGACCAGTTCGGCGCTCCCGCCACCGACGACGGCCAGGAGTTCGGACTGCACGGCAGGGCGAGCGGACTCGCCGCCCAGCAGGTCAACACCGTGGCCGACGGGCGGCTGGAGGTCACCGGCAGGCTCCGGCAGACCCGGCTGTTCGGCGAGAACATCGTGCTGGACCGCGCCATCACCACTGAACTGGGTTCGCGCGCGGTCACCGTCACCGACACCGTGACCAACGAGGGCTTCCAGCCGCAGCCGCACATGGTGCTCTACCACATGAACCTCGGCTGGCCGCTGCTCGACGGGGCCAGCGTCCTTCGCATCCCCGGAGCCGAACCGGTCGCGCGCGACGCCGAGGCCGAGCGCGGGCTCGACGCCTGGGACACCTTCACCGCGCCCAGCCCGGGTTTCGCCGAACAGGTCTTCCGCCACGACTTCGCCGAGGCCGGACCGGCAGAGGCGCGGCTGCTCAACCCGGATCTGGGACTGTCGCTGGCCATCCGCTTCGACACCAGGCGGCTTCCCGGGCTGTTCCAGTGGAAGATGCTCGGTGCCGGGACCTACGTGCTCGGAATCGAGCCCGCCAACTGCCGGGTGATCGGTGGCCGCGCCGAGGCCCGCGCCGCGGGCGAGCTGCCGGTGCTGGAGCCGGGCGAGTCGCGTTCCTATGCCGTCGAGGTCGAGGTGGCAGAAGCCTGATCAGTCCAGCGCCGCGTAGACCCTGAGCCCGAGACCGGCGATGCGATCCACTCCCGCGCGGTGGTCGGCCAGCTCGTCAACGAGCACCGCCACCACCGCGCGCGGGCGCTCCTGGTCGCCGATCAGCGCGACATCGTGGCGAGAACCGTCGATCTCGCCGGTCTTGTTCCAGCACCGCGCGCCTTCCGGCAGCAGCGCGGGCAGGCGGTCCCGGACCTGCTGCCGCGACAGCACACCCAGCGCGTGATCGGTGAGCTGCGGCGAGAGGACCGTTCCCCTGGCCAGGGCGTCGAGGATGCGGGCCTGGTCCAGCGCGCAGGTGGTGTTGCGGCCGGGGTCCCGCACCCGCATGAGCAGCCGCTGGACCTGCGTGCCCTCGCAGCCGAGCTCCGCGGCCAGCTCGCCGATCGCCTCGAAGCCGACCGCCTCGATCACCGCGTTCGTGGCCGTGTTGTCGCTGATGGTGATCATCAGGGTGACGGCGTCGGCCAGCTCGAGGCACCGCAGGCCAGGCAGGTCCTTGAGCACCCCGGCCCCGCCGACCCGCTCGTCGGGGATCCGCACCTCGGTGTCCAGCGCGAGGCCGCCGCGCTGGACCTCCCGCAGGGCGGTGAGCATCACCAGGACCTTGATGGTGCTGGCCGGGTTCACCACCCGGCGGGCTCCGAACAGGACCGGCTCCCGCTCGTCGAGGTTCCACGCGGCGAACCCGACCCGGCCGGGGAAGTCCGCCCAGCCCGGCTCGAGTGCCTCGCGCAAGCGATCGGCGAATCCCACGCTCTCCTCCTCCAGCTGCGCCAGGCGACCATGATCACCCATGGGCGCCGCCGGCTCACCTCCGGTCGGGCAGCTCGGCCAGGTCGACCGATCCACCGGGCATCACCCTGCGGGTGTTGCGGTAGCCGTAGAGGGCGTAGACGACCAGCCCGAGCACCAGCCACATTCCCAGCCGCAGCCAGGTCTCCCCCGACAGGAACGACATCAGCCAGGCGGAGAACAGCACGCCGAGGACGGGCACCACGGGCATGCCGGGGCACCGGAATCCGCGCGGCAGGTCCGGGCGCCGGTATCGCAGCACGACCACCGCGGCGCACACGAGCACGAAGGCGAACAGGACCCCGATGTTGGTCAGCTCCGCGGCCTCCTCGACCGGCAGCAGCCCGGCCAGCACCGCCGAAACGACGCCGAGGATCCACGTCGCGCGGTGCGGAACCCGGCGCACCGGGTGCAGTTCGCCGAACCACTTCGGCATGAGCCCGTCGCGGCTGAGCGCGTACCACAGCCGGGACGCGCCCATCATGAACGAGAAGCTGACGGTGACGATGCCCAGCACCGCGCCGACGGCGATCACGACCGCCACACCCTGCAGGCCGACGCTGCTGAACGCGCTGGAGAAACCGCTGTCGGGATCGACCTGGGTGTAGTGCACCATCCCGGTGAGCACGACGCAGGCGAGCACGTAGAGCACCATCGAGATGGCCAGCGACAGCACCATCGCCTTGGGCAGCAGCCTGCGCGCGTCGACCGACTCCTCGGCGGCCGTGCTCAGCGCGTCGTAGCCGAAGACCGCGAAGAAGACCGTCGCCGCACCGGTCACCGCCCCGCCCCAGCCGAAGGGCGCGAACGGCTCCAGGTTCCCGAAGTCCACCCTGGACAGACCGACCACGACCACCAGCAGCACCACCGCGATCTTGACCACGGTCAGCACGACGTCGACCCGTGCGGAGGTCCTGGTGCCCCGGTTGAGCAGCCACGCCACGCCCAGGCAGATCAGCATCGCGATCAGGTCCACGCGGTGGCCCTCACCGGTGCCCGGCGCGCCCTGCATCCACAGCGGCAGGTCCACGCCCACCACCTCCAGCAGGTAGCCGACGTAGCCCGACATGCCGATCGACACCGTCGCCACGATCGCGGTGTACTCCAGCAGCAGGTCCCAGCCGATGATCCAGCCGACCACCTCGCCCAGAACCGCCGCGGCGTAGGTGTAGGACGACCCGGCTCGGGGCACCATGCCGGCGAACTCGGCGTAGGCGAAGGCCGCGCAGAGCGACGCCGCGCCCGCGATGAGGAACGAGACCAGCACCGCGGGTCCCGCGACGTCCCTGGCGACCGCGCCCGCGAGGCTGAAGATGCCGGCGCCGATGATCGCGCCGACGCCGATCATCGTCAGCTGCGGCAGCCCGAGGACCCGCACCATGCGTCGTTCGGACTCGGTTTCCGGACGGGGCACCGTGCGGCGGAACACCCCGTTCGGCCCGGTGCCGAACAGGGAGCCGCCGGATGCCACGGAATTCTCACGCAACTGCAACCTCCGACTGGTCGCCACGGATCGCGCTGCCTGCGCGCGGGGGAGACCGCGCCGACCCGGTTGCGGGCATGTTTGTCCATGGCAGCCGTCCGGAAAACCCCGCGAGCATGCGGAACGCTGGCGCTGAGCAACAGCTCCGGCCGGACTGACCGCACCGCGCGGGCCGGACTCACCGCAGTGGACTCACAGGGTGCCGAGCACCGCGTGCGCCGCCGCCGCGTCCTGCACCCCGAGGCCGACGCTGTTGAAGAACACCACCTCGTCCTCGCTCGTGCGCCCGGGTGCGCGGCCGAGCAGCACCTCGCCGAGCGACCGCAACCGATCCCGGGTGATGTCGCCCCGTTCCAGGGCGTGCACGACGGGACCCGCGTGCGACGCGGCGGTCGCGACGTCGTCGACCACGACCGCACCGGCGCGCCGGACGAGCAGCTCGTCCACCTCGCGGCGGTGGGGCTCGAAGCTGCCGACGCTGAGCACGGTCGCCCCCGCCTCGATCCGGTCGGTCGGCACGACCGGCTGCGCCGAGAGCGTGCAGGTGACCACGACCGGTGCCGAGCGGACGGCTTCGGCCGCGCTGCCGACGGCCCGGACCGCCAGCCCCAGCTCGGCCGACAGCTCGGCCGCCGCCGACTCCCGCCGCCGCGGGTCGCGGCTGAAGATCCGCACCTCCCGCAGCCGCCGCACCCGCGCGATGGCGCGGACGTGCGCCCTGGCCTGCACGCCGGAGCCGATCACGGCGAGTTCGTCGGCCGATGGCGGCGCCAGCGCGTCGGCGGCCACCGCGCTGCCTGCCGCAGTTCGCAGCTCGGTCAGCGCCGTGGCGGCCATGACCGCGACCGTCCGTCCGGTGGCCGCGTCCAGCACGAGGACGGTCGCCGAGATCGCGGGCAGGTCCTCTGCCGCGTTGCCTGGATGCACCGCGACCAGCTTGCTCACCGCACCGTGCTCCGGGGAGAGCCGGCTCAGGTAGCTCAGGGTGGTGTCGTCACCGGTACGCATCGCGACCTTCTCGGCCAGTTGCGCCTCTCCCCTGCCCAGCGACTCGAACGCCAGCCGCTGCGATCGGATCGCCGCGTCGACGTCGAGCGCCTCGGCCACCTGCTCGTCGCTGCACACCCGCATGTCCACCTCCGTCACCCCGCGGCCCACCCGGCCGCCGATGCGCAGCACGGTGCCACAACGCCACCCGGACGGAACAGGGTGATCAACTCCGGAGCGCGTTCGAGCGACAGTGGCGCTGTCCCTCAGTTCGAGAACAAATCACTCTTCTGATTCTCCGCTGATGGCCTCCTCCGGCATTACGGTGGCCCCACCGGGTCACAGCCCGGCTGCGATCAGCGACGAGGAAGAGGTGGAATGTCGGTGGAGTCGACGTTGAGCTCAGTGATCGGCCCGGACACCACGGCCGTGGACGACGGCGGCACCGAGTACCTCTCGCGCAACCCGTCGAACCTCGACGACGTGGTGGCGCGGGTCCGGCTCGGCGGCCCGGACACGCTGCGCGTCGCCGCTGAGAACGCCCAGCGTGCCCAGCGCGAGTGGGCCCAGGTGCCCGCCCCGGTGCGAGGCCGCGTCGTCGCGGGCCTCGGCAGGCTGGTCGAGGCGAACAAGGAGTCGCTGGCCAAGCTGGTGACCCGCGAGATCGGCAAGCCCTACGCCGAGGCGCTGGGCGAGGTGCAGGAGATCATCGACACCTGCGACTTCTTCCTCGGCGAGGGGCGCAGGCTCTACGGGCAGACCGTGCCCTCGGAGATGCCCGACAAGCAGCTGTTCACCTTCCGGGTGCCGGTCGGGGTCGCCGCGGTGATCACCGCGGGCAACTTCCCCGTCGCGGTGCCCTCCTGGTACATCGTCCCGGCGCTGCTGTGCGGCAACGCCGTGGTGTGGAAGCCCGCCGAGTACGCCGCGGCCGCCGCCCGCGCGGTCGCGGAGCTTGCGTGGCGCGCCGGCGTGCCGCGCGGCGTGCTCAACCTCGTCTACGCCGACGGCGAGGCGACGTTCAAGGGCCTGGAAGCCGCCCTGGAGGCGGGCACGGTCAACAAGGTCGGCTTCACCGGCTCCAGCGCGGTCGGCACCCGCGTCGGCGAGCTGTGCGGACGCCACCTGCAGAGCCCGTGCCTGGAGCTGGGCGGCAAGAACCCGATGGTCGTGGCCGCCGACGCCGATCTGGACCTGGCGGTGGAGGGCGCGCTGTTCTCCGGCTGGGGCACGGCAGGTCAGCGCTGCACCTCGCTGGGCAACCTCATCGTGCACCGCGACCTGCACGACGAGTTCGTCTCCCGCCTGGACGAGGCGCTGCGCTCGGCCGCGATCGGCGAGCCGACCGGTGACGTGCTCTACGGCCCGCTGCTGGACCAGAAGTTCGCCGACGGGTTCGAGGCCGTGCTGGACACCATCGCCGGCCACCACACCGTGCTCGGCTCGGAGTCGGTCGGCCGGATCACCGAGTCCGCGCCGCGCAAGGGCTTCCACGGCGACCCGTCGACCGGGCTGTACTACCACCCGGTTCTGCTGGACGGCCTGCGCCCCGACGACCACGTCTTCCGCCAGGAGACCTTCGGCCCGATCGTGGGCGTGAGCACCTTCGACACCCTCGACGAGGCGATCGAGCTGGGCAACCTGCCGGGCTACGGGCTGTCGGCCGCCGTCTACACCACCAACCCGCAGACGGCGTTCCGGTTCCGCCAGGGCATCGGGGCGGGCATGGTCAGCGTCAACAACTCCACCTCGGGAGCCGAGGCGCACCTGCCCTTCGGCGGCAACGGCCGCTCCGGCAACGGCAGCCGCCAGTCCGGGATCTGGGTGCTCGACCAGTTCACCCGCTGGCAGTCGCTGAACTGGGACTTCTCCGGCAAGCTGCAGAAGGCCCAGATGGACGTCGACACCGTCGAGCCCGAGCTGGACTACCGGCTGCCCCCGGAGCTCGGGGGTGGCGCATGACCCTGCCGCCGCGGGCGGAGGTCGTCGTGGCCGGCGGCGGGGTGATGGGCGTGAGCACCGCCTTCCACCTCTCCGAGGCCGGCGTCGAGGTCCTGCTGCTGGAGCGGGACGAGCTGGGCGCGGGCAGCACCAGCAAGGCCGCGGGCGGGGTCCGGGCGATGTTCTCCGACCCGGTGAACATCGAGCTGGGGCGGCGCAGCCTGCGGGCGTTCGAGGAATTCGCCCGCAGGCCCGGCGGCGAGATCGACCTCAAGCAGCACGGCTACCTGTTCCTGCTGGCCGATCCGGAGGACGTCGCCGCGTTCGAGCGCAGCGTCGAGCTGCAGAACTCCCTCGGGGTGCCCAGCCGGATGCTCACCGTCGAGCAGGCCCGCGAGCTCTCGCCGTACATCGTGCCCGACGGGCTGCTGGCCGCGGCGTTCTCGCCGGCCGACGGCCACTGCACCCCGGAAGCCGTGGTCCAGGGCTACGCCCAGGGCGCGCGGCGGCACGGCGCGGTAATCCGGCGGCACTGCGAGGTCACCGGCATCGACGTCGAGGGCGGCGAGATCACCGGTGTGCGCACCGCGCAGGGCCGGGTCGAGACCTCGACCGTCGTGTGCGCGACCGGAGCGTGGTCGGCGGCGCTGGGCGAGATGGCCGGGGTGGAGCTGCCGGTTCGCCCGCTGCGGCGGCAGGTCCTGGTGACCGAGCCGGTGCCGGCGATGCCCCCGCGGATGCCGTTCACCATCGACTTCTCCACCAGCTTCTACTTCCACGACGAAGGGCCGGGCCTGCTGATCGGCATGTCCGACCCCGACGAGGAGTTCGGGTTCCGGCTCGGCACCGACGACGCCTGGCTCGCCGCGCTGTCGGAGGCCGTGGCCCGGCGGGCGCCGGCGCTGTCGGAAGTCGGCGTCGCGCACGGCTGGGCGGGGCTGTACGAGATCACGCCCGACCACAACGCCCTGGTGGGCGAGTCGGCGGAGGTCAGCAGGTTCCTGTACGCGACCGGGTTCTCCGGGCACGGCTTCCTGCAGGGACCGGCGATCGGCGAGGTGATGCGCGACCTCGTGCTCGGCCGCACTCCTGTCGTGGACGTCTCCGGTCTCTGCGTCCGCCGGTTCGAGGGCGCCGAGGTCCGGCCCGAGCACAACTGCGTGTGACGCAACGCCCCCGATGGGGCGTTGCGGGTATCCGCGCGAAGCGCGGATGCGGACAGGTGAAGTGCATTCCCATATCGGCCGACGCCCACTCGCAAGCGTGGCGTCGAAAAAGGAGAGCACGACGGTGCGTGATCTGTTGCAGGAGATCGACGAGTGGGGCCCGGAGAAGGTCGTGTGCGTCTCCGACGCCCGGACCGGTATGCGCGGGGTGCTGGTCATCGACAACACCGCGCGCGGAACCGGCAAGGGCGGTACGCGGATGAGCCCGTCGGTGACGGTGACCGAGATCGCCCGGCTGGCCAGGGTGATGACGTGGAAGTGGGCCGCGGTGGACCTCTTCCACGGCGGCGCGAAGGCCGGCATCAACGCCGACCCGGGCTCGCCGGACAAGGAGCGGATCGTGCGGGCCTTCGCCCGCAGGCTGGCCGACCAGATCCCGGCCAGCTACGTCGCGGGCCTGGACATGGGCATGACCGAGGACGACGCCGCGATCATCCAGGACGAGCTGGGCGACCGCGGCGCGGCGGTCGGCGTGCCCGAGTCGCTCGGCGGGGTGCCCTACGACCAGCTCGGGGTCACCGGTCACGGGTTGGCCGAGTCCGCCGACGCGGCGATGGCCCGCCTCGGCCGCTCGCTGGCCGGTGCGCGGGTCGCGTTGCAGGGCTTCGGCGCGGTGGGTACCGCCGCGGCCCGCAGACTCGCCGAGCTCGGCGCGCAGGTGGTCGCGCTGTCCACCGTCGAAGGCACGGTGCACGACCCGGACGGTCTCGACGTCGGGTACTGGCTGGCGGCGCGCGCCGAGCTCGGCGACGCCTGCGTGCAGGCGGCCCCGGACCACCTGCGCATCCCGCGCGGCCAGGAGCTGGTCGTCGACTGCGACGTGCTGGTGCCCGCGGCGGGGCAGGACGTCATCGACGAACGGCTCGCCGGCGAGGTGCGCGCCCACCTGGTCGTCGAGGGGGCGAACCTGCCCACCACGCCCGGTGCCCGGTCGCTGTTGGCCGCGCGCGGCATCACCGTGGTCCCCGACTTCATCGCCAACGCCGGCGGCGCGATCGCTGCCGGGTTCGCGATGGACGCCCGCAGATCGGCGTTCCGCCCCGAGCCGACGCTGATCCTCGACGAGGTGGCGCGCCGGTCCAGGGACAACACCGCCGTCGTGCTCGACATCGCGCGCGAGCAGGACGTCCTGCCGCACGAGGCCGCGCTGCGGCTGGCCCAGGACCGGGTGCGCACGGCGATGCGGCTGCGCGGGCGCCTGCCCCGCCAGGAGGCCCGGCCCGAGGCAGTGACCGCGTAAGGACCACCATGCTCAACCCGATCCACCTGAGGACCCTCCAGGAGTGCGTGCGCACCGGCTCGTTCGCCGAAGCGGGCCGGGTCCTCGGCTACACCGCCTCCGCCGTCTCGCAGCAGATGGTGCTGCTCGAACGCGCCATCGGCGCGTCGCTGTTCGAGCGCTCGGCCCGCAGCGCGCGCAGCACCGGGCTGGCGATCCGGCTGGCCGACCGCAGCAGGGACGCCCTCGGCGCGCTGGACGCGCTGGAGCGCGAGGTCCACGCGATGGTCGTCGGCGACGAGGGCAGCCTGCGGCTGGCCAGCTTCGCCACGGCCAACGCGCGGGTGCTGCCGGACGTGCTGGCCGCGGTGGTCGCGCAGCGGCCCAACGCCGAGGTGCAGCTCGACGAGGGCGAGCCGGACGAGGTCCTCGACGGGGTGCTCGACGGCGTCGTCGACGCGGCGGTGGTCTTCGAGTACGACCTGGACCCACGGCAGTGGCCGGTGGAGCTGTGCGTCACCGAGCTGATGGCCGAGCCGCTGCGGCTGGCGCTGCCGGACTCCCACCCGCTGGCCGGGTCACCGGAGGTCGACCTGCGCGAGCTGTCCGACGAGGCGTGGATCTGCACCCGCCAGGACACCGCCGGCGCCCGCTCGCTGGTGCGGCTGGCCGCGGCCGCGGGCTTCGTGCCGCGCATCATCTTCCGCAGCAACGACTACGCCGTCGTCCGGGACCTGGTCGCCCGCGGGCTCGGCGTCGCCGTCCTGCCCGCCATGGCGCTCGGTGACGACCACGTGCGCTTCAGCCGGATCGCCGGGTGGCAACCGCACCGCAGGGTGCGCACCCTGCACCGCAAGCAGAACACCAACCCGCTGCTGCCCATCGCGCTGGAGTACCTGGCCAGGTCGTGCGCGGCGCTGGCCGAGAGCTGGCACGCCGGTGAGCAGCGGCAGCCGATCCGAGCGGAGGCGCCATGAACGGCCGCGAGCCCATCGACGAGCACTTCCTCAACACCGTCTCCGGGCTGCCCGCCGGGACGCCGTCGGCGGAGGTGGACGCCGGCCGTCTGCTCGCCCTGTTCGACTCCCAGGCCGGCAGCAGGCACCTGGACTTCGCCGCCAGGCAGCTCGGTTCCCGCAAGCTCGGCTACTACAGCATCGGCTCGTCCGGGCACGAGTCCAACGCGGCGGTGGCCGACGCGCTGCGCCCCACCGACCCGGCGTTGCTGCACTACCGCTCGGGCGGTTTCTACGTGCACCGCGCGAGCCAGATCCCCGGGCACGACCCGCTGCGCGACGTGATGCTCGGCGTGGTCGCCTCGGCCGACGAGCCGGTCTCGGGCGGACGGCACAAGGTGTTCGGCCACGGCGACCTCGGCGTAATCCCGCAGACCTCCACCATCGCCTCGCACCTGCCGCGCGCGGTGGGCCTGGCGTTCTCCCTCGGCCGCGCCGCCCAGCTCGGCGTGCGCAACGAGTGGGCACCGGACTCGGTGGTGGTGTGCAGCTTCGGGGACGCTTCGGCGAACCACTCCACCGCCACCGGAGCGATCAACTCGGCCCTGCACTGCGCGCACCAGGACGTGCCGATGCCGCTGTTGCTGGTGTGCGAGGACAACGGGATCGGCATCAGCGTCCGCACGCCCAGGGGCTGGATCGAGTCCACCTACGGGCAGCGGCCCGGACTGCGCTATTTCACCGCTGACGGTGACGACCCGTTGCGCTGCCTCGACATCGCACGGGAAGCGGCCGACTGGGTGCGGGAGAACCGTGCGCCGGCGTTGCTGCACCTGCGGACGGTCCGCCTGATGGGCCACGCCGGGTCCGATGTGGAGTCCGGCTACCGGGCGCGCAGCGAGATCGTCGCCGACTACGACCGCGATCCGGTGCTGGCGACGGCGAAATCCCTGGTGCGCCACGGGGTTCTGACGCCAGACGAGGTGATCGCCCGCTACGAGGCCAAACGCGATGAGGTCGCGCGGGTCACCGAGGACGCCCTCACCCGTCGCAAGCTCGCCAACGCGGCCGAGGTCATGGCATCCATCGCCCAGGACCACCCGGAAGCCGTCGAGCGGCGGGCGTCCGCGTCCGACCAGGACGCCAGGGCGCGTGCGTTCGAAGGCAAGCCGCCCGAGACCGAGGGGCCGCTGACGCTCGCCCAGGCCATCAACCGCTCGCTGGCCGACGAACTCGCCCGCGACCACGGCGTTCTGGTGTTCGGCGAGGACGTCGCCCGCAAGGGCGGCGTGTACGGCGTGACCCGCGGGCTGCGCAAGAAGTTCGGCGGCGCACGGGTCTTCGACACGCTGCTGGACGAGCAGAGCATCCTCGGCACCGCACTGGGCGCCGGGCTCGCGGGCCTGCTGCCGATCCCGGAGATCCAGTACCTGGCCTACCTGCACAACGCGGCCGACCAGTTGCGCGGGGAGGCCGCCACCCTGGGCTTCTTCTCCAGCGGCCGCTACCGCAACCCGATGGTCGTGCGCATCGCGGGCTACGGCTACCAGAAGGGCTTCGGCGGCCACTTCCACAACGACAACAGCGTGACCGCGCTGCGGGACCTGCCGGGTGTGGTCGTGGCCTCGCCGTCACGCCCCGACGACGCCGCCGCGATGCTGCGCACGTGCGTCGCCGCCGCTCGCGAGGACGGGCGGGTTTGCGTGTTCCTGGAACCGATCGCGCTGTACCACACCCGCGACCTGCACGAGGCCGGCGACGGCGGCTGGCTCGCGCGGTATCCGGAGCCTGGGACCGGGCACGTACCGATCGGCCGGGCCCGCGAGCACGGCGACGGCCGGGACCTCACGCTGGTCACCTTCGGCAACGGGGTGCCGATGAGCCTGCGGGTCGCGGCACGGCTTCGCGAGCACGGGATCGGTGCCCGCGTCCTGGATCTGCGCTGGCTGGCTCCCCTACCCGCCGACGACCTGCTCGCGGCGGCGAGGGCGACCGGCAGGGTGCTGGTGGTCGACGAGACCCGGCGCTCGGGCGGGGTGTCCGAAGCGGTGGTGACCGCGCTGGTCGAGGGCGGCTTCGAGGGCTCAGTCGCGCGGGTCTCGGGCGAGGACAGCTTCATCCCGCTCGGCGACGCCGCCTACCACGTGCTGCTGGACGAGGAGACCATCGAGCAGGAGGCGCTGCGCCTGGTCAAGCACTGATCCCCGGGGACGGCGCGCTTTCCGCAGGCACCACGGTGTTCCAGAGCTCGTGCGCCGCTCCCCGCTCGAAGTGCTCCTCGTAGACGCCGATCTTGTGGTCGATCACGTCGAGGCAGCCGGTCAGCTCGGTGATCCTGGCGACCAGCTCCTCCCGGTGCCTGCGCAGCAGCGCGAGGCGGTCCTCCTCGGTGCCGGCACCGTGGCGGACGAGCTCGGCGAAGCGCCGGATCGTGGCCAGCGGCATGCCCGATGCGCGGAACTTCGTGCAGTAGACCAGCCATTCCACGTCCCGCTCGTCGTAGCGGCGCCTGCCGGTGGACCCGCGCCGCACCGGGCTCACGAGCAGTCCCTCGCGTTCGTAGAACCGCAACGAGTCGATGCTGAGACCGGTGCGTTCGGAGACCTGTCCGATGCTCAGGTCCGGTGTGGAGTGCGCCATGGCACCGAGCGTAGCCATTTGACCTGGAGGGCACTCCAGCTCCTAGCTTCGCCGCCATGACAACGACATCGCAGCACAAGATCGGCTCCGGCTTCGGCGCTTCGAGCACGGCCGCCGACGTCCTGGCCGGAGCCGACCTCTCCGGCAAGCTCGCCATCGTCACCGGCGGCTACTCGGGGATCGGGCTGGAGACCACCCGCGCGCTGGCCGGGGCCGGAGCGCAGGTCGTCGTTCCCGCCCGGCGACGCGCGACCGCGGCCGAGGCGACCGCGGGCATCGACCGCGTCGAGCTGGACACCGTGGAACTCGACGACCTCGGCAGCGTCCGCGCGTTCGCCGAGCGCTTCCTCGAATCCGGCCGCGACATCGACATCCTGATCGGCGGCGCCGGTGTGATGGCCTGCCCCGAGACCCGGGTCGGGCCGGGCTGGGAGGGGCACTTCGCGATCAACCACCTCGGGCACCACGCCCTGGTGAACCTGCTGTGGCCGGCACTCGCCCGCGGCGGCGCCCGCGTCGTCGCGGTGTCCTCCGCCGGGCACCAGATCTCCGGAATCCGGTGGGACGACGTGCACTTCGAGCGCGGCTACGACAAGTGGCTCGCCTACGCCCAGTCGAAGACGGCGAACGCCCTGTTCGCCGCCCGTCTCGACGTGCTCGGCCGGGACGCTGGAGTGCGTTCGTTCTCGCTGCACCCCGGCGCCATCCTGACTCCGCTGCAACGGCATCTGCGCCGGTCGGAGATGGTCGCCAACGGCTGGGTCGACGCGGACGGCAACCTGGTCGCCGACGGGTTCAAGACACCAGAGCAGGGCGCCGCGACCCAGGTTTGGGCCGCGACCTCGCCGCGGTTGGAAGGCATGGGCGGGGCCTACTGCGAGGACTGCGACATCGCCGAACCCACGGAGAGCACTGCCATGGTGGCCGGGGTGCGCGACTACGCGACCGATCCCGAGCAGGCCGCCCGCCTGTGGTCGCTTTCGGCCGAGCTGACGGGCGTCGACGCGTTCGCCGGTATCCGCTGAGGCGCGGTCGGCTGGGAGCAGGATCGTTCGGCCCTCCCCTGCTCCCGCCGGAGGGCGTGATCGGCTGGCCCGAACGGTCCTGATCGATTGACGTGCTGGTCTGGACCAAATACCTTCTCGGCGTCGATCGTCGCTCCGCCCCGACGAGACCCGGGAGTCCCCGATGAGATCCCTGCCCAAGCTGCTCGCCGCGGTCGCGGCCGCCGTTCTCCTGCCGGTGGCCGCGCCCGCGGCCGGAGCCGAAGCCGAGCGCGTCGCGACGATCAGGACTGCGCCCTACGTCGACATCACGCGGGAGTCGCCGACGCTGCCCGAGATCGCCCAGGCGACCGGCCAGAAGCACTTCACGCTCGCCTTCGTCCTCGGCAGCAGCGCGGGTTGCGATCCGCGGTGGGGAGGGCAGATCCCGCTGACCGAGCCGCGCGTCGTCGACCAGGTCACCAGGCTGCGAGAGATGGGAGGTGACGTGATCGTCGCCAGCGGCGGCGCGCTGGGGCCGTACCTGGAGCACTCCTGCCGCACGGCCGACGAACTGCTCGCCGCCTACCGCGCGACGCTCGACGCCGTCGGCGCCAACCACCTCGACATCGACGTGGAAGCATCGATTCCGCATGAGATGGTCAACGAAGCGCTCGCCCGGCTCCAGGCCGAGCGCGGTACCGAGATCAGCTACACATTGCGCGTGCAGAGCGACGACACCGGGCTCGACCCGTACTCCTACCAGGTGCTGCAGAGCGCTGCGGCGCACGGCGTCGACGTCCTGGTGAATCCGATGACCATGGAGTTCGGCTCCGGCAAGCCGTGGGGTGACGCGGTGATCGCCGCGGCGGAGAGCACGCTGGGCCAGATGCGCCAGATCTGGCCGGACCTCGGTGACGCCGAGCTGAAGGCGCGGCTCGGCGTCACACCCATGATCGGCCGCAACTTCAACGGCAAGGTCTTCGAACAGGGCCATGCCAGGCAACTGGTCGACTGGGCCGCCGCCAACCGGATCGGGCTGCTGTCGTTCTGGTCGGCGGGCCGCGACAACGGCCGCTGCCCGGGAGGGCCGGTCGCGCCGGATTGCAGCAGCATCGCGCAGTCCGACTACGAGTTCACCCAGATCTTCAAGGCTTTCGCGGGTTAGCCGCCAGCGTCGGGGTCTGCGCTCAACGATGTCTTGCCGGGATGGTCGGTCGCCGCTCCTTCCCGCGCCCGCGAGGGCAGACGGGTGCCGCGACCAGTGGTGGAGCGGCGCCTACAGCCACTCCCGCTTGCGGAACAGCGCGTACAGGCCGACCGACAGCACGACGATCGAGACCAGGGACGCCCAGAAGCCCCACACCTGCTGGAATCCCGGGTAGGGCACGTTCTGGCCGTAGAAGCCGGTGACCGCGGTGGGCACCGCGATGATCGCAGCCCAGCTCGTCACCTTCTTCATGATCGTGTTGAGCCGGTAGCCCTGCAGGTTGAGCTGCGTCTCGCGGATCGTCGTGATCAGGTCGCGCAGCGACTCGGTCCACTCCGACGCCCGCAGCACGTGGTCGTAGACGTCCTGGAAGTACGGCTGCGTCGCGTCGTCGACCAACCGCATGTCGTGGCGCATGAGGTTGCCGACGACCTCGCGCATCGGCACGACCACGCGCCGCAGGTGCACCAGGTTCTTGCGCACCTGCAGTGAACGCCGCTGCAACCGGGTGTGGTCGGGGCGGTCCTCGAAGACGAGGTCCTCCAGCTGCTCGATCTGGTCGTCGAGCGTCTGCGCGGTGTCGAAGTGGCCGTCCACGACGTAGTCGAGCAGCCCGTGCAGGAGGAAACCGACACCGCTCTTGGCCCCCTCGGCCGCGGCGTCCCACCGGTCGAGCACCGCCTGGATGTCGAAGGCCTCGTCCTTGCGGACGGTGACCAGCGCCTGTCGGGTGACGAACGCGGCGACCTCGTGGCGCCGCAACACCTCGCCGTCCATGCTCACCGCGTAGGCGGTGAGGAAGGAATGCGAGTCGTAGCAGTCGAGTTTCGCGCGCTGTCCCTCGTGGACGGCGTCCTCGACCGCCAGCGCGTGCAGCCCGAGTTCCTCGCTGATCAGCGCGAGCTCCGCCTCGCCGGGCGCGCAGAAGTCCAGCCACACGGTCGCGTCCGGATCGAGCAGATGGTCGGAAACGTCCGCTACGGGGAAGTCCTCCGATTCGAGAATTCCGTTGCGGTACAAGCGCGTTCGGGCCATGACAGGACACCGTAGACTCCTCCGGCGCCGCTGTGCGGCGGATGTGGCGAAGCCGTCCGGCGGACCGCGATGGCGCAGCGGGCCGGTGGCCACGGCGCGGCCACCGGCAGCCGACTCCTCGCCAGGTCAGCTCCCGGGATCGCCGAACACCTTGCCCGGGTTGAAGATCCCCCGCGGGTCCAGGGCGTTCTTGACCGCGTGGTGCATGCCGACGACCGCGGGGCTGAGCTCGGCGTGCAGGCCCCTGCGCTTGAGCAACCCGACGCCGTGCTCGCCCGTCACCGTGCCGCCCAGCGCGATCGCGTCGTCGACGATGTCGTCGAACGCGCGCTGCGCGCGCAGCTTCGCGTCCTCGTCCCCGGCGGCGGTGATGATCAGCGGGTGCAGGTTGCCGTCGCCGGCGTGGGCGATGTTTGCGATGTGGGTGTCGTGGCGCCGCGCCGATGCCTCGATGCGGGCCAGCATCTCCGGGACCGCCGCGCGGGGAACGCACACGTCCTCGGTCAGCAGCGGCCCGAGGCGCTCCAGCGCCGGGTAGGCCAGGCGGCGGGCCTGGAACAGCGCGTCGGCCTCGTGCTGGTCGGTCGAGACCGCGCTCCAGGTCGCACCCGCCTGGTCGAAGCAGCGGGCCAGCGTCTCGACCTCGTGGTCACCGGCCGCACCGGGGCTGTCGGAGCGCCCGAGCAGCAGCACGTCGGCTTCGGCGCTGAGCCCCATCTGCTTCCAGGCGTCCACCGCCTCCAGGCAGTGCTTGTCGAGCAGCTCCAGCGCGGAGGGCACCACGCCCGCGGCGGCGACGGCCGCGACCGCCTCGCCCGCGGCCACCAGCGTGTCGAAGTAGCCGACCACGGTCCGTTCGGGCGCTCGCACACCGGGTAACAGGCGGACCGTGACCTCGGTGATGACGCCGAGCGTGCCCTCCGACCCGACGAACAGGCCGCACAGGTCGTAGCCCGCGACGCCCTTGGCGGTCCGCCTGCCCAGCCGCACGACCTCGCCGTCGCCGACCACCGCCTCCATGCCGAGCACGTAGTCGCGGGTCACGCCGTACTTGACGCAGCAGACCCCGCCTGCGTTGGTGGCCACGTTGCCGCCGATGGTCGACCACGGCGAGCTGGCCGGGTCCGGCGGGTACCAGGCGCCCTGCTCCAGGCAGGCCGCGCGGAGGTCGTCGTTGACCACGCCGGGCTGCACCACGGCGAGCTGTTCGCGGGGGTTGATCTCGACGATGCGGTCCATCTCCGTCAGCGAGAGCTGCACGCAGCCGTCCAGTGCGTTGGCCCCTCCCGACAGCCCGGTCCCGGCACCCCTGGGCACAACGGGCACACCCAGCCGCGAGCAGATCCGCACCGCGGTCGCGACCTGCTCGGTGGTGCTCGCCCGCACCACCGCCGCCGGCTTGCCGTGCGGCGCCCACTCCGCCTCGTCGTGGGCGAATCGGGTCATCGAGTCGGGATCGGTCAGCAGGCACCGCTCGGGCAGTTCCGCCCGCAGCGCCGCGACCACGCCCTCCGGAAGGTCCGGCATGTTTCCTCCGTTCAACGCACCGCCGTGCACCGTATCCCGCGGGCGATGGTGCAACCGTGCGTCGCCGGGGATCGGGGCGTAAAGACCGTGTCCCCGTCGTCCCCACCGGTCCAGCATGGAATGGCACGGGCAGGCCCGGCCGGTGCCGGCGGGCTGGTCCGTGCTGTTGAGCACCACCGTCCGCCAGGCACGACCTCCCGACGCCGGACCCGTCCAGAGGTGATCCACCATGTCCGCACCGATCACCGTCGAGTCGCTGCCCAGCCCCCGCGGCCTCCCCGTCCTGGGCAACATCTTCTGCATCGACTCCGAGCACCCCGTGGAGAGCCTGGTGGAGCTCGGGCGCGAACTCGGTCCCATCTTCCGGCTGGACATCCCGGGCAGCCCGGGCGGGCGGGTCTTCGCCTGGGGACAGGATCTCGTGGCCGACCTCTGCGACGACAACCTGTTCGACAAGCGGGTCACCGGCGGGCTCGGCATGCTGCGCAGAGGCACCAGCGCGGGCAACGGCCTGTTCACGTCGGAGACCGCCGACCCGCTGTGGCGCCGCGCGCACAACATCCTGATGCCGTCGTTCTCGCAGCAGGCCATGAGCGACTACCTGCCGATGATGACCGACATCGCGGGCCAGCTCGTCCAGAAGTGGGAGCGGCTCAACCCCGGCGACGAGGTCGACGTCACCGCCGACACCACCAGGCTCACCCTCGACACCATCGCGCTGTGCGGGTTCGGCTACCGCTTCAACTCCTTCTACCGCGAGGACGCCCACCCCTTCGTCGCCGCCATGATGCGGGTCCTGGCCGAGTCCCAGGCCAGGATCCGGCAGCTGCCGGTCCAGACCCGGCTCCGGGTCCGCGCGCGGCGGCGCCTGGACGAGGACAACGCCACCATGGAACGGCTGGTGGACCAGGTGATCCAGCAGCGCAGGGAGTCGGGCGAGACGCGCCGGGACCTGCTCGGCGCGATGCTCGACGGCGTCGACCGCCAGACCGGTGAACGGCTGCCGGACGCCAACATCCGCGCCCAGTGCGTCACGTTCATGATCGCCGGGCACGAGACAACCAGTGGACTGCTGTCGTTCGTCCTGTACTTCCTGCTCAAGAACCCGGACGTGGCCGAGCGGGCCTACGCCGAGGTCGACCGGGTGGTCGGCTCGACAGCGGAGCCGACGCTGGCGCAGCTCGGTGAGCTCGGCTACCTGCGCCAGATCGTCGACGAGACGCTGCGGCTGTGGCCGACCGCGCCCGCCTTCACCCGCGCGCCGTACCAGGACGCCGTGATCGGCGGCCGCTACCTCATCCCGGCGGGTACCCCGGTGACGGTGGTGACGCCCATGCTGCATCGGGACCAGCGCGTCTGGGGCACCGACGCCGAGGAGTTCCACCCCGAGCACTTCGACCCGCAGCGCCGCGAGGCCCTGCCACCGCACTCGTTCAAGCCGTTCGGCACCGGCCAGCGGGCGTGCATCGGCCAGCAGTTCGCGCGGCAGGAGGCGATGCTCGTGCTCGCGATGCTGTTGCAGCGCTTCGAGTTCGCCGACGTCCACGACTACCGGCTCTCGGTGCGCACGACCCTGACGCTCAAGCCCGACGGCATGCACGTCCAGGTGCGTCCCCGCCCCGGCCGGAAGATCGACGCCGCCGCACCCCGCACCGCGCCACCCGCCGAGCGGACGGTTCAGGAGGCTCCCGCCGCGCCCCGAGCCGACGCGCACGACACCCCGCTGCTGGTGCTGTTCGGGTCCAACCTCGGCACCTCGGAGAGCATCGCCAGCCGAATCGCGCAGGACGGCACCCGGCGCGGCTTCGACGTCGGCCTCGGTCCGCTCGACGACTACACCGACGCGCTGCCCGACCGCGGTGCGGTGGTGGTCGTCTCCGCCTCCTACAACGGCACTCCCCCGGACAACGCGGGCCGGTTCTGCGCCTGGATCAGCGATCCGGCGACCTCGCCCGACGCGTGCGCCGGGCTGCACTACGCCGTGTTCGGCTGCGGCAGCACCGACTGGGCGTCGACGTACCAGGCCGTGCCGACCCTGCTGGACGAGCAGTTCGCCGCGCACGGAGCGCTACGCGCCTACCAGCGGGGAGAGGGCAACGCGCAGGGCGACTTCGACGAGCAGTACCACGCCTGGTACCAGGGCCTGTGGCCCGCGCTCACGTGCGCCCTGGGGCTGGAACCGGAGTTGACCGCGACCGGCGCCGGTGCCCCCAGGCTGGCGATCTCGCTGGTCAACAAGCAGACGACCAACCCCGTGGTGATGTCCTACCGGGCGCGCCCGGCCACGGTGCGGGTGAACCGCGAGCTGCTGCACCACGACGGCGACGGCGACCGGCGCTCCACCCGGCACCTCGACGTGGCGCTGCCCGCCGGGATGGACTACAGCACCGGAGACCACCTCGGTGTGCTGCCGCGCAACGACGTCGAGCTGATCCGGCGCGCGATCCTGCGGTTCGGCCTCGACGCGGGCATGTACGTCACGATCACGCCGACCGAGAGCAGCCGGCACACCCACCTGCCGCTGGACGAGCCCGCGCCGCTGCTCGGCGTGCTCGCCAGTTGCGTGGAACTGCAGGACACCGCGACCAGGGAGCAGATCGAGCTTCTCGCCGAGTACACCGACGACTCCGGACAGCGGGAGCGACTGCGCGCCTTGGCCAAGGACACCGACGGCTGCTACCGCACGCACGTCTTCGAACCGCGCAGGTCCGTGCTCGAACTGCTGGAGGAGCACCCCGGCTGCGCGTTGCCGTTCGAGGTCTTCCTCGACATGCTGCCGCCGCTCCGGCCGCGCTACTACTCCATCTCCTCGGCACCGGGCATTAGCAGCGACACGTGCAGCATCACCACCGGCGTCCTGTGCGCGCCTGCCAGGAGCGGCGTAGGCGAGTATCGCGGCATCTGCTCCAACCATCTGGCCCGCAGCCCGGCGAAGGCGACCGTGTTCGTCTTCGTCCGCAAGCCGACGATCGCGTTTCGCCCGCCGGAGAACCCGCACACCCCGATGATCATGATCGGGGCGGGGACCGGCCTGGCACCCTTCCGGGGATTCCTGCAGGACCGCGCCGTGCTCGCCGCGCAGGGCGTCCCGGTCGGCCGGTCGCTGCTGTTCTTCGGCTGCCGGAACCCGGAGGTGGACTACCTCTACTCAGACGAGCTGCGCGACTTCCAGCAGCGCGGTGTTGTCGAGGTGCACCCTGCGTTCTCGCGCGTGCCCGGCAAGCCCCGCTGCTACGTCCAGGACCAGTTGCGGTCCTGCGGGGACGAGGTGATGGCGCTGCTCGACGCCGAAGCGGTGGTGTACGTGTGCGGCAACGCGAGCACGATGGCCCCCGCGGTGCGCGCCGCGTTCACCGACCTCTTCCGCGCCCGGACCGGGACGGGGCAGGCCGATGCCGAGGCGTGGCTGGCCGGGTTGAAGTCCTCCGGCCGCTACCTGGAGGACATCTGGGGCGGCTGAGGCAACGCACGGCGGCCACCGCGACGCCTATGGTGGGTGCGTGCCGTTCGCCGATCTGCGCAGCAGCGCTCCGCTCGTGCTCGACGGTGGCCTGGCCACCGAGCTGGAGGCCAGGGGCCACGACCTCTCCGACGAGCTGTGGTCGGCGCGGCTGCTGCACGACGCGCCGGAGGAGGTCGTCGCCGCGCACGAGGCGTTCTTCCGCGCCGGCGCGGCCATCGCCACCACCGCCAGCTACCAGGCGAGCTTCTCCGGTTTCGGCGCGCGGGGGATCGGTCGCGGTGAAGCCGCGGCGCTGATGCGCCGCAGCGTCGAGCTGGCCCGGCAGGCCGCCGAACGCCTGGAGCCAGAGCGGCCGAGGTGGGTCGCCGCCTCGGTCGGGCCCTACGGCGCGACGCTCGCCGACGGCTCCGAGTACCGCGGGCGCTACGGACTGACCGTCTCGGACCTGGTCGGTTTCCACCGGACCCGGCTGGAGGTCCTGGCGGGTGCCGCACCGGACGTCCTCGCCCTGGAGACGGTGCCCGACCTCGACGAGGCGATCGCCCTCATCGAGGCGATCGACGGCATCGGGGTCCCGGCCTGGCTCTCCTACACGGTGGCCGACGGGCGCACCCGCGCGGGCCAGCCGCTCGCCGAGGCTTTCGACGTGGCCCGCGACCACGAAGGCATCGTCGCCGTCGGCGTCAACTGCTGCTCCCCCGCCGAGGTCACCCCGGCACTGGCGATCGCCCGGCAGGTGACCGGCAAACCCGTCATCGCCTACCCCAACAGCGGTGAGGGCTGGGACGCGGACCGCCGCATCTGGACGGGCGGGTCCCAGTCCCCCGACACCGCGGC
This sequence comes from Saccharopolyspora erythraea, assembly GCF_018141105.1. Classification (NCBI taxonomy): domain Bacteria; kingdom Bacillati; phylum Actinomycetota; class Actinomycetes; order Pseudonocardiales; family Pseudonocardiaceae; genus Saccharopolyspora; species Saccharopolyspora erythraea. Next base: position 4,343,821 of record NZ_CP054839.1, on the reverse strand, counting down.
GAGCAGCTGGGCGCGCGAGGGTGCCGCCGTCATCGGCGGCTGCTGCCGGGTGCGGCCCGACGACATCGCCGCCCTGGCCGCCTCGCTCGCCTGAACGAGGCGGCCGAATCGGCTCGCCCGACCGAATGAGCCTCAGCGGCGCAGACCGGTGAGCTGGTACTTGCGGCTCCACGCGACGAAGGCAAAGAGCAGCATCAGCACGACCGTCGTGACCGCGGCGCTGGGCATGGCCAGCACGGTCAGGTTGGCGACCGTCGCGCAGAGCATCACGATGGCCAGCCCGAGCGCGGCCAGTGGCGACAGCCGGGGGATGAGCAGCCCGATCGCTCCGGCCAGTTCCAACGCGCCGGTGAGGTAGCGGAACCACTGGCCGAACCCGATCAGGTCGTAGGAGGCGACCGTGGCCGGGTCGCCGAGCAGCTTCGGCAGCGATGCGAAGACGAAGAACGCCGCGAGCAGGGCTTGCAGCACCCAGAGCGTCACGTTCAGGGCCCGGCCGGGGCGGGCGGGCGTGGTGTCGACGTGTTCGGCGGCCATGGTCATTCCTCCGGGAGGTCGGGATCCGGCCTGTCGCCGGTCCGCGTGAGCGGCCCCTGAGCCGAGGCGATCCGCGGCTCGGGGTAGAAGCATCTCAGCCGACTCCGACAATTTCCCCCGCCACGAGCGGGCGGGTCGCGCATAGAGTCGCCGAGGGCAGATCAGCTCCGAGCGCTGGAGGCGCAGATGGCGGTGAGCGGGAACGAGTTCGTCCGGACGGCGCGCGAGATCTTCGACGGCGTCGCCACCGGCCAGGCCGAGGCCGTCGGCCGGGCCGCGGAGCTGGTGACCGGCTCGGTGCGGGCAGGCGGCGTGGTGCACGCCTTCGGCACCGGGCACTCGCAGGCGCTGGCGATGGAGATCGCCGGGCGGGCGGGCGGCCTGGTGCCGACGAACATGATCGCTCTGCGCGACCTGGTCGTCCACGGCGGCGAACCACCGGGGGTCCTGTTCGACCCGCACCTGGAGCGGACGCCGGAGGTGGCGCACCGGCTCTACGAGCTGGCCCCGGTCAGCCCGCGGGACGTCTTCGTCGTCGCGTCCAACTCCGGGGTCAACGGCGCGGTCGTGGAGTTCGCCAGGCTGGTCGCTGAGCGCGGCCACAGCCTCGTCGCGATCACCTCCCGCCTGCACTCCGAGCAGGTGGACTCCCGGCACCCGTCCGGCAAGCGGCTGGCGGACTTCGCCGACGTGGTGCTCGACAACGGCGCGCCCTACGGCGACGCGGTGCTCCCGCTGCCCGGCGGCGGCGCGGTGTGCGGGGTCTCCTCGATCACCGCCGCGCTGCTGGCGCAGATGCTTGTGGCCGAGGTCGTCAGCGCGCTGCTGGCCGCCGGGGAGGCACCGCCGGTGTACCTGTCGGCCAACATCCCGGAGGGCGACGAGCACAACCGCGCGCTGGAGGAGCGCTACGCCGGACGCATCCGCCGCGGAGCCTGAGAACGACCGCGGCCGGCCTGAGCCGAACAGCCGCTCGGCAACGACATCCGGCGATCACCACGCCGCGGGTGGAACATGGTCCCTCGGCCGGAGGACGGCGGCAGTCGCGAGTCCGGTCCCGTCCCCCGGCGAACCGTCCGATGCCGCACAACCGCAGCAAAGGTGTTCAGCCGTGTTACATACGCGCGAGCTGTTCGAAAGCATGACCACCAAGCCCAGCCTGAGCAGCGAGCAGATGGCCACCATGGTGGAGGCCCTGCAGGACTGCGCCGAGGCGGTGCTGGCCTGCTCGGCCGGGATGCTGGCCGCGCGGGATGCGGGCCACCTGGCCGAGGCCGCGAGCCGGGACATGGACTGCGTGGACGTCGTCACCACCACGCGCAACGTCCTCACCAGAGGCAACGGACCCGACAGCAGCATGCTCAGCGCGCAGCTGGAAGTGTGCCTGCTGGCGTGCGAGCGCAGCAACGAACTGTGCGGCCGGCACGCCGAGCACCACACGCACTGCCGGATCTGCTCGGACGCCACCCGGCACTGCGCCGACACCTGCCGCGCGACTCTCGACGCGCTCCACCGGTGACCGACCGGAGCGGCGCGTGACCGCGCTGACCCGCTCGCAGGTCCACGTCGGGCCTGGCTCCTCCGCTCATCACTCGTGCTCGTCGCGACCGGCTCCGTCCGGCGCACCGACGGCCACGCCCTTCTGACGGCACTCGCACAAATCGCCGGGAACCAGACACGCCGGGCCCACGACCTGTTGTTCGAAGGTCGACTCCGGCAGAGCGGAGCGGCGGAGCAGTTTAGGAGTGCCATGGCGCCCGATGAACAGTTGGTCGACGAGACGCCCGCGAAACCCGACGTCCGGGAGCCCCGCGCTCCCGACGCACCCCGGCAGACCTGGTGGCAGGCCCTGCGGCCGCTGGTGCTGCGCCTGCACTTCTACGCCGGGGCCCTGGTCGCGCCGTTCCTGGTCGTCGCGGCGCTGACGGGGTTGCTCTACGTCTTCACCCCGCAGCTGGAACAGAGCGTCTACGACCACGAGCTGCACGTCCCGCCCGCGGCTACGAGCCATCCGCTCGCGGCCCAGGTCGAGACGGCCCGCGCCGTCCGCCCCGGCGACTCGCTGAAGTCGGTGCGCCCGGCGCCGACCCCGACCGACACCACGCAGGTGATCTTCGACGCGCCGGACCTGCCGGAGAGCTACCGGCGCACGGTGTTCGTCGACCCGCACACGCTGGAGGTGCGCGGGGTGCTCGACACCTACGGCAGCAGCCAGGCCCTTCCCCTGCGTGCCTGGATCGACAACCTGCACCGCGGGCTGCACCTGGGCGACGCGGGACGGCTCTACAGCGAGCTGGCCGCGAGCTGGCTCTGGGTGGTCGTGGCCGGCGGGCTGGTGATGTGGGTCGCGCGCCGGCGTCCACGCCGCCGGGTCCGGACGACGATCGCCCCCGAGCTGCGTCCTGCGGGCCGGCGAAGGGTCCTGTCCTGGCACGGAGCGGTCGGTCTGTGGCTTGCGCCGGGCCTGCTGTTCCTCTCGGCGACCGGTCTGACGTGGTCGGTCTACGCCGGGGAGAACATCAGCGCGTTGCGGGAGTCGCTTTCCTGGGAGACCCCCACCGTCTCCACGGCGCTGCCGTCCGCTCCGTCTGGCGGCGACGTCGGGTTCGACCGCATCCGGGAGGCCGCCGCCGAGCACGGGGTCACCGGCGCGGTCGAGATCACGCCGCCCGACGACGGCGGGGCGTACACCGTCCAGCAGGTCGGGCGCCAGTGGCCCACCCGGCAGGACTCGGCCGCGGTCGACCCGGCCAGCGGTGCGGTCACCGCGACGTTGCGGTTCGCCGACTACCCGTTGATGGCCAAGTTGTCGAGGTGGGGCATCGACGCGCACATGGGCCTGCTGTTCGGCCTGGTCAACCAGATCGCGCTGCTCGCGCTCGGGCTCGGCCTGCTGTGCGTGATCTTCTGGGGCTACCGCATGTGGTGGTTGCGCAGGCCGGCCGCCGGGTTCGGCAGGCTGCCGGCGCGCGGCGCGTGGCGGCTGGTGCCAGGCCGGGTGATGGCGCCGATCATCCTCGTCGCGGCCTTCGTCGCCTACTTCGTGCCCCTGCTCGGCGTCTCCCTGCTGGCGTTCCTGGTCCTGGACGCAGTTCTCGGAGCCGTCGCCCGCCGCCGCACCTCCGACTCGAACGCGGGAGCCTGACATGGTCGAAGCACTGCTGCTGCGCTGGATCCTCACCATTCTGTTCACCGGCACCGCGCTGTGGTCGCTGCGCCGACTGCTCGCCCCGGCGTGCGGAGTGGCCGACCGGATCAGCTCGGCGGCTCACCTGCTGATGAGCGCGCTGATGGTGGCCATGGCGTGGCCGTGGGGCATGGCGATCCCGGCGGCGCCCCAGATCGTGCTGTTCGGACTGGCCGCGCTGTGGTTCGCCTTCCTGGCCGGCAACCGGCGCCGCACCGGCGATCACCACGGCCACGGCTCCCCCGTGCTCGCGCACGTGCACCACGCGCTGATGATGGCGGCGATGGTGTGGATGGTGGCGACCATGCCGCTGCTGATGACGGGCCACTCCCCCGACTCCGGTCACGGCGGGCACCACCACTCGCTAGGCGCGTCAGCGGCGGGGATAGCCGCCGCTGGGCCGGTCCCGGCGGGTCCGCCCGGACCCGTCGTCGCCGTCTCGGTGCTGCTCGGCGCCGCGTTCGTGGTCACCGCGCTGCCCTGGACGGCACGCGCCCTGGACATCGGACGCGGCGCGCTGCGACCAACCGGCGGGGCGGCACCTCGGATCGTGGCGGCCGAGTCGACCTGCCACGCGGCGATGAGCTTCGGCATGGGCGTCATGCTGCTGACCGCGCTGTAGCCGCCCGGACGCGAAAACCGCCGCGCCCGATCCGGAGAATCGGGCGCGGCGGTGTCCAACCCGCCGGCGTCAGGCCGCCTTGAGCACCCCGCCGTCGAGGCCGAGGTTGCCCAGGACCTCCCGGGTCGCCTGGGCGCGGTTCAGGCTGTAGAAGTGCAGCGCCGGGACGCCCTCGGCGATGAGCTTCTCGCACAGCTTGGTCGTGATCTCGATCCCGGCGGCGCGGAAGCCCGAGGGGTCGCCTGCCAGCGGGTCGAGCACCGACGACACCGCGGACGGGATCGTCATGTTGCTCAGCTGCGTCGTCATGCCCAGCACCTTCGGCGTGGTGATCGGCATGATCCCCGGCAGCAGCGGCTGGTCGCAGCCCCGCTGGACCAGCCGGTCGCGCAGCCGCAGGAAGTACTCCGGCTCCAGGAACATCTGCGCCACCGAGAAGTCCGCCCCCGCACGCAGCTTGGCGACCATGTGCCGGGTGTCGGAGTCCAGGTCCGCCGAGCGCGGGTGCATGTGCGGGAACGCCGCGACGCCCACGCAGAAGTCACCACACCCGCGCACCAGCCGGACCAGTTCGTCGGCGTAGGTGATGCCCTCCGGGTGCGGTGCCCACTCGCCCATCGGGTCACCCGGCGGGTCGCCCCGGATCGCCAGCACGTTGCGGATGCCCTCGGCGGCGTAGGAGCCGATGACGTGCCGCAGCTCGGCGATCGAGTGGTTCACCCCGGTCAGGTGCGCCACCGGCACCAGCGTGGTCTCGCTCGCGATCCGGCCGGTAGTGCGCACCGTGCGGTCCCGGCTGGACCCGCCCGCCCCGTAGGTGACCGAGACGTAGGCGGGGTCCAGCGCCTCGAACTCCCGGATCGCCTTCCACAGCAGCCGCTCTTCGTCGTCGCTCTTCGGCGGGAAGAACTCCACCGAGAACACCGTCCTGCCCGGCCGCAGCCGGTCGACGACCCGAGTCATGACTTGGCCTCTCCCCTTCCACACGCGGGCTCCGCAGCATAGTGGTCCCGCACTTGGGGTGGCCCGGCGATGTGGGCGGCCTCGCTCCCGGCTCAGCCGCACCACCGGGCTCAGGCCGGGCTCGGCGCCCAGTGCTCCAGCATCGCGGCGAAGGTCTCGAACGCCGGCTCGTTGTAGCCGTAGGGCGCTTCGAGGTGGACGCTCAGCGGGAAGCCGAGGTCGTGCACGCCGTCGACGACCCGCTTGTAGAGGTCGACGACCGCCTGCTTGCGCTGCTCGAAACCGAGCTCGGCGGTGCGGGCCACGAACTCCTGTTCCTTCGCGACGTGTTCGTTGCCCGGGTCCTGGATGAGCCACTGGATGAGCTTCTTCTTGCTCTCCACGCCGGGAATGAACCCGAACGACAGCAGGATCTCGGGGCGGTGCGGCGTGGTTTCCGCGAATTCGCGCAGAAATTCGACGATGGCGTCGGAATGGAGCAGCTGCGTCATTCCGTAGGTGGCGCCGCGCTCGCATTTGAAACCGAACCGGCCCTGCTCGCCTTCACGGGTCGGAATCAGGATGGACCCGCGGTGGGGAACCACGTCCTGGTACTTGGTGAGCGCGTCCGTCGGGGCCACGCCGGGCCCCTCGCCGTCGCTCATGTTGCGGGGCACGCCGACGAACGCGATGCCGTCCATGTCCGCCTTGCGCAGGTCCTGCAGGCGCTCGCCCAGCTTCTGCTCGTCGTGGAAGGCGGTGACCTGCGTGCACAGGGCGCGCATGTCGTCGAGTTCGGGCTTGATGGCCTGCCAGAAGTCGATGGTGTCCATCTTCTGCCGGAAATCGACCGGCCGGTCCCCGTCCTCCTGGATGATTCCGGGGATCATCACGTGCCGGATCCGGCCCGCCAGCCCGCTCTTGCGGCTGAGCTCGGCGATCTTTCGCCCTTCCGCCACGGCCTTCTGCTCACCGCCGTCGAGGTCGGGCGGAACCAGTTCGAGTGCGATGGTGTTCATCTCGTCCTCAGGTTTTCCTTCTGTCGACTTCGGTCACCGCGGAGAGCGGAAGAATCCACACCGCAAACCTGCCCTGTGCGAGCAGGGACCGATACTCCTGCTGGAAAGTCTGTTCGCGAAACGGCGAATCGAGGAACGCGGGAACCGGCAGTGGTCCCCACTGGAGAATAGGAGGGCACGTTGTGGACCGTCATGTCGTCGGCGGCCCGCTTCGGCCTGGGGCCGCACCATCGCGGAGACTCCTCCTCGTGCCCGGGTGCGGTGGTCACCGCCCGCCGCGCGGGCGGTGACCACCGGTCGGCACCGCGGTGCCTGAGCGACGGCTCAGTAGCGGTAGTGGTCGGGCTTGTACGGGCCCTCGACGTCCACACCGATGTAGGCGGCCTGCTCCTTGGTCAGCTTGGTGAGCTTGACGCCCAGGGCGTCCAGGTGCAGGCGGGCGACCTTCTCGTCCAGGTGCTTGGGCAGCACGTAGACCTGCTTGTCGTACTCGCCCGGCTTGGTCCAGAGCTCGATCTGGGCCAGGGTCTGGTTGGTGAACGAGTTCGACATGACGAAGCTCGGGTGACCGGTGGCGTTGCCCAGGTTCAGCAGCCGGCCCTCGGACAGCACGATGATCGCGTGGCCGTCCTCGAAGGTGAACTCGTGGACCTGCGGCTTGATCTCGACCTTCTTGATGCCGGGGACCTTCTCCAGGCCGGCCATGTCGATCTCGTTGTCGAAGTGACCGACGTTGCCGACGATCGCGTTGTGCTTCATCTTCGCCATGTGCTCGGCGGTGATGATGTTGAAGTTGCCGGTCGTGGTGATGAAGATGTCGGCCGTCTCGACGACGTCCTCGATCGTCGCGACCTCGTAGCCCTCCATCGCCGCCTGCAGCGCGCAGATCGGGTCGATCTCGGTGACGATCACGCGAGCGCCCTGGCCGCGCAGCGACTCCGCCGAACCCTTGCCGACATCACCGAAACCGGCGATGACGGCGGTCTTGCCACCGATGAGCACGTCGGTGCCCCGGTTGATGCCGTCGACCAGGGAGTGGCGGCAGCCGTACTTGTTGTCGAACTTGGACTTGGTGACCGAGTCGTTGACGTTGATCGCCGGGAACAGCAGCTCGCCGGTCTTGGCGAACTCGTAGAGGCGGTGCACACCGGTGGTGGTCTCCTCGGTGACGCCCCGGATCTCCTTGGCGATCTTGCTGAAGCGCTGGTTGTCCTGCGACAGGCTGTCGCGCAGGGTCTTGAGGACGACCTTGTACTCGTCCGGGTCGTCGTCGGTGGCCTGCGGCACCGCGCCGGCGGCCTCGAACTCGACGCCCTTGTGCACCAGCAGCGTGGCGTCACCACCGTCGTCCAGGATCATGTTCGGGGACTGGCCGCCCTCGAACTGGAACAGCTGGTCGGTGCACCACCAGTACTCCTCCAGCGTCTCGCCCTTCCAGGCGAACACCGAGGTGCCCTCGGGCTTCTCCGGAGTGCCGTTCGGGCCGACCACGACGGCCGCCGCGGCGGAGTCGTCGGTGGAGAAGATGTTGCAGGACACCCAGCGCACCTCCGCGCCGAGCTCGAGCAGCGTCTCGATGAGAACCGCGGTCTGCACCGTCATGTGCAGCGAACCGGCGATCCGCGCCCCCTTGAGCGGCTTCGACGCCGCGTACTCGCGACGAGTTGCCATCAGGCCGGGCATCTCGTGCTCGGCCAGGCGGAGCTGGTGGCGGCCCGCCTCCGCCAGCGACAGATCCTTCACCGCGAACTCGATGCCGTTGACCTTCTGCAGCTTCGCGCTCATGTTTTCCTTTCTCGTTTCCCTGCGCACTCTCGTGGAGGTTCGGGTCTTGCCGCGTTCGATCAGGTGTTGAAGTACTTCGCCTCGGGGTGGTGGCACACGACCGCGTCCGTGGACTGCTCCGGATGCAGCTGGAACTCCTCGGACAGCACTACGCCGATCCGCTCGCTCTCGAGCAGCTCGACGATCTTGGCACGGTCCTCGATCTCCGGGCACGCGCCGTAGCCGAAGGAGAACCGGGCACCCCGGTAGCCGAGCTTGAAGAACTCCTGCACGTCGGCCGGGTCCTCGTCGGCCGCCGACCCGCCGCCGGCGAACGCCAGCTCCCGGCGGATCCTGCGGTGCCAGTACTCGGCCAGGGCCTCGGTCATCTGCACGCCCATCCCGTGGATCTCCAGGTAGTCCCGGTAGGAGTTCTTGGCGAACAGCTCGTTGGCGTAGTCGGCGATCGGCTGGCCCATGGTCACCAGCTGCATCGGCAGCACGTCGACCTGACCGGTTTCCTCGGCCTTCTCCCGCGAGCGGAAGAAGTCGGCCAGGCACAGCCTGCGGTCCCGCTGCTGACGCGGGAAGGTGAACCGGGTGCGCTCCGGGGCGTCCGGCTCCTCCTTGTCCAGCACGATCAGCGAGTTGCCCTCGGAGACCACCGGGAAGTAGCCGTAGACGACCGCGGCGTGCTGCAGGATCCCGGCCGTGGCCAGCTCGTCGATCCAGTACCGCAGCCGCGGCCTGCCCTCCGACTCCACCAGCTCCTCGTAGCTGGGCCCCTCGCCCTTCTTGGAGCCGCGCAGGCCCCACTGCCCGAAGAACGTCGCGCGCTCGTCGAGCAGGGCGAGGTAGTCGGCGACGGGGACACCCTTGATGACCTTCGAACCCCAGAACGGCGGGGTCGGCACCAGTGCGTCGGCGTCGACGTCGGAGCGGGTCGACTCGTCGTAGAGGTCGGGGATGTCGCCCTCGGCGGCCTTGCGCTTCTCGGCGATGCGCAGCGACCGCTCGCGGCGGGCCTTGCGCTCGGCCTTCTTGGCCGCCTCGGCCTCGTCCTCCTCCGGGGTCTCCCCGCGCTTGACGGCCATCATCCGGTCCATCAGGTGCAGGCCCTCGAAGGCGTCCTTGGCGTAGCGGACGTCGCCCTGGTAGACCTCGTCCAGGTCGTTCTCCACGAAGGACCTGGTCAGCGCCGCGCCACCGAGCATCACCGGGTACTTCTCGGAGATCCCCCGGGAGTTCATCTCCTGGAGGTTCTCCTTCATGATCACCGTCGACTTGACCAGCAGGCCGGACATGCCGATCGCGTCGACCTTGTGCTCCTCGGCGGCGTCGAGGATGGCGTTGATCGGCTGCTTGATGCCGATGTTGACCACCTCGTAGCCGTTGTTGGAGACGATGATGTCGACCAGGTTCTTGCCGATGTCGTGGACGTCGCCCTTGACCGTGGCCAGCAGCAGCCTGCCCTTGCCGCCGGAGTCGTCCTTCTCCATGTGCGGTTCCAGGTGGGCCACCGCGGCCTTCATCACCTCGGCCGACTGCAGGACGAACGGCAGCTGCATCTGGCCGGAACCGAACAGGTCGCCGACGACCTTCATGCCGCCCAGCAGGTGCTGGTTGATGATCTCCAGCGGGGGCTTCTCCTGCATGGCCGCTTCGAGGTCGGCCTCCAGCCCATTGCGCTCGCCGTCGACGATGCGCTTCTCCAGCCGCTCGAACAACGGCAGCTTGGCCAGCTCCTCGGCCCGCGACGCACGGCTGGACGAGGCGGTCTTGCCCTCGAACAGCTGCATCAGCTTCTGCAGTGGGTCGTAGCCCTCGCTGCGGCGGTCGTAGACCAGGTCCAGCGCGACCTGGCGGGGCTCCTCCTCGATCTTGGTCATCGGCAGGATCTTGGAGGAGTTCACGATCGCCGAGTCCAGCCCGGCCTCCCGGCACTCGTTGAGGAACACCGAGTTGAGCACCTGGCGCGCGGCCGGGTTCAGACCGAAGGAGACGTTGGACAGACCCAGCGTCGTCTGCACGTCGGGGTGGCGCTTCTTGAGCTCCTTGATGGCCTCGATCGTCTCGATGCCGTCCTTGCGGACCTCCTCCTGCCCGGTGGTGATCGGGAAGACCAGGCAGTCGATGATGATCGCGGACTTCTCCAGACCCCAGTTGGTGGTGAGGTCCTCGATCATCCGTTCCGCTACGCGCAGCTTCCAGTCCCTGGTCCGGGCCTGGCCCTCCTCGTCGATGCAGGTGACGACGACGGTCGCGCCGTGCTCGCGGACCATCTCCATGACCCGCTCGAACCGGCCGCCCGGCTCGGTGCCGTCCTCGTAGTTGACCGAGTTGACCGCGCACCGGCCGCCGAGGTGCTCCAGGCCGGCCTGGATGACGTCCGGCTCGGTGGAGTCGACCATGATCGGCAGCGTCGAGGCGGTGGCCAGGCGCGAGGCCAGCTCGCGCATGTCCTTGGTGCCGTCCCGGCCCACGTAGTCCACGCACAGGTCGAGCATGTGCGCGCCCTCGCGGGTCTGGGCCTTGGCGATCTCGACGCAGTCCTCGTAGCGCTCCTCGAGCATCGCCTCGCGGAACGCCTTGGAGCCGTTGGCGTTGGTCCGCTCACCGACGTTGAGGATCGAGGCGTCCTGCTCGAAGGGCACCGCCTGGTACATCGACGAGATCGACGGGATGACCTCGGGGGTGCGCTCGACGGGGGTCAGCGACGCCACCGCCTCCGACACCGCCCGGATGTGCTCGCCGGTGGTGCCGCAGCAGCCGCCGACCAGCCGGGCGCCGAAGTCGTTGACGAAGCCGACCAGGGCCTCGGCCAGCTCGTCGGCCTTGAGCGGGTAGACCGCTCCGTTGGGGCCCAGCTCGGGCAGGCCCGCGTTGGGCATGACCGAGATCGGCACCCGCGCGTGCTGGGACAGCACCCGCAGGTGCTCGCTCATCTCGGCCGGGCCGGTGGCGCAGTTCATCCCGATCATGTCGATGCCCAGCGGCTCCAGCGCGGTCAGCGCCGCGCCGATCTCGGAACCGACCAGCATCGTGCCGGTCTGCTCGACGGTGACCTGCGCGATGATCGGCACGAACCGGCCGGTCTGCTGCATCGCCCGCTTCGCGGCGACGATCGCGGCCTTGGTCTGCAGCAGATCCTGCGAGGTCTCCACCAGGACCACGTCGATGCCGCCTTCGAGCATGCCCAGCACGTTCTCGACGTAGGCATCGCGCAGGTCGGCGTAGGGAGCGTGGCCGAGGGTGGGCAGCTTCGTGCCCGGCCCCATCGAGCCGAGCAGGAACCGCGGCTTGTCCGGCGTGGAGAACTCGTCGGCGACCTCACGCGCCAGCCGGGTTCCCTTCTCGGCCAGGTCCCGGATCCGCTCCGGGATGCCGTACTCGCCGAGGTTGGCGAGGTTGGTGCCGAAGGTGTTGGTCTCGATGGCGTCCGAGCCCGCCTCCAGGAACCCCCGGTACACCGAGGACACGACGTCAGGCCGGGTCTCGTTCAGGATCTCGTTGCAGCCCTCGAGGTTCGCGAAGTCGTCCAGCGACAGGTCGTACTCCTGCAACGCCGTCCCCATGCCGCCGTCGGCGACGAGCACGCGTTCACCGAGGGCCTTCAGGAACCCGCTGGGATCGTTCTTCCGGTCTGCCATGACGCCTCTTCTATCCTCGCCCTCTCTCAGCGAACTCTTCCCTCCGCCGCCGTCAGCCCAGCAGCGACCGCACCTCGGCCGCGGCTTCGTCGCCGTAGGCGCTCGCGAACCGCTCGACGAACGAGCCCTGCTCGACGACGTACTCCTGCGGCCCGTCGGTCTCCAGCGAAACCGTCGCCAGCGTGCAGCCCAGCTGCACCGACCGCTCCAGGCTCAGCTCACCGGCCAGCCCGGCCAGGAAGCCCGCGCGCAGCGCGTCGCCGACGCCGGTCGGGTCGCCCTTGCGGGTCTCCTGCGGCGGCGCGACCTCGATGGTCGGCGCCGACTTGGACTCGATCTTGACACCCTTGGGGCCGAGTGAGGTCAGCCACATGCCGACCCGGTCCAGCACCTCGTCGTGGGTCCAGCCGGTGTTCTGCAGCAGCAGGCTGTGCTCGTACTCGTTGGTGAACAGGTACTCGGCGCCCTCGACCAGCTTACGGATGTCGGCCCCGTCCATCCGGGCCAACTGCTGGCCGGGGTCGGCCAGGAACTTGTAACCGCGCTCGCGGCACTCCTGGGTGTGGTTGACCATCGCCTCGGGGTCGTTGGGCGAGATCACCACGATGTCCAGGCCGTCGAGGCGGTCGGCGATCGGCTTGAGCTCGATCTCGCGGGCCTCGGCCATCGCGCCGGGGTAGAACGATGCGATCTGGTTGAGGTCCTGGTCGGTCGTGCACAGGAACCGCGCCGTGTGCTTGGTCTCCGACACGCGGACCGACTTGGTGTCCACGTTGTGGCGCTCCAGCCACGCCCGGTAGTCCTCGAAGTCCTGGCCCACCGAGGCGACGAGCACCGAGGTGGTGCCCAGCTGACCGAGGCCGAAGGTGATGTTGGCCGCGATGCCGCCGCGGCGAACCTGCAGATCGTCCACCAGGAACGACAGCGAGACCTGCTCCAGCTGGTCGGCGATCAACTGCTCGGCGAACCTGCCGGGGTAGGCCATCAGGTGGTCCGTGGCGATCGAACCGGTCACCGCAATCCGCACTGCAATACTCCTTCACCAGGTTTGGGTGGACACGCCTGTCGCGGTCGTCACATCGATCCGGCGCCGGGCGGGCCGCTGCCGCGCACCCCGCCCGCCGCCGGCCTCCGCCCGCTCGGCCGCCCAGCTTGCACGGGTGGCCGACCGGCTCCGGCGTCCGGTCCCCTCCGCACGCCGGGGTGCTCACCTCGTACTCGCGTACTCGGCGAGCACCCCGGTCGCACGTGCGCGGTGAGGTGCCGCGGCACTCCACAGGAACTACAGACGCCATCGGAGGAACATTTGGCAAGCCGTCCCGCCGGAGTCCCACAGTGCGGGAAGCCGTGCTCCCGCGCGCGGGCACTCCGGCCGGGCGGCCCCGATCAGATGCCGGCTGCGCTCTTGAGCGCCTCGGCGCGGTCGGTGCGCTCCCACGGCAGGTCGACGTCGCTGCGGCCGAAGTGGCCGTAGGCGGCGGTCGGCGCGTAGATCGGACGCAGCAGGTCCAGGTCGCGGATGATCGCGGCCGGGCGCAGGTCGAAGACCTCGTTGATGGCGGCCTGGATCTTGACCGGGTCGACGTTCTCGGTGCCGAAGGTCTCCACGAACAGGCCGACCGGGGCCGCCTTGCCGATGGCGTAGGCGACCTGCACCTCGATGCGGCTGGCCAGACCGGCGGCGACCGCGTTCTTGGCCACCCAGCGGGTCGCGTAGGCCGCCGAGCGGTCCACCTTCGACGGGTCCTTGCCCGAGAACGCGCCACCGCCGTGGCGGGCCATGCCGCCGTAGGTGTCGACGATGATCTTGCGGCCGGTCAGGCCCGCGTCGCCCATCGGACCACCGACCACGAACCGGCCGGTCGGGTTCACCAGCAGCCGCAGGTCGGAGGTGTCCAGGCCGACCCGCTCCAGCTCAGGGCTGATCACGTGCTTCTGGATGTCCTTGCTCAGCGTCGCCTCGAGATCGACGTCCTCGGCGTGCTGGGTGGACAGCACCACGGTGTCGAGCCGGACCGGCTGGTCACCGGCGTACTCGATGGTCACCTGGGTCTTGCCGTCGGCGCGCAGGTACGGCAGCGTGCCGTTCTTGCGCACCTCGGTCAGGCGGCGCGACAGGCGGTGCGCCAGCGTGATCGGCAGCGGGGCGAGCTCGTCGGTGTCGGTGCAGGCGTAGCCGAACATCAGGCCCTGGTCGCCGGCACCCTGCTTGGCGATGTCGTCGATGACGCCCTCGACCCGTGACTCGTGCGCGGTGTCGACGCCCTGGCCGATGTCCGGGGACTGCTGGCCGATCGCGACGTTCACACCGCAGGACGAGCCGTCGAAGCCCTTGACCGAGGAGTCGTAGCCGATCTCCAGGATCTTCTCCCGGACGATCGTGGGGATGTCGGCGTAGGCGTCGGTGGTCACCTCACCGGCCACGTGCACCTGACCGGTGGTCACCAGCGTCTCCACCGCGACCCGGCTGCGCGGGTCCTGCCGCAGCAGTTCGTCCAGGATGGAGTCGCTGATCGCGTCGCACATCTTGTCGGGGTGACCCTCGGTCACCGACTCACTCGTGAACAACCTGCGGTTGATCTCACTCACGGCTGATCCTCACCTCACAGCGGTTTCGTCTTCGATCCTTGCGTACGGACGGTCACTGTCAAGACTGCGCATGGAAGATCCCCCACGCCAGGTTGCCCGCGTTGCCCGCTTCGACCCAGTTGCGCAGGCCGGTCTTCATCCGGTTCCGGTAATCCTCACCGATGCGGTCGGACAGCTCCTGCTCGCGGCTCTCCAGCACCTCCAGCACCCGGCCGTAGTGCACCGGCAGGTACTCGCTGAGGTCCTCGAAGTCCACGCTCTGCAGGCCCAGCCTGGCCAGCTCACGCCGGTAGAAGCCCGGCGAGCCCATCGTGTCCAGGTGCAGCCGGTCCAGGATCGGGCCGAGATCGGAGGTCCGGGCGCCGTCGGCCGCCATCGGGTCGGTGAATACGAACGAACCCCCGCCCTTCAGCACGCGGGTCACCTCTTCAAGGACCCGCTCCCGATCACCGCTGTGCAGGATCGCATCCTGCGACCAGACGATGTCGAAGGCGTTGTCCTCGTACGGGATGTCCTCGAACGAGCCGTCCTTGACCTCGATCAGTTCCTCGAGTCCCTCGGCCCGGTTGAACTCGACGTTGCGGGCGTTCTCCACCTCGCTGAGGTTCAGGCAGGCGACCTTGCAGCCGTAGGTGCGGGCCAGGTGGCGGGCCGCACCGCCGTAGCCTGCGCCGATGTCGAGGATGCGGGTCTCGGGCGTGATCCGGACCTTGGCCGCCATCCGCTCGACGGTCCGGCGCGAGGCGCTGTCGATGTCCTCGTCGGGGCTCTGGTAGAGGCCGACGTGAATGTCGTTGCCGCCCCAGACGTGGAAGTAGAAGTTGTCGGCGTCCTCGGAGTTGTAGTAGTCGCGGGCGGTCGAAACCGCACTCGAATAACCGGCGGAGAGCTGCTCCTCGGTGCGGTAGTTCTTCTCGGCGACGTGGATGAAGAAATCGGGTTCCGATTCCTTGTAGGTTTCCTGGAAGTCGCCGTAGGTGTCGATCCGCTGGAATCCGACCTCGCGCATCAGCCGCCGCATGTAGTTCTTCCGCAGCGGATACATGTTCAGGTAGAACTCGGATTTGTCCGGGAACGTGTACTTGAACCGCGCGAGCCCGTCGTCGATGTAGTCGGGCTCGGCCGAGACGTCGTCACCGGCGTAGTAGTAGGTGTGCTTGCTGGAGAATCCGGTGTCCAGGATCGAGTCGTAGTTGCGCTGATCGATGATCAGCACGCCGTCGTGCTTGAGCATGGCGTAGAACTCAGCCAGCGCCTTGCGGCGGTCGCGCTCGGAGAACAGGTGCGTGAACGAGTTCCCGAGGCAGATGATCGCGTCGTACTCGCCGTGCACATCGCGGTTGAGCCACCGCCAGTCGGCGTGCACCACGCGCAGGATGTGCCCGCCGTAGGTCAGGCCGTTGCTGAATGCCTTGGCCAGCATCTGGGGGCTGCCATCAGCGCTGACCGCCTCGAAGCCCTCCTCGAGCAGCCGCACCGAGTGGAATCCGGTGCCGGTTGCCACGTCGAGCACCGAGCGGACACCGCGGGCCTTGAGCTGGTCGATGAAGAAGGTGCCTTCGCTTTCGTAGCGCTTCTTCCAGTCGATGAGCTCGTCCCACTTGTCGACGAACCCGCCGACGTATTCGTGCGTGTAGTGATCGGATTCGCGCACTTCCAACGGATTGTCGCCGAAAACCTGCTCCTCGCGGGCCACCAGATCCGCGGTGCCGTCGATCGAACCGGTGCCTTCACTTCGGGCGAGGTCGTCCACGCTCTTGGCCATACTTCACTCCCACCGTTCGCGTTGGTCATGCGCCACTGCACCACTCGGGGACGCGCGAATTCCATGCCCCGAGCTCGTCTCGCGGTCGTGCCGGGCCGCCACCGAAAAGCGGCACCGCAACCGGTGCGGGCAGCCGAGAAACGCTCAAGGCCGCGCTCGAACACCAGTCATCAACTCGGTCGGCACCCTTGTCGACCGGCCGACGCGAAATCCGTGCGTCGTGTAACCAAACTAGGCGAAGGAGATCGCAAAGCAAGCGTACGAACGTGTGACACTAATCACCGCAATGCGATGTTAGCGTGATTCCGATAGTCACCCTGGGTGAAAAAATGCGCCGCCACCAGCACGTATTCTCCGCCATTTTGCCGCTGGTAACGATCAGGAAGGTGCACGAGTTCACCCGAGTGTGTATACTACGCGCACGCACCACTTACCACAATAACCGCAAATAGCGCAACCGCGTTCGTCCACACAATGTTCGACCGGGCACCGCGGAGAGATCCGCTTTCTCTTTTCACCGATTCAATCGGAATCAGGATCCGGGATGTTACGGTGACAGGACCTGGCGCGCCAGTGTTTTTCGGCGGATCAAGGGGGCGTACCGTCCTCGCCGGTCATGCGCCCGCAAGCCCGGGTCCGCACGCCGCAGTGCGCCGGCCCGGATCCGATCCGCTGCCGCGGAATCCGCCGAGCCGGCGCCGTCGAGAAATTCGTCTCCCTCACGGCAGTGGTCTACCCGGGGGGCCGCCGGTGAAACGCCGCGGCGCTCCCGCTGATCACCCGAAGCCGGAAAGCCGGTACTCCGAGTCACCGCCGTCCTCACCCGAACGGATCAGTAGTGCTCCCGTTCGCGCGGCCCTCCCTCACTCCTTGAGAGTCGGGAAGTCTTCCTCGCGGTACTCATCCCCGATCGTGGCCCCGTCCTGGCGAACCTCCCGGTCGCGCAGTTCGACGCGCCGGATCTTGCCGGAAATCGTCTTGGGCAGGTCCGCGAACTCCAGCCGCCGGACCCGCTTGTAGGGCGCCAGGTGGGTGCGGGCGAACCGCAGGATCGACAGCGCCGTCTCGGCTGTGGGACGGTGCTGCGCGGTCAGCACCACGTACGCTTTCGGCACCGCGAGCCGGAGCGGGTCCGGCGCGGGCACCACGGCCGCCTCGGCCACGGCTTCGTGCTCCAGCAGCACGCTCTCCAGTTCGAATGGCGAGATCCGGTAGTCCGATGCCTTGAACACGTCGTCGGTGCGGCCGACGTAGGTGACGTAGCCCTCGTCGTCGCGGGTCCCGACGTCGCCCGTGTGGTAGTAGCCACCCCGCATGACCTCGGCGTTGCGCTCGGGATCGTCGGCGTAGCCGGTCATCAGCCCGACCGGCCGCGGATGCAGGGCGAGGCAGATCTCACCCTCCCGGCTCGGCTCACCGGTGACCGGGTCGAGCAGCTCGACGTCGAAGCCCGGCAGCGCCCGGCCCATCGATCCCGGCTTGACCGGCTCGCCCGGGGTGTTGGCCACCTGCACGCTGGTCTCGGTCTGGCCGAAGCCGTCGCGGATGGTCACCGACCACGCCCGCCGCACCTGCTCGATGATCTCGGGGTTCAGCGGCTCGCCCGCCCCCACGACCTTCGCCGGCGGCGTCCGCAACGTGCTCAGGTCCGCCTGGATGAGCATCCGCCACACCGTCGGCGGTGCGCAGAAGCTGGTGACCCCGCAGCGCTGCATCTGCTCCAGCAGCCGGCCGGCGTCGAAGCGCGAGTAGTTGTGGATGAACACCGTCGCTTCGGCGTTCCACGGCGCGAAGACGTTGCTCCAGGCGTGCTTGGCCCAGCCCGGCGAGGAGATGTTGAGGTGCACGTCACCGGGCTCGAGACCGATCCAGTACATCGTGGACAGGTGCCCGACCGGGTAGGAGGTGTGGGTGTGCTCGACCAGCTTCGGCTGCGCGGTCGTCCCGGAGGTGAAGTACAGCAGCATCGGGTCGTCGGCCTTGGTCGGGCCGTCGGGCTCGAACTCCTCCCCGGCTCGCTCGCTGTCCGAATAGGACTCCCACCCCGGTACGGCCTCGCCCACCGCGATGCGGGTGTATTCGCCGGCGACCTCGGCGAACTTCTCCGAGTCGGCGGTGGTGGTCACGACGTGGCGGGCGCGTCCGCGGTCGATGCGGTCGCGCAGGTCGGCCGGGGTCAGCAGCGGAGTGGCCGGGATGACGACCGCACCGAGCTTCATGGCCGCCAGGATCGTCTCCCACAGCTCGACCTGGTTGCCGAGCATGAGCACCAGCCGGTCGCCGCGCGCGACGCCGAGGCCGCGCAGCCAGTTGGCGACCTGGTTCGACCGCCGGGTCATGGCGCTGAAGGACATCCGGGTCTCGCCGCCGTCCTCGTCGACGATCCACAGCGCGGTGCGGTCCTGGCGGCGGCCGATGGCGTCGAACCAGTCCAGCGCCCAGTTGAACCGCTCCGGGCGGGGCCAGCGGAAGTCGCGGCGGGCGGTCTCGTAGTCCTCGCGGTGCGCGAGCAGGAAGTCGCGCGCCTGCCGGAACCCGGCCGCGGGCTCTGATGCGCTCAAGACGTGCCTCCGCACCGAGGTGGACGTGGTGATCGCGACTGTACTTTGCGCGATGCGCGAATGCGACGCGCTGAGCGCAACACTTCGGATCCGATGCCCGCACCCTGATGGGTTGCGCCGAATGTGGGCGATGGCTTTACGTGTGAGCATGCTCACGATAAGTATGGATCGGCTCGCCGAAGCGGGGGCAGGATCGGCAGGAGGGCGCCTCGCGGCGGCATGACGTCCGGTGGAGGGCCATCGCATGCGTCCGTACCCGTCCGCATCCCGTCGGCTGACCGTCATCCTCACCGCAGGGCTCGCGCTCACCGGCTTCGCCGCGCCGGCCGGGGCGGACATCGCGTGGGAGCCGGAGGAGGCCCCGTTGACCACTCCCTGGACCGCCGAGGTCGGACCCGGCAACGCGCTGCCGGAGTACCCGCGGCCGCAGCTGGTCCGCCAGCGCTGGCAGAACCTCAACGGCACCTGGGAGTACGCGGGCGGTTCCGAGCCGCCCGGCACCCCGACCGAGCAGATCCTGGTCCCCTACCCGCCCGAGTCGGCGCTCTCGGGCATCCAGCGCCACGACGACCACATGCTCTACCGGCGCACGTTCACCGTGCCGCCGGAGTGGTCGGGCCAGCGCGTCCTGCTGCACTTCGGCGCCGTCGACCAGCGCGCCGAGGTCAGGGTCAACGGCACCTCGGTGGCCATCCACGAGGGCGGCTACACCTCCTTCAGCGCCGACGTCACCGACGCCCTGGTCCCCGGCGGGGAGCAGGAGCTGGTGGTCGTGGCGCAGGACCGCAACGACGCGGCGCCGTATCCGGTGGGCAAGCAGCGCAACAAGCCGGGCGGCATCCTCTACACCGGCGCATCGGGCATCTGGCAGACCGTGTGGATGGAGCCGGTGCCCGAAGTGCACATCGGCAAGCTGGACGTGACTCCCGACGTCGCGACCGCAACGTTCGCGGTGCGGGCCCGCACCGGCAACTCCGACGCGCAGGTCGAGGTGGTGGTCAGCGAGCCGGGTGGCCAGGAGGTCGCCCGGCAGACCGGGGCGGCCGGCGGCGAGCTGCGCGTGGCGGTGCCCAACGCGCGGCTGTGGTCCCCGGCCGACCCGTTCCTCTACGACCTGCGCGTGCGCCTGCTCGACACCGGCGGTCAGGTCCTCGACGAGGTCACCAGCTACGCGGGCATGCGGTCGGTCGGCCTGGTCGCCGACGAGCAGGGCAGGCCAAGGATCGCGCTCAACGGCCGGATCCTGTTCCAGCACGGACCGCTGGACCAGGGCTACTGGCCGGACGGCATCTACACCGCGCCGACCGACGAGGCGCTGCGCTTCGACATCGAGGCGGCCCAGCGTCTCGGGTTCAACATGATCCGCAAGCACGTCAAGGTCGAGCCCGCCCGCTGGTACTACTGGGCCGACCGCCTCGGAATGCTGGTGTGGCAGGACATGCCGTCGCTGCCGATCGACCTCGCCGACCCGCCCGGCAGCAACCCGCCGCCGAGCGAGGAGGCGAAGGCGCACTTCCGTACCGAGCTCGCGGACATGATCGACCAGTTGCACAGCACCACCTCCATCGTGGCGTGGGTGCCGTTCAACGAGGGCTGGGGCGAGTTCGACACCGCCACGGTCGCCGAACAGGTCGCGCAGGCCGACCCGACCCGGCTCGTCGACGCCAGCAGCGGGGTGAACTGCTGCTACTCGCTGCCCGACAGCGGTGCGGGGCACATCTACGACGACCACACCTACGTCGGCCCCGGCAAGCCCGCGGTGGTCGCGCCGCGCGCGTCGGTCGACGGCGAGTACGGCGGGCTCGGCCTGGTCGAGCAGGGCCACCTCTGGCCGGGGCCGCCGCAGGCCTACGAGATGACCGAGAGCCGCGAACACCTGACCCGCCGCTACTCCGAGGTCAGCACCGCGCTGGCCGACGTGGTGCGCGCGAGCGGGTTGTCGGCGGCCGTCTACACCCAGACCACCGACGTCGAGAACGAGGTCAACGGGTTCTTCACCTACGACCGCCGGGTGCTCAAGCCCGACCTGGCGATCGTGCGCGACCACAACCTCGAGGTGATCGACGCGGGCACGCCCTGACCCGCCGGCAGCGGCCGCCGCATCCGGCGTGGCCGCGGTGGAAATCCGGCTCGGTGCGAGGAGGAACCCATGTCACAGCAGCGCAACTGGACGCGGCGGAGCGCGATCACGGCGGCGGCCGGAGTCGCCGCCGCCACGTCGCTCACCCCGACCGCGCACGCCCGGCCCCCGGCGGGCGGCGGGCAGACCGCGGTCGGGCGGCTCTACGAGATCCGCTCGGGCAGGCACCGGGCGGTGGTCGCCGGGGTCGCCGCGACGCTGCTGTCGTGGCAGGTCGACGGCACCGAGATGCTGCTGACCCACGACCCGTCGTGGCTCGGCGAGGGCTACCAGGGCAAGACGATCCTGCCCTGGCCCAACCGGATCGAGAGCGGCCGCTACACCTTCGGCGGTCAGCAGTTGCAGGTCCCGATCAACGAGCCGTCGCGGCAGGCCGCGCTGCACGGGCTGATGAGCTGGGTCGAGTGGCAGCCGGTGCGCCACCGCAGGGACGGGGTCGTCCTGGAGTACCTGCTGCACCCGCACTACGGCTATCCGTTCACCCTGGCGTTCCAGATCGAGTTCACCGTGGACGGACGCGGGGTGAGCAGCAGGCTTTCGGCCAAGAACGTCGGCGACACCGACGCCCCGTTCGGCACCGCGAACCACAGCTACATCGCCGCGAGTGGACCGGCCATCGACACCATGGGCTTCGAGCTGCCCGCGAGCACCTACTACGTCACCGACGACAACCTGATCCCGACCGGGACCGCACCGGTCGCGGGCACCGAGTACGACTTCCGCTCGGCGCGGCGGATCGGCTCGACCAAGATGGACACCGCTTTCACCGACCTGGCAAGGGAGTCCGGCGGGGACGCGGTGGTCCGGTTCGAGCGGCCGGGCGGGGAGAACGTCGAGCTCTGGGTTGACCGGACCCACGGTTACCTGCAGGTCTACACCGACGACTCGCCGTCGGAGGACCGCCCGGCCCGCGCGGGCATCACCGTCGAGCCGATGACGTGCGCTCCCAACGCCTTCGTCACCGGTGACGGCCTGATCACCCTGCGACCCGGCGAGGTGCACGAGGGCCGCTGGGGCTACCGCATCGGTGGGTGAGGCCGGCTTCCGGCGGCGCCGGAAGCCGTGTCTGACACCAACACCGCGAGGTCATAGGGTGAGGGCGTGGCCGACTACATCCAGATCCCCACGCCCGCGGGCAAGTTCGACGCGCTCACCAGCGGCCCGGAAGGCGGCCGTCCGGTGCTGCTGCTGCACGGCTTCCCGGAGGCCGCCGTCCAGTGGAGCGAGCAGCTCTCCGTGCTCGGCGAGGCCGAGTGCCACGCGGTCGCCCCGGACCAGCGCGGCTACTCCCCCGGCGTGCGCCCCGAGCAGGTCGCCGACTACCGGCTCGAGGAACTGGTCGGTGATGTCCTGGCCATCGCCGACCACCTCGGCTGGCAGCGCTTCGACCTGGTCGGCCACGACTGGGGCGCGGCCGTGTCGTGGGCGACGGCGGCGGCGCACCCGGACCGGGTCCGCACGCTGACCGCGGTGTCGGTCCCCCACCTCGACCCGTTCGCGCAGGCGGTGCGCGAGGACGAGGACCAGCAGCAGCGGTCGGCCTACATGCAGGTGTTCCGCGGTTCCGGCGCCGAACGCGCGCTGCTGGAGGAAAACGCGCGCAAGCTGCGGCAGATCTACGGCCACGTCGTCCCCCAGCACCACATCGACGACTACGTGCAGCGGCTGACCGAGCCGGGCGCGCTGACCGCGGCGCTGAACTGGTATCGGGCCAGCCGCTTCAACGGGCCGATCGGGAAGGTGGCGGTGCCGACGCTCTACGTCTGGAGCACCGAGGACGTCGCGATCGGCTCCACCGCTGCTCTGGCCACCGAGCACCACGTCTGCGGTCCGTACCGGTTCGAGATGCTGGAGGACGTCTCGCACTGGATCCCCGAGCAGGCACCGGAGGAGCTGAACCGCTTCATCCTCGAACACCTGCTGGAGCACCAGGACTGACCGCCGCGGTGCCGGTGCACCGTCAGCCGGCGGCCGGGACGTGGTCGGCGAGGAACCGCACCATGTCGGCCCCGACCACGTCGAACACCGACCCGTCGTGGCCGCCCGGCAGCACCGAGGCCACCGGTGTGTTGGTGTGCTCGGCGACCAGCCGCTCGGCCCCGGGCAGGAACGGGTCGGCGTCGCCGACCCACACCCCGACCGGCACGTCACCGAGCTGGTCCAGGTGCGCCAGTGGGTCGGCCTGCCGCCACTGCTCCTCGGAACCGAAGGCGCCCTTCTCACTCATGTGCTCCCAGGTCACCGGGAGCGCGGGGGCGAGCTCGGCGACCGCCGAGACCGGGTTCCCGGCCGCATGGCGCGCGATCGCGTAGTTCAGCGCGCCGAAGCCGCCGGTGGAGATCCCCGCGACCGCGAACGGCCGCCCCTCGTCGTCGCCGAGCCCCCGCTCACGCAACCACCGCGGGAGCTCATCGGTGAGCATGCTCGACAGGTCACCGTTGGCCGAACCGTCGGTCCAGTAGGGGTTGTAGCCGCCGTCGACCACGACGAACGCGAACGCCGGGACCGCGCCGTCGCGGTACTCGCGTTCCAGCGCGGCCAGGGTGTCGTAAGGGATCGGGGTGGGGTCGATGCCGTCGCGCCCGTGCAGGTAGAGCACCGCCGGAAGGCCCTCGGTGCGCTCCAGGCCCGAGGGGTGGGCGGTGTAGAGCCGGACATCGGTCTGGCGGTGCTCGGAGCGCACCTGCTCGTAGGTGATCGCCGGCATCGGGACCTGCGCGGCCGGCGCCTCCTGCTCCGGTGGTTCGGCCCGCGGCGCCGGGACGCAGCCGGACAACACCAGGGTGAACACCAGCACCAGCACCGCCGACACAGACCGGTACCGCCGCCCGAGGGCCACGCCACGCACCGCCGTCATCCCTCCAGCCTCGAGTCCCCCGGACCCGGCCACGGTACCGAAAGGTAGGACCTTGTCTGCTCGCCCGGTTCCGGAGAGCATGTCTGCGGGCTGTCGACGGGAAGGAGCGGTCGTGAAGGGTGCGGAAGGCCTGCTGGCCACGGCGATCGAGGCGGGCGTGCGGGTGTGCTTCGCCAATCCGGGCACGACCGAGATGCCGCTCGTGGAAGCCTTCGACGCGGTGCCGGGCATCCGCACCGTGCTCGGCCTGTCCGAGGGCGTGGTGACCGGTGCCGCCGACGGCTACACGCGGATGGCCGGGGTGCCCGCCATGACGCTGCTGCACCTGGGCCCGGGTTTCGCCAACGGCATCGCCAACCTGCACAACGCGCGCCGCGCCCGCACCCCGGTGATCAACGTCGTCGGGGAGCACGCCACCTGGCACCAGTCCGCCGACGCACCGCTGGCCAGCGACATCGAGTCGCTCGCGGCGCCGGTCTCGGGCTGGGTCGGACGGACCACGTCCGCGCGGTCGGCGGGGGCCGAGTTCGTCGAGGCGCGCCAGGCGGCCCTCCGGGACCGGCTGCCCGCCACGCTGATCGCCGCGGCCGACCACATGTGGAGCGAGGGCGGCACGACCGCCGACGTCCCGCCTGCTCCCGGTCCGGCCGAGGTCGGGCAGGAGCAGGTCGACTCGGTCGCCAAGGTCCTCGCCTCCGGAGAGCGCCCGGCGCTGCTGCTCGGCGGGAACGCGCTGAGCGCCGACGGGATCCGCACGGCCGCGCGCATCGCCGCGGCGGTCGGCGGCGAGGTCCTCGCGGAGCGTTCGCCCGCCCGCATCGAGCGGGGCCCGGACGTGCCGCCGCTGCGCTCGCTGCCCTACTTCCCCGAGGACGTCCTGGGCAGCCTCGAAGGCTTCTCGCACCTGGTGCTGGTGGGCACACCCGCACCGGTGGCGTTCTTCGGCTACGAAGGCATGCCCAGCGTCCTGGTGCCGGAGGGCACGCAGTTGCACACGCTCGCCGAGCCGGGGCAGGACGCCGCGGCGGCGCTCGACGCCCTCGCCGGCGCCACCGGCGGCACCGATGCGCGACTGCCCGCCTCGCAGCGCCCGGAAGTGCGCGCGCCACAAGGAGATCTGACGTCCTCGGCGATCGCGGCGGCGATCGTGCTCACCCAGCCGCAAGGCGCGATCGTGGTCAACGAAGGCGTCTCCTCGTCCGGGGCGTACCCGGGCCTGGCCGCCGCCGCGCCCCGTCACACCGAGATCACGCTCACCGGCGGCGCGATCGGCATGGGCATCCCGGCCGCCACCGGTGCGGCGGTCGCGTGCCCGGATCGGCACGTGATCGACTTCCAGGCCGACGGCAGCGCCCTCTACACGTTGCAGGGGCTGTGGACCCAGGCCAGGCAGCGGCTGGACGTCACCACCGTGATCTGCTCGAACTCCCGCTACCGCATCCTGGAGGCGGAGCTGAGCCGCGCCGGGGTGGACCGGCCGGGGCCGGCCGCCGCGGGCATGACCGCCCTCGGCGACCCCGCACCCGACTGGACCGCGCTCGCCGCGGGCTTCGGCGTCCCGGCGGTCCGGGCCACCACGGGCGTGCAACTGCTGGACGCCCTGCGCCAGGCGAGCCGCGAGCCCGGCCCACACCTGGTGGAGGCCGTCATCTGACGGCCGTGCGTAGCCTGGTCACCTCCGGTTCCGGTGGCTGGTCGAGCAGAGAGTGCCGCAGTGCGAAGGACGCCGCCTCCAGCCGGGAATGCACCCCCAGCTTGGTCAGGATCGACTGCACGTGGGTCCGCACGGTGGTCGAGGACACCCCCAGCCCCCTCGCCATCGCACGGGTCTGCGCACCTTCGACGAGCAGCTCCAGGCACTGCCGCTCGCGCGCGGTGAGGTGCGAGGCCAGCCGTCGCGCGTCGGTCGTGCCGCGCAGCTTCGGCGCCCGGGACGCCGCCAGCTCGACCACCACCTCGCCGTCGACCACCGCGCGGATCGCGGCGGCCAGCACGGACAGACCGCACATCTTGTTCACGTATCCGGTCGCGCCCCGCCCCAGCGCGTCGCGCATGCCCTGCACGTCGCCGTCGGCGGTGAGCACGAGGACCTTCGTGCGCCCCTCGGTGATCCTCTCGACCACCGTCAGCCCGTCGCCGTCGGCGAAGTGCCGGTCCAGCAGGCACACGTCCGGCTGGTGCGAGCGCACCGCGGCCAGCGTGTCCTCGATGCTGCTCGCCGTGCCCACCACGCGGAAATCGTTTTCCGGAAGCGCGCCCACCAGCGCGTCCACGAATATCGCGTGGTCGTCACCGAGCACCAGATCGACCATCGCATCCCCCTTCCCGTCGGCGTCGCCTCCACGACGGGCCCTGCCGGGCGCCGAAGACGACCACGACCCGCGTGCCGCCCTGCGGCGGCGAGTCGATGCGCAGCCGCGCCCCGCACGCGCCGGCCAGGTCATGGACGATCGCAAGTCCCAGCGAGGCCTTGCCGCTGGGGCCCCGGCCGAAGCCGGGACCGTCGTCGGCGACCTCCACCACGACACCGCCCGACTCGCGCCGGGACACCGCGACCTCGACGGTGCCGTCGGCTCCCGCGGCCCGCACGGCGTTCTCGACCAGGTTGGCCAGCATCCGCCACATCGCGGTGCGGTCGCTGCGCAGCATGCACGGCTCACCCGGCCGCAACCCGACCTCGGCCGGCGCCGACAACCGCGTGACCGACACCAGTTCGGCCACCAGCTCGCGGACGTCGAACACCTCGGAGGCGGCGGGCTGGACCTCGACCAGCTCCGCGAGCCTCGCCAGTTCGCGCTCCATGAGCCGCAGCCGGTGCCGCACGCTGCCGGACAGCGACGCCTCGGCGTCCATCCCCTCCCTCAGGTACGACAACGTCGCCAGCCCCCTGCCCAGGTCGTGCAGCAGTCCCTGGACCTCGGGTGGCTCCGCGCGCCCCCACTTCCACGCAGATTCCCGATGCAAAGCCGCTCCTTCGTCCGGCATCCCGTCATCTGGACTGTCGGGATGACGTTGGGCCGCGTTGCGGGACTCGTGCGCGAGGGGTGTTCCGGCTACTCCACGTGCATGACCCGGTCGGCGGCGGGAGTCCGCGAGCCACCGTATGCGTCCCCCAACGCCTCCGCGAGCGCAGCCGAGTCGTGCCTGCCCGCGATCCCCGCGGCTGCCGCCCGCGTCATTCGCAGCGCCTCGCACGGCTCGTCGAGCAGGCGTGCGACGGCCGCCGCCAGCAGCTCGGGCCGCCCGGGAGGAGCCAGCAGTCCGGTCTCGCCCGGCACCACGACGTCTCCGACGGCGTTCACGGCCGTGGCCGCCACCGGGATCCCGCAGCGCATGGCCTCGACGACGGCCAGCGGCAGTCCCTCGTACCTGCTGGACATGGCGAAGACGTCGAACGCGGGCAGCAGGTCCACCGCGTCGGCCCGGTCACCGGTGAAGACCAGGGGCACCCCTGCCCGCACGGCGAGGTCGCGTGCCTCACCCGCGAGCTCTCCCCCTCCGACCCATACGCCGACCACGCCCCGGGGACGCAAGGCGCGCAGGGCTTCGACGAAGTCGTCCGGAGCCTTCTGGTAAGTCAGCCGCGCCACTGTTCCGACGACGGGCACGTCCGGCGGCAGCCGCAGCGCGCGGCGCGCGTCGTGTCGCGACTGCGGGGTGAGCACCGGACCGGGGGCCACGGCTACGCCGATCGTGCGAACGCGTTCCGGAGGTACGAGCCGCCTCCGCAGTGCCTCGACGGCGACTCCGGTGCCTACGCACAGTGACAGGTCGGTGATGCGGCCGAGCGCTCGTTCGACGGCGACATAGGTAGCCCGGCGTGTCACCCGTTGGAACTCGTGGAAGGGGAAGCCGTGGTAGGTGTGCACGACCCGGGGCACGCCCGTGCGGCGCGCCGCGATCCGGCCGAGCGTGCCCGCCTTCGCGCAGTTGGTGTGCACGACGTCGAACCTCCGCCTCGCCAGGAGCCGGACCAGCCCAGCCAGGGCGAGCACGTCGGCGTGCGGTGCGATCGGCGCGCGCAGCCCCGGAACCAGCACGGTCTCGAGCCCGGCGGCGCCGGCCTCGCGCAGCAGCCGGCCACCGCTGCCCGCCACGATCGTCACCTCGTACTCCGCGGGGTCCAGCGCCCGCGCTCCACGCAGGACCATCTCGCCCGCGCCGCCTTCCAGCCGGGTGACGACCGCGGCGACCCGCAGCCTGCGGCTCACCGCATCGGCCTCGAGCCGTGGGGGCGCATCCCCGCCGAGGTGGCCACGCTGACCGCCTCGAGCTGGCTGTGCACGTGCAGCTTGGCCAGGATGCTGCGGGTGTGGGTGCGCACGGTCTCGGTGGAGATCCGCAGCTCCTCGGCGATCCGGCTGCCGCGCTTGCCGGCCACCATGCCCTGCAGCACGTCGCGTTCGCGGTCGCTGAGGCAGTCCAGCGGCCCGGTCCGCTCGGTGGCCCGGACCGCGTCCTCCCGCAGCTCGCGCAGGACGGTGCCGAGCAGTTCGGGCGGATACCAGCCGTGGCCCGCGCACACCCCGCGCAGGACCGCGGTCAGCTCGTCCACACCGGACTCCTTCGACACCCATGCCTGCACGCCGGCCCGGGCCGCCTCCACCGCCTGCTCGGGATCGTGGCGTCCGGTGAGCACGACGACGTGCACCTGCGGACGTTCCTTCCTGAGCAGGCGGACCAGCTCCCCGCCGCGCGTGCCCACCGGTTCGACGTCGACGGTGATGACGTCCGGCCGCAGCCTGCGCACCATCTCCGGCAACCGGGGGTCCTCCAACTCGCACCGGCCCACCAACCACAGGTCCGGCACCGTCGACAACCGGACGCTCAACGCCTCGGTGAGCATGAGGTGGTCGTCCACCATGAGCAGCCGCACGAAGTTCACCGCCCAACGATCCCGCCCCCGACGCGCCACGTCCTCGTGCGAACGCAGGAGTTCCGTCTCATGTACACGGCCGAGTGACCGTGAATCGTCAGCCGGCCCGCAGGTCCGGCTCCGGCTCCTGCACCTGCTGCGGTTGCGGCGTGGCGTCGACCGGCCTGCGCCCGGGGCTGCTCCACCGCCCCGTAGAACGCGCCAGCCAGGCCTGCGGCAGCGCGTACAGCGAGATCGCCGCGTCCAGCACCCGCATGAACAGGAAGACGGGTGCGTAGAGCAGGAACCGCGGCCGGCGCTGGATCAGCGCCACCAGGCACGTCAGCAGCAGGTCGGGCAGCACGATGCCGAACAGCATCACCGGCAGGCTCAGGTGCGCCGCGACCGCGGCGTGGACCTCGCCGATCACCGGCAGATGCGCCACCGAGCCGAACAGATCCGGGATCACCAGCAGTGCCAGCAGCAGCGGCAGGAGCACGATCATGATGCTGCTGCTCAGCAGCTCCAGGAGCAGCAGCCCCAGCATCGCGGTGAACAGGTTCGCCTTCGGCGGGTGCAGCCGGACGGTCTGCCACAGGCCGAGCGACCACCGCTTGCTCTGGCGCACGTAGTCCTTGAACGTGCCCGGTTCCTGGGTCACCGCGACCGCCGACGGCGTGAATCCCACCTTGCCCAGGCCCTTCTGGTAGACCTCGAAAGTCATGTTGAAGTCCTCGATCACCAGACCCGGCGGGTTCACCTCGATCTCGGGCAGCACCGCGGTCCGGTACAGGCTGGCGAACCCGGGCACGATGTGGGTCGCGTTGACCCGGCGCCAGGTCTGGCCGAACTTCAGCAGGTACTGGGTCATGGTGTAGATGCGCTGGCGGTGGTGGGCCACCAGCCTGCCCACCTGCGAGAGCCTCTTGTCATCGGTGGTGGAGCGCACGCACCCGGCGACCGCGACGACGCCCGGATCGGCGAACAGCGGCAGCGCGGCCTGGAAGTACCCGGGCTCGACGTGGGTGTCGGCGTCGAGCAGCATCACGACCTCGAACCTCTCGACGAGCCGGAAACGCCGGATCGCCTGCTGCAGCGCGCCGGCCTTGCCCACGTTGGTGGCCGTGCTGATCACGTTCACCCCGCAGCGCCGGGCCAGCTCCACCGTGCGGTCCGTCGAGCCATCGGAGATCACGTGCACGTTCTGCCTGGGCACCAGCGAGGTGATCGCGTTCAGGCTGTCGACGATGACCTCCTCCTCGTTGTGCGCCGGGATGAGCACCGCCACGTCGCTCACGTCGAGGTCCACCGGCGCGGGTGCCCTGCTCCTGGACCACCAGCCCCACGTCGAGCTGTCGAGCAGCCGCAGGAGCCCGATCACGCCCCACAGCGTGAAGTTGGTCCCGAAGACCACAATGGCCAGCAACCACCACGGAATCATCCGTTCCTCCCCCGTGATTTCGTCACCGGGAGGCTGGCCCTCAGTTCTGGCCAGGTGCCGGTGTCCTCATAGCCGTACATCCACAGGTAGACGCCGCGGATCCCGGCTCCGCGAGCGGCTTCGAACTTCGCCTTGGAACTGGCGGTGTTCTCGAACCACACCTCGTGCCGCCGTCCCTGCGCGTCGGTGTATGCGAACCAGGGCGACTGGGTGCGGGCGTCGTAGAACGTCGGCACCTTGTGCTCGGTCGCGAGTCTGAAGGCCTGCAGCCACGTCACCGAGGTCCCCTGACCGTCGACCCAGTCGTAGCCGTAGAGCGGGACGCCGAGCACGATGCGCTCCTTGGGCACCACGCTGGTGGCGTAGCTCAGCACGTCCCGGATCCAGCCGACCGGAGCGACCGGACCTGGTCGCGAGGTCCCCCAGTGGAAGTCGTATCCCATCAGCCGGACCTGGTCGGCCACTTGGCCGATCGCGACGTAGTCCTGCGCGACGTTGCGCTCGTCGTAGCCGGCGTCGGAGGTCTTGGCGAACACCGCGACCGACAGCGTCTTGCCTTCCGCGTGCAGTGCCCGCCCCAGGTCCGTGACGAACCGGGTGAACTGCTCGCGGTCGCCCGCGCGCAGGTTCTCGTAGTCGATGTCGATGCCGGCGTAGTTCTCGCGCTTGACCAGCTCGACGATCTCGAACACGTGGCGGCGCATCAGATCCGGGTCGTGCAGCATCCGCGCCACCGGTTCGTAGGACCAGTTCCCCTCGGTGATGTTGGCCAGCGACGGCACGATGGGGATCTGCGCCTCGCGCAGCCGCTGGAGGTGCCCGGCGACCTCGGTGGCCTGCGCGGGCGAGTACTGGATGGTCAGCCTGCCGTCGTCGCCGAGGCCGTACATCCACGGCGACACCTCGTTGACCGCGGTGCGGTTCTGCACCACGGTCGCCGTGCCGTTCCCGAGGTTCCAGAACGGCAGCGACGCCACCACCACGGTTCCCGAGGGCACCACGGGCGCGGGTCTTGGCACCGCCATCACCGCGGCCAGCACCATCGCGCACCCGATCAGCGCCAGGAACCACACCGATCCCGCCCTGCGCCGCAGGGCGGCGACCGGTTGCGCGGCCACCGACTTGCGCCGTGGCCTCGTCGTGTTGTTCGCCATCGGCCCGACCTCATTCCGCCGCGACCGCGGGCACCTGCCGGGATCGCGTCTGCTCGGCGATCACGGCGCGGATGATGTCGTCCAGCGTTCTGGACGGCTCGAAACCGATGAGATCCCGGGCCCGGGAACAGTCCGGCACCCGCCGCTGCATGTCCTCGTAGCCGGGTCCGTACGCCTGCTCGTAGGGCACCCGCACGGTGTCGCTGGACGAGCCGGTCATCTCGATGATGCGCCCGGCCAGCTCGGCGATCGAGACCTGCTCGCCGCTGCCCAGGTTCACCGCGCTCCCGCGCGCCTTGTCCAGCTGCACGAGCTCGACCAGCGCGGGCACCACGTCGTCGACGTGGCAGAAGCAGCGGACCTGCCTGCCGGTGCCGAAGATCGTCAGCGGCCTGCCCTGCAGCGCCTGGTTGACCATCCGGGGGATGACCATGCCGTAGCGCCCGGTCTGGCGCGGTCCGACCGTGTTGAACAGCCGCACGATCACCGCGCGCAGTCCCAGCTCGCGCACGTAGGCGTGGGTCAGGCTCTCGTCGATGGCCTTGGCCTCCGAGTAGGTCCAGCGCGACATCAGCGGCGAGCCGATGACGCGGTCGTCGCCCTCGCTCAGCCCGACCTTCGGGTTCTTGCCGTAGATCTCGCTGGTGGAGGCCAGCAGCAGCCGGGCGTTGTAGCGCAGCGCCGCGTCGAGCACGTTCTCGGTGCCGTGGATGTTGGTGAGCAGGCTGCGGATCGTCCGCTCCTGGATGACGAACGCGCCGACCGCCGCCGCGAGGTGGAAGACGACATCCACTTCGGACGTCAGCTCGTCGACCAGGCCGCGGTCCATGACGCTGCCGTTGACCAGTTCGAACTCGCCCGCGTCGGGCAGGTTGTCGAACCGGCCGGTGCTCAGGTCGTCGAGCCCGACGACGCTGTGCCCCTCGGCGAGCAGTTGCTCGGTCAGGTGCGAACCGATGAACCCGGCCGCGCCGGTGACCAGTGCCTTCATCGCTGGGCCTCCCGCAGTCGTGCGTACAGGTCGTCGATGCGACCGGTCACGGCCTCGATGCCGTACCGGCGGCGGATCTCGGGGACGTCGGCGCGAGCCCTGCGTTCGCCGATCTCGCGCGCGATCTCGGCGCGCATGCGCTCGGGGTCCCCGGGCACCTGGCGGGCGCGGTCGGTGTCGATGCCGTCCATGGCCGGGCAGGTGGTGTAGAGCGCGGGCATGCCGTTGGCCAGCGCCTCGAGCACCGACAGCCCGAAGGTCTCCTGCGCGGAGGAAGCCACGAACAGGTCCAGCGACGACAGCATCGCCGCGACGTCGTGCCGCTCACCCGCGAAGATGACGTGATCCTCGATACCGTGCGCCCGCACCAGGTTCTCCAGCCGCTCGCGGTCGGCGCCGTCACCGACGATCAGCAGCTTGGTGTGCTGGTCCACCAGCGGTGCCATCGCGTCGATGACGAGGTTGAACCGCTTGTTCGGGTCGAGCCTGCCCAGCACCCCGACCACGAAGGCGTCCGGCTCGATGCCCTGCTCGGCACGCACCCGCGCTCTGGCCTCCGGGTCGAAGCGCACCCGGCCGAAGTCCACGCCGTTGGGGATCACGGTGATCTTGCGCGGCCGCACGCCCCAGTTCACCAACCGGGTCGCGACGGTGTCCGACACCGCGATCGTCGCGTCCGAGCACAGGTCGGTGCCCAGGTACAGCGCCCGCACGCCCATCGTCATGCGGCGCCGTTCGAGGTGGGTCTCGCCGATGGAGTGCTCGGTGGTCACCACCACCTTCGTGCCGGCCATCCGGGCCGCCAGGCGCCCGTACACGCAAGCCCGGTAGAGGTGGGTGTGCACCACGTCGTAGCGCTCGTCGCGGATCAGCTCGCGCAGCCTGAGGACCGCGCCGAGCTGGGTGTTGCTGGTCATGCCGAGGTCGCGGACCCGCACCCCGTCGGAGCGGATCATGTCGGCGACGTCTCCCGGGTTGTACAGCGCGACCACGTCGGAGTCGTGCCTGGTGTGCTGGAGTACCGACCGGAGCTGGAGCTCGGCTCCGCCGACCCCGAGTCCCGTGATCACGTGCAGAACCTTCACCGTCGTCCTCCCATGGCTCTTGCGACGATCGCGACCGTGCGGGCCACGACCACCAGGTCCGTCCACAGCGACCAGTACTCGATGTACTGGTTGTCGAAACGCGCGCGGTCCGGGATCGAGGTGTCCCCGTGCAGGCCGTGGACCTGCGCCCATCCCGTCATGCCGCCTGGCATCCGGTGCCGGTCGGCGTAGTGCGGGATCTCCCCGGCGAAGCGCTTGGCGTAGCAGGGCCGCTCGGGCCTGGGGCCCACCAGCGACATCTCCCCGCGCAGCACGTTGACCAGCTGCGGCAGCTCGTCGAGATGCGTCGCGCGCAGCCACCGCCCGAGCGCGGTGCACTGGTCGGCGGCGACCGCCCACTTCTCCCCGGTGTCGACCAGCGTCCGCAGCTTGACCACCCGGACCAGCCGCCCTGTCCTGCTGACCCGCCACTGGCAGAAGAACGTCGTGGCCTTGCCGCAGCCGCGCACGATCCCGGCCAGCACCAGCAGCACCGGCGCGAGCAGCACCAGCAGCACCGTGCCCACGACCAGGTCGAAGGCGCGTTTGGCCACCACCGACAACAGGTTCGGCCTGCGCAGCGGCACCAGCACGACGCCCCAGATCTCGTCGAGGCACGCCCGCGGCACCGCCAGCCCCAGCTCGCCGGGCCTGGGCACCAGGCAGAAGTCCACGCCCGCCGACCGGCACGCGCGCACCGCGTTCACCAGTGCCCCGTCGTCTCCTTCCGGTGCGCAGACCAGCACTCGCGCGATGCGGTACCGCGCGATCACCGCGGCCAGGTCGGTGATGCCGCCGAGAACGGGTAGCCCCCTCACCGCCCGGAAACCGTCCACCGCGACCCGGCCCGCCGGGCGCA
Source organism: Saccharopolyspora erythraea (assembly GCF_018141105.1). Taxonomy (NCBI): domain Bacteria; kingdom Bacillati; phylum Actinomycetota; class Actinomycetes; order Pseudonocardiales; family Pseudonocardiaceae; genus Saccharopolyspora; species Saccharopolyspora erythraea. The sequence goes on along the minus strand of NZ_CP054839.1, from coordinate 4,309,803 downwards.
ACCCGTACTCCGGGTGCCCGGCCAGGAGCGCGGCGATCCGGGCGGCCTCTTCCCCGTTCCCGACGACCAGCGCCGGTTCGACCAGCCTGCCGCGCCGGTGGGCCGCGCGCAGCAGCCCGTACACGGCGCCGCGGGCGGCGACCAGCGCGCTCGTGGTGAGCAGTGCGAGCAGCACGGCCGCTCCCGGAGCGGTCCACGGCAGCAGCACCGCCATCGGCAGCAAAGCCGCCACCGCGATGCGGGGGGCCTGGTCGGACACCCGCAGGCAGATCCGCGGCCGGTGCTGGCCCTGACCGGCGAGCACGGCCAGGACCGCCAACCCGTAGGCGGCCCCGGCCGGCGCCGCGACCTGCGCGAGCACCGCGGTCGCCACCACCGCCACCAGATCGGTGACCGGCAGCGCCGACCCCTTCACCACCCGCGTGAACCGCGCGTCGCACGGGTGCTCGCGGGTGAGCGAGGGCAGCGCGGCGGTGAAGCCGCCGTGCTCGGATCGCAGGCCGGGCGCGCTCATCTACCGACGCCTCCCACCGCCATGCGGCGGGAGCGCAGCGCCGAAAGCCGCCCGCTGACCTGCCGCACCGCGTAGTCGGCCCCGTAGACGAAGCGCATGACCGGTCCGTGCTCCGGGGCCACGACGGCACCGACGAAGAACAGGCCGGGGACCGACGACTGGAAGTCGCGGCCCACGCGCGGTGTGCCGGCGAGCGTGCTCAGCCGCGAACGCAGTTGCGGTCCCAGGAACGACAGCCGCGCCAGGCTGGGCGGGTAGCCGGTCGCACCGATGACGTGGTCGGCCTCGAACTCCCGCCGGCCGTGCCCGTTGGCCCGCACCCCGAGCCGGACGCGGTGCCCGTCCTGGACCGCCCAGTCGATGCCGTGGGACAGCCGGACCGGGAACTTGCCCTCGACGCGTTCACGCAGCCACCAGGCACCCGCGGGCCCCAGCGCGGTGCGCGCCCGGTAGACCCTGGTCTGCTTCGGCAGCCGCCGGAACACCCGCGGGTGCTCGGAGTAGAACCAGGTGGAGAGCCCCGAGCCGAGACCGGCTTCGGGTTCCCGCATGCGCTGCAGCAACGGGCGGTCGGGCAGCAGCGGCCGCCCGTTCCACACCAGTTGGCCGGCACGCACGAGCATCTGCGTGCGCGCCCCGTGCTCGTGCAGCAGCGCCGCCGTCTCCAGAGCCGACTGCCCGGCCCCGACGACGATCACCTCCCGGTCCTGGAACACGCTGAGGTCGGTGTGCTCGGAGCTGTGCGTGCACAGCTCGGTCGGCAGGTCGTCCAGCACCTCGGGCAGGCGGGCGAAGTGCTCGACACCGGCTGCCACCACCACGTTGCGGGCGCGGACCTGCTCACCGTCGGCCAGGGTCAGGTCGAAGTGCTCGTCACGCCTGCGCACGTCGGTGACCAGCCGCTCGTCGATCTCCAGCCCCCTGTCGAGCCGGAACCACTCGCCGTAGGAGACGAAGGTGTCCAGCGACACCGGAACCCCGTAGTCGGCGTAGGTCCGGCCGGTGTCGCGGCAGAAGTTGCGCAGCGAGTGCGTCCCGTCCGGATCGGACAGGTTGGAGGCGAACCCCTGCGACTTCAGGTACATGCCGCGTGGCATCGCCGTGCGCCACAGCCCCATCGGGACGCCGAACTGCCGGTAGGACACCCCGTTGGCGCGCAGGTGCGCGGCCAGCGACAGCCCATACGGCCCGGCGCCGACGATGGCGACGTCGACGAGGTCGTTGTCGTTCATACCTTCTTCTCCTTTCCCGGGCGAAATTGCAGCCGCCGCAAAGGGCGAGTCGCCGCGCGTGCGCCCATCCACAGGCACATCAACGCGAACGGTGTGAGGTCGTCGCGCGCGTACCACGCGGTCTCGTCCACCGCGCGGACCGAGTCGGCCCACGAGCGCAGCCCGAGCCGCCCGTCGCGCCAGTAGCGCAGCGCGGCTATCGGGTCGTAGTTCTCGACCAGGAAGCGCCTGCCGGGAACCGCCGTTCCCGCGGGCGCGGCCTGCCCGGTCAGGTCCAGGTAGGCCGCCAGCGCGACGTCCACGCCCGCGCTGTCCTCGAACAACCGGAACTGGGCGCCGAGACGGGGGTTGAAGTCCAGCAGCTTGTACTGGCCGTCCCTTTCGTCCCAGCGGAAATCCAGGTCCACGATGCCGCGGAAGTCCAGCCGGTGCAGCAGATCGGTCGCGTGCCGGTGCAGCTCGTCGTTCTCGGCCCAGCGGCCGAGGCTGGTCAGCCCGGCGTGGGCCGGGTAGGACCGCTCCTTGGTGCCCACGAACGATGCGGTGCACCGCGCTTCGGCGTCGCAGTAGCCGTGGAAGAACCAGTCGTGCCCGGTGCCGCCCGGCAGGTACTCCTGCAGCATCAGCCGCTGGTCGCCGGGCAGCCTGCACAGCTCGGCGAGCTCGGCCCGGTCGTGCACGATGGTCGTGCTGCGCCGCCCGGCCCCGTTTCGCCACGGCGTCGGGAGCTTGACCACCACCGGGAACCCGAAGCGGTCGGCGAACTCCCCCGCCTCGCCGGGACTTCCCACCATGGTCGCCTGCGCGCACGGCACGCCGAGCGCCTGGCACAGCCGGTACATCGTGTACTTGCCCGCGAGCAGGCGCGGCAGGTCGTGCGGCGGCTGCGGGAAGCTGAACCACTCCCGCAGCGAGTTCCCGTGCTCGGCGAGGAAGATCGCACCGGCGTCGTCGGTCGGGAACAGCACCGCGGTGCGCCCGATCCGCTCGGCGATGCCGCGCAGCCCCCGCAGCACCCCATCGACGTCCTGGCCGTCGGGCCGCCACACCCAGTGGCCCCGCACGTAGCGCGAATGCGCGGCCGGCGCGTACCGGTGCTCCTGCACCGCGTACATCGGCACGCCTGCGCGCCCGAGGCTGCGGATCAGTCCGAGCCCACCGTGGTGCATGACGTTGGGGTCGAGCTTGAAGACCACCGCGGGGGTCGAGGTGTCGAGGCCGCTGAGACGGCCGTGGTGCCTGCCCATCTGGTCGATTCCCCCTCACACGACCCGGCGGTGGGCGGCGGCGTCGAACTGGTAGGTCGCGTCCAGCACCAGCGGGCAACGCGTGGCCCACCCGTAGTCGAGTCCGGGGTGGACGGTGTGCATGAGGACCAGGTCGCAGTCCTGGCCCGCCGGGGCGCTCTGCAACCTCGTCCCGTCCTCCAGCACCACTTCGGGGATCAGCGGGTCGTAGTAGGAGACGTGGACCCCCGCACGGCGCAGGCCGGAGATGATCGGCAACGCGGGCGACTCGCGAAGGTCTCGCACACCGGCCTTGTAGCTGACACCGGCGATCAGCACCCGCGCGCCGCGGGGCGGCACGGCCGCGTCGACCAGCTCCTCCAGGACCCGGCGCACGACCTGGTCCGGCCGGTGCTCGATCGAGCGCATCGCCTGCTCGATCAGCGGCACCCGCACGCCGTGCTCGCGCAGCTGCCACAGCAGGTAGTGCGGATCGCACGGGATGCAGTGCCCGCCCACGCCGGGACCGGGGAAGCTGCCGAGGAACCCGTAGGGCTTGGTCCCGGCGGCGATGGTGACCTCGACGGGATCGAGGTCCAGGTCGCGGCAGACGTCGGCGATCTCGTTGGCCAGCGCCAGGTTCACCGCTCGGAAGATGTTCTCGTAGAGCTTGGTCAGCTCCGCCGACTCGGGCGATCCGACCAGGTACACCGAGTCGGTGGTCCGCCCGATGACGCGCGCCGCCCGCTCCGCGCAGGTCCTGGTGACGCCGCCGACGATGCGCGGGGTCTCCCGCTGGGTGTGGTCGAGGTTGCCCGGGTCGATGCGCTCCGGGCTGAAGGCCACGTGCACGTCGGTGCCCACCCGCAGCCCCCGTTCGCGCAGCGGTTCCACCAGCAGCATCCGCGTGGTGCCGACGAACGTGGTGGAGGTCAGGATGATCGTCTGACCCTTGCGCACGTGGGAGACGACGCTCTCGCACGCCGCCCGCAGCGCCGCGAGGTCGGGTGTGCGGTCCTCGTCGACGGGCGTGGGCACGCACACGATGACCGTGTCGGCCTCGGTGAGCACCGCCGTGTTGTCCGAGACCCGCAGCGAACCCGACTCCAGCACCTCGGCCAGTCCGCGCCGTTGGGCTTCCGGCAGGTCGACCTCGCCGGCCCGGATCTCGCTCAGCCGCCGCGCACTGGTGTCCAGACCGGTGACCCGCGCCCCGCACGCCGCGAGCGAGTAGGCCGTGGGCAGTCCGACGTAACCCAGACCGACTACCGCGACGGGTTCGCCGACGTGGCCGTTGCGCTCGATGAACGGGACCAGCCGTTCGAAGAGCTGGTGCTCCCTGCCGTTGACGGCCAGGGCGAGTGGGCTTGCGGTCACGATCCCTCCCAGTTCGTTGCGCGCGTTCACCTGAATCCGGCTACGAGAACCGTCGCACCCGCGGCTGCCGCGGCCCTCCTCCAACGGGGTTAGCGCGACTACCGAAATGACAGGAGTTCGGTTACCCCCATCTCGTGGCGGACCCGCTTGGCCAGCAGCCTGAGGTGGCCGTCGCTGTCGCCGACGTAGGTGCGCGGGAGCGCGTGCCTGCCGGTCAGCGGCGAAGACCAGATCGCGCACCCGTAGTCGTAGCCGCAGTCGCGCACCGCGTCGCGCACCCGCCGGCTCAGGTCCCCGTAGGGGTAGCAGAAACCGCCGACGTCCTGGCCGGACAGGGCGCGCAGCACCTCGCGGCTGCCCGCCACCTCCTCCACCAGCTCGTCGTCGTCCAGTTCGGACAGACGGCGGTGCAGCATGCCGTGCGAGCCGATCTCCATCCCGGCCAGGACGGCCTGCTCGACCTGCTCGGAGGTCATCAACGGCTTGCGGGGCCCGTCCGGGTCCCAGACGTTGCTGCCGCCGAGCCTGCCGGCGATGACGAACACGGTCGCGGTGAAGCCGTGCCGCCGCAGGGCGGGCACGACGTGGTGCATGAAGTCCTGGTAGCCGTCGTCGAAGGTCAGGCCGACCAGACCGCGCGGGTCGCCGGCCGCCATCAGCTCGCCCATCGACACGCCCCGCAGCCCGCGGCGCTCCAGCCACCGCAGCTGCCGCTCGAACCGGGCGGGGTCCACCGTCACCCGGTAGGGGTCCTGTGCGTACTCGGCGACCGAGTGGTACATCAGCACGTATGGCAGAGCGCGCCCCGATGGGGCCGCGATCTGCTCCTGCAAGGTCCAGGCCATGGCTACGCCGTCCCCCCTCGGCTCCGGGTCACGCCGGAACCGTAGGCATGCGAAGGGGACGGGCGGATCGGGTCGACGGGGTAACCCCGCTACCGCATCGGCACGAGAAGGCGTGCGCGCAGCCGATTCAGGGATGCGGCTTCGGGTCTACGAGGCTCTGGGCTACCCCGTCCGCCGGGCTACCAAGACGCGCCAGTAGTGCCGTTCCCGTTCCGTGGACGAGCTGCCCTGATACTGCCGCCGTAGATGATGATCTTCATCTGTTTTGGGCTGTTTGTCGTCGGCAGTGGCCGATGCGGGCAAGGGCTCGATGACGGCGTCGCCAGTGGGACCAGCGAAGCCGGTGGGCTGCGTCGTGGACAGGCTGGATGGCCAGGCTGGTGAACAGGTGCTGAATCTCGTTGCAGGTCAGCGGGATCAGTTCGTCGGGGGTCGGCCGGTGGGCGTGTCAACTCTTTGCGGAAGAGAGGAAACGGACCGAGGTGACCTCTTGTGTGTGGAGGATGGCATCGAACCACTCTGCGAGCGATCCACCGGAAAGGTGGTGAGCGGCGTTGTCATCGGGATCGTGGTGAGGGCCGATCAGGCGCGTCTTGGTCGGCGTGTCGAGCCAGGTCCGCACAGAGGGTGGGCCATCGGCGTGCAGGTCCAGAAGGTAGGCGTCCAGTCCAGTGCCTCCCAAGACCGCGTCAGCGAACTCCACTGGCGGGGGCGGAACAGGGTAGGGAGCCATGCCGTGGTGGAAGGTCAGGCCGATGGATGCATAACCGGCCCCGAAATGCTCGCGGAGGTAACTGCCCGCGTTCCGGTGCGTCATCGGCGGCGACGAGGGAGAGACGGTCCGCGGATTGCCGTTGGCGGTGTGCGCAAGGCCACCCCAGTAGACGATCTTGTCCGCAGTTTGTTCATGCCACCGGATCGTGCTCTCGGCCAGACTCAGTTCGATGCCGGCGAGGCCATCGAGCAGGGAAGCCGAGCCCTGAGGAGAGTGGACGGCCCCGGCGAACCGAACCGGGTCATCGGGGTGCCGATGGTTGAAGGAGCGCATCCAGCGGATGACGTCGAGGATCTCCTCGGTCTGCCAGAAGGACCGGGCCTCAGCCAACAACACCCGCGGGTCCCCCGTCCCAGTTCTGATGTACTCATCGAGTCCGACTCTTGACGGGTCGTCCCCTTCCAGGGCAAGTGAACGGAATCCCAGTTCCTCGACCAGCAACCGGACGATCCTGTGCGAGAGGGCGGACAGTTCGTGGGCCTGACGGGTCGAGGCACCGAGGGCTACGACCTTGGCATCGCGCACGATGTCGGCCAGTGGCAGGAGATCGGTAATCGGGGCTTCGGGATCGAATACGGGGAGGCGATGGGCGTGATGCCTGATCCACTGGGTCACCGTTTCGGTCATGGCCAGACCTCCTTGATCAGAGTGATCGGTTCCGGGACGCTTCCCTGGTCGCGGCCAACGCCGCACAAGCAGCCTCAGACATGAACCAAGGTTGAGGTCAAGCCAACGCAGCCACCGGCCCTAGGGCCAAGCCGCCAACCGGCACACAACAAGCACGCGACGTGACGACTGTCGCGTGTCCGCTCACCTGATCAGCCAGATCGCCATCTACGGCTGGAGTACCAAGCCCGGAAAGCCAGCGGCTCGATGGGTGACACGGCAGAAAATGATCCCGGAGCCAGAGGACGACTGAGGTTCCGCCACCGGAACCGCCACGTAAAACCACCTCTGGAACCACCTCGCGGGCCCCGGGAACGCATCCCGGGGCCCGCGAGGTCAGCGACTCAGATCGTCCAGGTGTCCCGGCCGGTGAGCAGCCCCTGGAGGTTGGGCGGGTGGTTGTGCGCGGCCTCGGCGACCTGCGCCCGCGCCAGGTCGTCGTAGGTCGCGCGCTGGACCGAGCGGAAGACGCCGGTGACCGTCGGGTCGAGGTCCTGAGCGCCCAGGCGCGACAGCGCGAACGCCTGCGACGGGTCCTCCCGCTCGGCGTCGTGCACCACCACATCGGACTCGTCCACTTCGGACAGCTTGGTGACCCGGAAGTCACCGCCGCCGTCGCGGACCACCGCCAGCCGCTCGTCCTGCGGTCCGAAGACGATCGGCTCACCGTGCTCGAGCGGGATGATCCGGCGCTGCTTCTCCTCGTTGTCCTTGAGGACGTCGAACGCGCCGTCGTTGAAGATCGGGCAGTTCTGGTAGATCTCCACCAGCGCGCTGCCCCGGTGCTCGGCCGCCGCGCGCAGCGTCTCGGTCACGTGCGCGCGGTCGGAGTCGACCGTGCGGGCCACGAAGCTCGCCTCCGCGCCCAGCGCCAGCGAGACCGGGTTGAACGGGTGGTCCAGCGAGCCCGCCGGGGTCGACTTGGTGACCTTGCCGACCTCGCTGGTGGGCGAGTACTGGCCCTTGGTCAGCCCGTAGATCCGGTTGTTGAACAGCAGGATCTTGAGGTTGACGTTGCGCCTCAGCGCGTGGATCAGGTGGTTGCCTCCGATGGAGAGCGCGTCGCCGTCACCGGTGACCACCCACACCGACAGGTCCGGCCGCGCGGTCGCGAGCCCGGTGGCGATCGCGGGCGCCCGGCCGTGGATGGAGTGCATCCCGTAGGTGTTCATGTAGTACGGGAACCGGCTGGAGCAGCCGATGCCCGAGACGAACACGATGTTCTCGCGCTTGAGGCCCAGCGTCGGCATGAAGCTCTGCACCGCGTTGAGGACGATGTAGTCGCCGCAACCGGGGCACCACCGGACCTCCTGGTCCGACTTGTAGTCCTTGGCCGACTGCTTCTCGTCGGAGACCGGCACCCCCGCCAGGCCCCCGAGGGCGGGAAAGCCCAGGTCCGTCGTGGTCACGCGGACACCCCCTGAACGACGTCGGTGAGCACGTTCTGCAGCTCCTCGGCTCGGAACGGAAGCCCCGCGACCTTGGTGTGGCTGATGACGTCCACCAGGTAGCGGGAGCGGAGCAGCATGGCGAGCTGCCCGAGGTTCATCTCCGGCACGATGACCCGGTCGTACCGGCGCAGCACCTCCCCGAGGTTACCCGGCATCGGGTTGAGGTGTCGCAGGTGCGCCTGTGCGATCGGCATGCCCTCGGCGCGCACCCGGCGGCACGCGGCCCCGATCGGGCCGTAGGACGAGCCCCAGCCCAGCGCGAGCACGCGGGCCTCGCCGGAGGGGTCGTCGACCTCGATGTCGGGCACCCGCACGCCGTCGACCTTGGCCTGGCGCAGCCGGACCATCTTGTCGTGGTTGTCCGGGTCGTAGGAGATGTTGCCCGGGCCGTCTGCCTTCTCCAGGCCGCCGATGCGGTGCTCGGCGCCCGGCGTGCCGGGCACGGCCCAGTCCCGCGCCAGCGTCTCGGGGTCGCGGACGTAGGGCCAGAACTCCTGGCCGTCCGGCGAGTTCGGGCCGGTCGCGAAGCGCACGGACAGGTCCGGCAGCTCTGCCACGTCGGGCACCAGCCACGGCTCAGAGCCGTTGGCGATGGCGCCGTCGGACAGCAGCAGCACCGGGGTCCGGTAGGTCAGCGCGATGCGGGCCGCCTCCAGTGCGGCGTCGAAGCAGTCCGCGGGCGAGCGGGGCGCGATGACCGGCACCGGCGACTCGCCGTTGCGGCCGTAGAGCGCCTGCAGCAGGTCCGCCTGCTCGGTCTTGGTCGGCAGGCCGGTCGAGGGACCACCGCGCTGGATGTCGCAGATCAGCAGCGGCAGCTCCATCGTCACCGCCAGCCCGATCGTCTCCGACTTCAGCGCCAGGCCCGGGCCGGAGGTCGTGGTCACGCCCAGCGCGCCGCCGAACGAGGCGCCCAGCGCGGCGCCGACGCCTGCGATCTCGTCCTCGGCCTGGAACGTGGTCACGCCGAAGTTCTTGTGCTTGGCCATCTCGTGCAGCACGTCTGAGGCCGGTGTGATCGGGTAGCTGCCCAGGAACACCGGCAGCTCGCTGCGCTGCCCGGCGGCCACCAGGCCGTAGGCCAGCGCGGTGTTGCCGGTGATCTGGCGGTAGGTGCCCTTGGGCAGGGTCGCGGGCGCGACCTCGTAGGTCACCGCGAAGGCCTCGGTCGTCTCGCCGTAGTTCCAGCCCGCGCGGAAGGCCAGCACGTTGGCCTCGGCGATCTGGGGCTTCTTGGCGAACTTCTCCCGCAGGTAGCGCTCGGTGCCCTCGGTCGGCCGGTGGTACATCCACGACAGCAGTCCCAGGGCGAACATGTTCTTCGCCCGTTCGGCGTCCTTGCGCGAGAGCCCGGTCGGCTCGACCGCGCCCCGGGTCAGCTCGGCCATCGGCACCTTGTGCACGGTGTAGGCCGAGAGCGCCTCGGTCTCCAGCGGGTCGGTCTCGTAGCCGACCTTGGTCAGGTTGCGCTTGTTGAACTCGTCGGTGTTGACGATCAGGATCCCGCCGTGCGGGAGGTCGCCGATGTTGGCCTTCAGCGCCGCCGGGTTCATCGCGACCAGCACGTCCGGGCGGTCGCCCGGCGTGAGGATGTCGTAGTCGGCGAAGTGCAGCTGGAAGCTCGACACGCCCGGCAGCGTGCCGGCGGGAGCGCGGATCTCCGCCGGGTAGTTCGGCAGCGTCGCCAGGTCGTTGCCGTAGGCCGCGGCTTCCGAGGTGAAGCGGTCCCCGGTGAGCTGCATGCCGTCACCGGAGTCCCCGGCGAACCGGATCACCACCCGGTTCATCTTCTGCGTCTGGATGTCCCGCCCCCCGGCCGCGGCGGCATCCGGCCCCGGCTGGTCCGAGGGCCGGTGCCCGTTCGTCGTCACCAATTGACCCGTTCCCTTTCACCGTGCCGGCAACGTCCGCGCACGCGGACGATCCCAAGGGCGACGATACAGCCCTTGGCGGCGTTCCTACCGCGAGTAGGGCGGGCCGATCAAGCTGTGCAGCCGGTCCCCGCCCGCCGCACGTAGCGGACGCGGCACGGACCTTGCGGCCATTTCGTGTGGGCTCCGGGAACGGGTTGCGGATTCGGGTCCAGCAGCTCGAACTCGAATTTCCGGAAGAGGTGAACGAGCGCGATGCTCATCTCCAGGTAGGCGAAATGCACGCCGAGGCAGCGGTGCACCCCGCCACCGAAACCGACCAGGTACCTGGTGTCCTTGGGATTCTCCTCGAAACGTTCCGGGCGGAATCGGTCGGGCTCGGAATAGAGCCCGGCCAGCCGGTGGGTCACCGCGGGCGAGATCATCAGCATCGCGCCCTCGGGAATCGTGTACCCGGCGTATTCGAAGGTCTCGGCAGCGGTTCTGGCCATCGTGAATGCCACCGGATGCAGGCGCTCGGTCTCGTGCAGCGCGTGGCCGAGGTACTTGAGCTTCCCGACGTCGGAGAGAGTCAGTTCGCCGAAGGAGCGCGAACCGAGCACGCGGTGCGTCTCCTCCTCCACCTTGCGCAGCGCTTCGGGATTCCGCAGCAGGTCGATCACCGCCCAGCTGATGTGCCCGGTGGTCGTCTCGTGGCCCGCCCAGCTGAACAACAGGATCAGGTTGATCAGCACCCGGTCCGGCACGACCTCGCCGTCGTCGTAGCGGGCCTCGATGAGCGTCTGCAGGAAATCGCCCGGCTCCACGGGACTCCGGCGCCGCTGCCGGATCAGCTCGCCCATCAGGCGGTGCAGCTCGCGCTTGGCGGACCGGCTGCGGACCAGGTGCGGCAGCGGGAGCCAGCCGGGCATGACCGGATCCATCCCGGCGGAGAACCGGCGGAACTTCTCGAAGAACCCGTTCTCCAGCCGCGCGGAGAACTCCCGGCCGAGAAAGGCGCGCGCCGCGATCCGCATCACCAACGGCCCCATCGTGCCCACCAGGTCGAACTCGCCGGAATTCCCGAGAGCGCGGTCGAGGTCGTACACCTCGTCCACCATGGTGGCCACGTAGTTCTCCAGCTGCCTGCCCTGGAAACGGGGCAGAACCAGGGCGCGCTGCCGCCGGTATTCGTCGTTTCCGGCGAAGAAGTAGAACGCGGGGTCGAACATCCGGACGAAGAACGGATAGGCGGTCCTGATCGACAGCCCGCGGTCGGTCTCGGAGAAGAAGAAACGGTTGTGCTCTGACCCGATGAACATGTGGGCGGTCCGCCCCGGAATGCGGATCGAGAATGCCTCACCGCATTCGGCGTAACTGCGTTCGGCCATCGCGACCGGATTCCTGATGAACTCCCCGGCATGGCCGACCAGCGGCCTTGCACCCGACAGCATCGGCGGAGAATCGTCAGGTGTGATGTCCGTCATAGTCGCGAGAGTAACGGGTGTTTACTGAGCGCCGTATACGCCGACCGAGTGACGTGTGCGCTCCCGCAATGTGAGACGTCGGAGCCGGCCGGAGGCGGTTCGGCGGCCGCGGCGCCGGACCGCCGGGAGCCGTCGGTCGCTGGTGCCGGTGGCCAACGGGCAAGGGCGGCAAGAGCAGCCGTGGCGCTGGGGGTTCCTGTGGTTCCTGAGTCGTTCCTGGTGTCCGGCAGCCGTGCAGGAGGGTCACGGGCTGCCCCAGCCCAGCGGGTCGAGCCGCCGAGCAGGGGCGTGCCGCTACGCCGCCGCGGCGCCAGAGCAGCCGTGGCGGCGGGCAGCCGCGCGGAAACACGCCCGCGGTGCCAGGGCGGCCGGGACCCGGCGCCCCGGCACCGGCCTCAACCGGCCAGGCCCGTCGCCACCTGCCGCAGGATGGCGGCGTTGGACAGGAAGGCCAGGTGGCTCACCCCCGGCACCTCGTTGTTCCGCGCGCCCTCCACCGCGGTGCTGGTGTAGGGCACGATGACACCGTCGGCGGGCGAGAACCACGTCGTGTACTCGACGTCGCCGGGCGTCTCGTCGCCGGAGTTGAGCCGCTCGACGAAGGCCGAGCCCGGCAGCATCTCCCGGCACGACGGGAACGCCTGGCACAGGTTCGCCGTGTGGGTGCCGTGGTTGGCGCCGGCCAGCGACGTCCAGTGGCCGACCTCGTCCACCCCGCCCAGCTCCTTGATGTACCAGCGGCTGACCAGCGCGCCCATCGAGTGGTTGACGATGTCGACCTCGTGTGCGCCGGTCTCGGCGAGCACCCGGTCGACGAACGCGGCGAGCTCGGCCGCGCTGCGCTCGTTGGACTGGTTGGAGTCGTACTCGAACGAGAACAGTTCCGCGTCGCCGTAGCCGGCCTGGCGGAACACGTCCCGCGCGGTGTTCCAGTTCCACGCCGCGCCGCTGTAGCCGTGCACGAACACGACCGGTGTGCTCGCCCGGTCGTCCGCCGACGCCACCGGGCCCGCGGTGGCCAGCGCGAGCGCCGCCAGCACCCCGCCGAGTGTCCTGCGCATTGAGCCTCCTTGCTCGGAATGTGGGACACCCGGGAGTCTCGATCAGTCCGGCACTGCTCCACATCGGCGAAATCGCCGGTTCCGGCGGTCGCTTGTCCGGTGCCGGCCACCACGACAGACTGTTGCGATGCCGCAGGACAACGCCGGGATCGCCGGTGCCTCCCGCCGGCTCGCGTTGCGCGGCAGGGACCGCGAACTGCGGACGCTGGGTGAGTTGTTCGAACGGGCGCGTGCGGGCAGCGGCGGCGCACTGGTGCTGGCCGCGGGCACCGGCCTGGGCAAGACCGCGTTGCTGGACACGGGCCGGCAGGACGCCGCCGGCTTCCACGAGTGCGGCGTCCGGGCCGTCGAGCCGGAGTCGGCAGCACCGCTCGCCGGATTGCGGCGGCTTTTCCCGGACTGCGAGCTCGGGCCGGACCGCGCCCACCGCGCACTGGTCGAACTCTCCGGTGACTCGCCGGTTCTGTGCTGGGTGGACGACGCGCACCACCTCGACCGAGCCTCGTTGGAGGCACTGGCGTTCGCCGCCCGCCGGGCCGAGACCGCACCCCTGGTGCTGCTGTTCACCACCGGACTCGGCCCCGGAGCCGTCACCGTCCCGGACGAGCTGGCCGATCTGCCGCTGCTGCGGCTCGAACCCCTCGGCCCGGCCGACAGCCTGCGCCTGCTCGACGACCACGTCCCGTACGGGCTGCCGGAGGGTCTGGCCGACGAGCTCGTGGTGCTCGCGTCCGGGAACCCGCTCGCCCTCATCGAGCTCGCCGGCGACCTGACACCCGAACAGCTCGGCGGCAGCGAACCCTGCCCGACGGCACCACCGGCGGGCAGCCGGATCAGGTCCGCGGTGGACAGGTCCCTGCGAGGGCTGCCCGCGCAAGCGCGCCTGCTGGCCCTGCTCCCGGCGGTCGACGAGGACCTCGACCTGAGCACGCTCATGCGCGCCGCCGCTCGCGTGGCGCCGAGCGCGCTCGACGAGGCCGAGGCGTCGGGCTTGCTCGTCGTGGACGGCGACCGGGTGCGCGCTCCTGACGAACTGACCCGCAGCTCCCTCAGCGCCGAAGCACCACCGTCGCTGCGCCGGGAGGCCCACCGGCTGCTGAGCGAGGTGCTCGACGCACGACAGCACCGCGCCCGGTGGCTGTGGCACCGCGCCACCTTGACGCCGAGGACGCCGGATGGCCTCGCCGACGAACTCGGCGACGCCGCCGAGGAAGCAGGGCAGGCCGGCGACTTCTCGGTGTCGGCACGGACCTACGAGCGCGCCGCGCGGCTGTCCGGCGACGCCGAGACCAGGGCCCTGCGTCTGGTCATGGCGGGACGCGACTCGTGGCTGGCCGGAAGGCGGGGGCACTCGCGCGCTCTGCTGCGGCGGGCCACGCCGCTGATCCGCTCCCGCAGGCTGCGCGGGATGACCCAGCTGCTGCGGGGCGCGATCGAGCTGGCCGAAGGGGTGCCCGCCATCGCCGACCGGAACCTCACCGGCGCGGCGGATGAACTCGCCGGGACCGATCGCCGGCTCGCGCTCACCGCGCTCATGCTCGCCGGTGAGGCCGACTTCGCCGCCGGGGACTTTCGCGCCTACTACGCCAATGCCCGGCGCGCCGAGGAACTGCGCACGCCCGCCGACGGGCCGCAGGTGCGGCTCATGCTCGACCACTTCGCCGGCCTGGCCGCGACTTTCCGCGGTGAGCACGGGACCGCGGTTCCCTCCCTGCGGCGTGTGGTGCGGCTGGCCGAGGCGGTGGACGACACCGCGTCGAGCGTCTGGGCGAGCCAGGCGGCGTTCGTGCTGGGCGACGCGGAGGGCTCGCTGCGGATGGCGACCAGGGCGCTGACCTCGTCACGGGAGCAGCCGGTCGCGCTGCTGGCTTCGTGGGCGGGCGTGTACCAGTCCTTGTCCGCGCTGCTGCTCGACCGGTACGCCGCGGCGGAGGCCAGCGCGCTGGAGGGGCTGCGGACCGCCCGCGCGCTCGGTCAGCGCAACTTCGCGATCAGCCATCTCAGCATCCTCACGCTCGTCGCGGCCCTGCAGGGCGACCGGCACACCGCCCGGATGCGGCTCGATGCGACCTCCGAGGAGATCGCCGTGCGCGGCCTGGGGCGCACCGGTGCGCTGAGCTCGTGGGCCATCGCCTGCGCCGAGCTCGCCCACGGCAGGCACACCGACGCCCTCGCCAGGTTCAGCTCCATGGCGCCGGGTTCCGGCCGCGGCAACGTCGCGATGCGCGCCATGGCTGCTCCGCACTACGTCGAGGCCGCCGCCCGCTGCGGGCGCCGCGAGACGGCCGACCGGACGTTGCGGATGTTCGACGCCTGGGCGCACAGCGCGGGCAGCCTGCCCCGCATCGCGCTCTCCCACCGCTGCCACGCCCTGCTGGCGGAACACGACACCGACGCCGACTGGCACTTCAGGGAGGCCGTCAGGCTGCACCGGGACGCCGGCACGGTGCTGGAGCTGGCCAAGACCGAACTGCTCTACGCGCAGTGGCTGCGCGGCAGGCGCAAGCCCCGTGCCGCCAGGGACCACCTCGCCGAGGCGTTGCGGATCTTCGAGCAGTACCGCGTCCCGCACTGGGTCGAGCACACCAGCGCGCAGTTGCGGTCGGTCGGCGCACCGGTGCGGGCCGCCGCGAGCACGGGCCTGGAGGCGCTCACCCCGAAGCAGGCCGAGATCGCCCGGCTCGTCGCCGAGGGCGCCACGAACCGGGAGATCGCCGCCCGCCTGTTCATCAGCCGGCGCACCGTCGACCACCACCTGCGCAACATCTTCGCCACACTCGGCATAAGGTCGCGGGTGCAGCTCAGCAGGCTGCTGCCCTGACCGTTCGGGCCGGCCACGGCGGACGGGCGATGCATTTCCTTTGTGCCGTTTTTTGAGTTCTTTTACTTTTCCGGCCACATGCCCGAAAATCGCGCCGAAACGTTACTGAGAGGTGACTGCCCGGCCGGGATCGCGGTTCTACCCTGGAAGAATGTATGTGGTATTGCTGCATCACACCGTGCCGGCAGAAGACATCAACCTCATACTCCCCGACCACTTCGAATGGATAAACCGGCATTACCGGGCAGGCGACTTCCTCATCGAGGGCCGCTGCGCGCCGGGGGCCGACTCCGTCATCATCGCCGCGGGCATGAAGCGGGGCAGGCTGGACGCCATCCTGGCCACCGATCCCTTCGTGCTGCGCCACATGGTCAAGCCCGAGGTGATCGAGTTCAGGGCGCTGCACACGGTGCCCGAGCTCGTCCGCTACGCCGACCGGCTCGACAGCGGGGTCAGCGGCGGATAACCGCTTCGCGTTCCGGCGCGCCGGGACCGCCGGAAAAGGCGTTCCCGGCAACGCCAAGCCAAAAGCGGCACTCCGCCCAGACGGCCGGATCCGGACCATTCGGGGCGGTTCGGCCGACAACATCCGCGCGTTTGCAAAAAGGGTCGCGCGGCCGATTTCGGGCATCCATTTCCCCGATTCCGGATCGAGCGCGTTCAGCATTCGCGCGCAATACCGCGGCCCGGTGGCGGCGCCGGACGGCGGTATTGCGCGCCGACCGTCTGCGCCAGCATGCTGACCGGGCTCCCGGAAGGAGACCGTCATGCCCGCCGCGCCGTCGCCTCGTCCGCACTCGCACCCTTCGTGCAGTACCGGCCGGAGCGGGTGCCGGTGGACGAAGGGCTGCGGCGCGGCCAGGCCCTGCACGACCTGCTCGCCCAGCGGCGCAGCGTCCGCTTCTTCAGCTCCGACCCGGTTCCCGCCGAGGCGATCGATCTCGCGGTGCGCACCGCCAACACCGCGCCCAGCGGCGCGCACCAGCAGCCGTGGACGTTCGTGGCGGTGCGGGGCCCGGAGACCAGGCACCGCATCCGCCTCGCCGCCGAAGCCGAGGAACGCGCCTTCTACGGCCGCGACGACCTCCCGGAGTGGCACGGCGCGCTGGCGCGCCTGGAGACCGGTGCCGACAAGGAGTACCTCGGCGTCGTGCCGTGGATCGTGGTGGTGTTCGCGCAGAAGTACTCCACCGACCCGACCGGCCGCAGGCGAAAGCACTACTACGTCAACGAAAGCGTCGGCATCGCCTGCGGGATGTTCATCAGCTCCCTGCACGCGATGGGCCTGGCCACGCTGCCCCACACGCCCAACCCGATGGGCTTCCTCAACGACATCCTCGGCCGTCCCGGCAGCGAACGCCCGTACATCCTGTTCCCGGTCGGCTACCCCGCCGCCGACTGCGAGGTGCCCGACCTGGCGCGCAAGCCACTGGAGCAGGCGCTGGTGCACCACCCGTGACGGGCTTCGCCGTCCCACGCGGCCGGTATCCTCGAACACTGGTCAGGACGGCGGAGAGGGTGGCGCGGTGCCAGTCACGGACGAGGCGATCGAGAAGATCAAATCCATGATCGTCACCGGTGAGCTCGGCCCCGGGGACAAGCTGCCCAAGGAGGCCGACCTCGCCGAACGGCTCGGCCTGTCCCGCAACTCGCTGCGGGAGGCGGTGAAGGCGCTGTCGCTGATCCACGTGCTCGACGTGCGCCAGGGCGACGGCACCTACGTCACGACCCTGGAGCCGAACCTGCTGCTGGACGCCCTGGCGTTCATGGTGGACTTCCACCAGGACGACAGCGTGCTGGAGTTCTTCGAGGTCCGCCGCATCCTCGAACCCGCCGCGACCGCGATGGCGGCCACCGCGATGAGCGACGAGGACATCGCGGGACTGCGCGCCGTGCTGGACGAGCTGGGCGACGACCCCTCGGTGGAGGTGCTGGTCGCCAACGACATGGAGTTCCACCGGCGGATCGCGGCGGGCTCCGGCAACACCGTGCTGTGCTCGCTGATCGAGGGACTCTCGGGGTCGACCGCGCGGGCGCGCATCTGGCGGGGGCTCACCCAGGAGGGCGCGGTTAGCCGCACCCGCGAGCAGCACGCCGCGATCTGCGACGCGATCGAGTCGCGCCAGCCCGACGTCGCGCGCGCGTGGGCAACGGTGCACGTGGCGGGGGTCGAGGAGTGGCTCCGCAGTGCGCTGGGTGTGCCGCAGTCCTCGAGCTGACCAGGCGAATCGTCAGGCAAAGCATCGCGAGGCCAACGAGCAGCCGTGCGGCCGGTTCAGGTGACGGGCGCGGGGATGTCCGGACGCAGCAGTCCGGCGGCCACCAGGTCGGCCCACAGCTGCCGCGGCACCGGCCGGGAGTGGAGCTCGGCGTTGCGCACCACCTCGTCGGCCGACCGGGCCCCCAGCACGACGCTCGCCACCGCGGGGTGGCCGGCCGCGAACGCGATGGCGGCCTGCGGGAGGCTGACGCCGTGTGCGCGGCAGACCTCGCGCATGCGCTCGGCCTTCGCCCGCAGCTCCCGCGACGCGGGCCGGTAGTCGTACATCGCGTCCGCTTCCGGGGCGTCGGTGGCGAGCAGCCCGCCGTTGAAGACGCCGGCCGCGAGCACCGAGACACCGCGCCGCAGGCATGCCGGCAGCATCGTGTCCGATGCGGACTGCTCGAGCAGCGTGTAGCGCCCCGCGAGCATCACGGCGTCGATGTCGGTCTCGGTGACGAAGCGCTCCAGCATCCGCCACTGGTTCATGCCCGCGCCGATCGCACCGACCACGCCCTGGTCCCGCCACTCGTGCAGCGCCGGGTACGCCTCGCCTACGGCCTGTTCCCAGTGGTCGTCGGGATCGTGCAGCAGGACCACGTCGACCCGGTCCACGCCGAGCCTGCGCAGGCTCTCCTCCAGCGAGCGGCGCACGCCGTCGGCGCTGAAGTCCCACTGGCGGACGTGGTCGGCCGGGACGTCGAAACCCGCGGCGTGGTCGCGCAGCCCGCCGTCGTCCGGCCGCGGGACGAGCAACCGCCCGACCTTGGTCGACAGCACGCAGGAGTCCCTGGGCCGGTCCGCCAGCGCCCGGCCCAGCCTGCGTTCGGCCAGGCCGAGCCCGTAGTGCGGCGCGGTGTCGAAGTAGCGGACACCGGCCTCCCACGCCGCGTCGACGGCCGCGAGCGCGGTCTCCTCGGCGACCTCGCGGTAGAGGTTGCCGATCACCGCGCCGCCGAAGCCGAGCCCGCTCACCCGCACCCGCGACCGTCCGAGACGCACCTGCTTCACGACGGGAGCTCCCAGACCAGCGACAGGCCGGTGTCGTCGCCGGAGTAGTCGTCCTCCACCGCAAGCAGCTCGGCCATCCGCGCCTGCCACTCGACGTTGGCCGGGTGGTCGCGAAGCGCGCGGCGCATGGCCTGGTAGTCCTCGACCTCCACGACGTGGAAGAGGTCCAGGCCGTCGCGCCAGATCCGCCAGGTGCGGACCCCGGCCTCCCGCAGAGCCGCGTCCAGCTCCGGCGGGATGACGGCGTGGACCCGCTCGTAGTCGGCTTCCCTGCCGGGATTCAGCCTGGTGTGCAAGGCGATCCGCTGCATCTGCCCTCCCGTGCTCACCTGCGGAGCCTGAGCCCGTGCATCCCGCCGTCGACGGCCAGGACGGTGCCCGTGGTCGCCCCGGCCGACGGGCTCGCCAGGTAGGCCACCGCAGCGGCGACCTCCTCCGCCGACACCAGCCTGCCGGTCGGCTGCCGCTTCTCCAACGCCGAAAGCTCCGCCTCGGGGTCTGCGGCGGCGGCGAGCAACCGGCGCACCCACGGGGTATCCACGGTGCCCGGGTTCACGCAGTTGACCCGGATGCCCTCGGCGACGTGGTCGGCGGCCATCGCCAGCGTCAGCGACTGCACCGCGCCCTTGCTCGCGCTGTAGAGCGCACGCTGCGGCAGTCCCGCGGTCGCGGCGATGGAGCAGGTGTTGACGATCGCGGCCGCCGGGGACCGCCGCAGGTACGGCAGGCAGGCCCGGGTGGTGCGCACCAGTCCGAGCACGTTGACGTCGAAGACCCCCCGCCACTCGTCGTAGGAGTTGGTCTCGACGGTGCCCTGCGCCCCGATCCCGGCGTTGTTGACCAGGACGTCGATCCGCCCAATCTGCCGCGCGGCGGCCGCGACCGCGGTGTTCACAGACTCTTCGTCGGTGACGTCCGCGCGCACGCCCGCACCGGGAGCCTCCGACGGGTCAAGGTCCAGGCACGCCACGGCCGCACCGCGCTCCACGAGCATCCGGGCAACGGCAAGGCCGATCCCCGATCCGCCACCGGTCACGACCGCGCCGAGTCCGTCGAAGTCCTTCACACCGCGCTCCCGTTCTCGCTCGTGGCCCACACCGGTCCGTCCGGGTAGGCGTGGTCGGCCAGCGTCCGCGGCAGCATGGCGGCCCCGAAACCCGGCGCGGTGGGCGCGACGTAGTGGCCGTCGCGGACCACGACCGGGTCGGCGAAGTGCTCGTGCAGGTGGTCGACGTACTCGATCACCCTGTTCTCCTTCGAACCCGACACCGCCACGTAGTCGAACATCGACAGGTGCTGCACCAGCTCGCACAGCCCGACGCCGCCGGCGTGCGGGCACACCGGTACCTCGAACTTGGCCGCAAGCAGCAGGATCGCGACGTTCTCGTTGACCCCGGCCACCCGGGCGGCGTCCAGTTGCAGGTAGGACAGCGATCCGGCCTGCAGCATCTGCTTGAACACCACGCGGTTCTGCACGTGCTCACCGGTGGCGACCCGCACCGGGGCGATCGCCCTCGCGATGGTCGCGTGGCCCAGGACGTCGTCCGGGCTGGTCGGTTCCTCGACCCACCACGGGTCGAACTCGGCCAGCGCGCGCACCCAGTCGATCGCGGTACCGACGTCCCAGCGCTGGTTGGCGTCGACGGCGATCCGGACGCCGGGTCCGACAGCCTCGCGGGCGACGCGCAGCCTGCGGACGTCGTCGTCGAGATCGCCGCCCACCTTCAGCTTGATCTGGCCGAAGCCGTCGGCGACCGCCTGCTCGCACAGCCTGCGCAGCTTGTCGTCGTCGTAGCCGAGCCAGCCGGGCGATGTCGTGTAGGCCGGGTAGCCGTTGGCGCGCAGCTCGGCCTCCCGGTGCGCCCGGCCCGGCTCGGTGCGGCGCAGGATCTCCAGCGCCTCACCCGGCGTCAGCGCGTCGGTGAGGTAGCGGAAGTCGACCAGCTCGACGATCTGCTCCGGAGTCAGGTCCGCGAGCAGCTTCCACACCGGCTTGCCCTCGCGCTTGGCCCGCAGGTCCCACAGCGCGTTGACCACCGCCGAGACCGCCATGTGCATGACGCCCTTCTCCGGGCCGAGCCAGCGCAGCTGGGAGTCGTGCACCATCCGCTTCCACACCCCGCCGAGGTCTGCCAGCGCCTCGTCGAGCGCGAGCCCGGCGACGTAGGGCTCCAGCGCGCGGATCGCCGCGGTCTGCACGTCGTTGCCGCGGCCGATGGTGAAGGCGAACCCGTGGCCCTCCAGCCCGGCGTCGGTGCCGATCACCACGTAGGCGGCCGAGTAGTCGGGGTCGGCGTTCATGGCGTCGGAGCCGTCGAGGTCCCGCGAGGTCGGGAAGCGCACGTCGTGGGTCCGCAGGCTCGTGATCCTCCCGCCCATCAGGCCTGCCCCACCTTCTGGCGCTGGCTGCCGAGCCCGTCGATCTCCAGCTCCACGACGTCTCCCGCCCGCAGGTACGGCTTGGGTTCGGGCATCCCCATCGCGACACCGGCCGGGGTGCCGGTGTTGATCACGTCGCCGGGCTCCAGCACCATGAACCCGCTGAGGTAGCGCACGATCCCGGCCACGCCGAAGATCATGTTCGCGGTGTCGCCGTCCTGCCGGGTGTCCCCGTTGACCCGCAACCGCAGACCCAGCCGCTGCGGGTCGGCGATCTCGTCGGCGGTGACCAGCCAGGGCCCCATGGGGTTGAACGTCTCGCAGGACTTGCCCTTGTCCCACTGGCCGCCGCGTTCGAGCTGGAACTCCCGCTCCGAGACGTCGTTGGAGATCGCATAGCCCGCCACGCACGTCATCGCGGCCTCGTCGTCGGCGAGGTAGCGCGCCGTGCGGCCGATCACGACCGCGAGCTCGACCTCCCAGTCGGTCTTGACGCTGCCGCGCGGCAGCAGGACCTCGTCGTCGGGCCCCACGACGGTGTTGGGCGCCTTCATGAACAGCACCGGCTCGGCCGGTTCCGGGGCGCCGGTCTCAGCGGCGTGGTCGGAGTAGTTCAGCCCGATGCACACGATCTTGCCCGGCCGCGCCACCGGCGGCCCGACCCGGGTCGAGGGGTCGAGCTCGGGCAAGGCGCCCAGGTCGGTTCCTCGGACCCGCTCGACACCGCCACCAGACAGGAACTCGCCGTCGATATCGCCGGTTATCCCGGACAGGTCCCGTACCCGGCCTTCGGCATCCAGCACGGCCGGCCGCTCGGCTCCGGCCGACCCCACGCGCAGCAGTCTCACACGACTCTCCAAACTCCATCCGTGTTCCGCCGAGCGTCCGGCGGAAGCCGTCAACTGGTCAGCGCACCCGGCGCCTCCCAGGTTCGCCAGTGATCTCCAGCACCGACGGAACGCCAGGGAGGAGGCGGCGTTGAGCAGGTACTGGGGGACCCGCACAGCGCGGCGGCGCTCGGCGCGAGCGCGCACCCGACAGAGCCGAGCACGCACGACGCCCCGCACACGATCCGCAGGTGGCGCCGGTCGAAGCGCCGCGCCGCGATGGTCGCGCCGACGATCGCGGCAGCGCGCCGAACAGCAGCATGCTCGTGAACAGCCCCTGCCCGCCCGCACCCAGCCCGAAGTCGCCGGCCGGTGGCTCGGACATCGGACACGGGGTCTCCTCACGGCAGCCGGACGGACCTGCGCTCGCACGGCCGAGAGAGGTCCGGCGGAGCGGCCGCGAGGCGGCTCCTGTGCCGTGCGTCACCGGACACAGAGGCTATACATCCTATGTTTCACCACGCAAGGCCTTAGGCGATGCGTGTAGTGCTCGTACAATCCGGACAGGATCGAGGAATAGATAGGATCTTTCAGCGACGGCGTCCGCGTGGGCGCAGGGCGACGCCGGGCAGCGCCGGGGCGGGCAGCGGCGGCCCGTCGTACCCGCGCACCGCTCCGAAGCGGCTCCGGGGACCGGCCGCCTCCCGATCCGCCTCCCAGTCCAGCCGCGCCCGCGCGATCTCGTCGTGGTCGCGGCCGACGAAGTTCCACCACATCACGATCTGCTCCTCGAACGGCGTTCCGCCGAGCAGCAGCGCGGTTGACGGTCCGCCGAAGGAGATGTCCCGTCGTCCCCGGCCGAGGTAGAGCATGGTGCCGGTGGCCACCGGGCTTCCGTCGACGGTGAGCCCGTCGCGCAGCGCGAGGACCGCGTGCTCGAAGTCCGGTTCGAGCGGCAGCCGGAAGTCGTCCGCGCCGACGACGACCTCGGCGCCGAGCAGGGGGGTGTAGGTCTTCGCAGGCGAGACCTCGCCGTCCAGCCGTCCCATGAGGACGGTGGCAGTGCCGCCCGCGGCGCTCAGCACGGGCAGGTCCACGTGCTGCTCGAAGTGCGCGCCGACCGCGCGCTGGTCTCCGGGCAGCGCGACCCACAGCTGCACGCCGTGCAGCACCGGCGAGTGCTCGGCGGGCGACTCCTCCGAGTGCGAGATGCCGCTGCCAGCGGTCATCAGGTTCAGCTCGCCTGGCCGCACCAGAGCGCGGCTGCCGAGGCTGTCGCGGTGCAGGACCTCGCCTGCGAGCAGCCAGCTCACCGTCTGCAGTCCGATGTGCGGGTGCGGGGGCACCTGCATGCCCGCCTGGCCCGCGATGTCGACGGGGCCGTAGAAGTCCGCGAAGCACCAGGCTCCCACCATGCGCCGGCTCCGGTTGGGCAACGTGCGGCCCACGAGCATGGCGCGGGGTCCGCCGAGCGGGACTTCGCGCGGTTCGAGCAGTTCGACGTCGGGTTCGGCCGCGGTGGCGACCCCGCCGCACACGGTTTCGGCGGGATCCGGCTCCACGTTGCTCACCGCACCAACGCTACGCGGGCACCGGTGCGAGGCATACTGCGCGAGGCGACGACGTTGGAGGGAAAGTGGCAGAAACCGTCGACAATCCCGGCGACTCCCGGTTCGAGATCCGCAGCGACGGCGAGAGGGCCGGTTTCGTCGATTACCGGCTGCGCGGCGGCACGATCTCCTTGCTGCACACCGAGATCGACGACCGCTTCGAAGGCCAGGGGCTCGGCAGCCTGCTCGTCCGGTCGGTGCTGGACAACGCACGCGAACGCGGGCTCGAGGTACTCCCCTACTGCCCGTTCGTACGTTCCTGGATCGCCCGCCACCCGGATTACCTCGAGCTGGTTCCAGAGGGCCGGAGCGCCGAATTCGACCTTTAAGGCCGCCTCGCGGTCTGCCAGGACGGGCCCGGCAGACCGCGAGGCGAGCTGTCAGGCGGGCGTGATCCGGCCGACGACCTCGCCGAAGCCGATGGTGGTCCCGTCAGCACCCGGTGCGGTGGCGCTGATGCTGATCTCGTCACCGTCCTCCAGGAAGGACCGGGTACCGCCACCGGGCAGCTCGATCGGCTCCCGGCCGCCCCAGCTCAGCTCGATCAGCGAACCACGCTGCCCGGGTTCGGGGCCGCTGACGGTGCCCGACGCGTAGAAGTCGCCGGTGCGCAGCGACGCGCCGTTGACCGTCATGTGCGCGAGCTGCTGCGCCGCGGTCCAGTACATGGACGCGAACGGCGGCCGGGAGACCAGGTGGCCGTTGAGCCGGACCTCCATCGCCAGGTCCAGCCCCCAGTCCTGGTCGCCGTCGCGCAGGTACGGCAACGGCTCCGGTGCGCGTGCCGGCGGCGCCACCCTGGCGTCCTCCAGCGCCTCCAGCGGCACGATCCACGGCGAGACCGACGTGGCGAACGACTTGCCCAGGAACGGCCCGAGCGGCACGTACTCCCACGCCTGGATGTCGCGGGCCGACCAGTCGTTTACCAGGCACACGCCGAACACGTGCTCGGCGAAGTCGGCCACACCGACCGACGTGCCCAGCTCCGAGCCGGTGCCGACGACGAATCCGACCTCGGCCTCGATGTCGAGCCGCTGCGACGGTCCGAAGCTCGGCGCGTCGGCCTGCGGGGGCTTGCGCTGACCGCTGGGTCGCACGACCGGGGTGCCCGACACCACGACGGTGCCCGCGCGGCCGTGGTAGCCGATCGGCAGGTGCTTCCAGTTCGGGGTCAGCGGGTCGGAGTCCGGGCGGAACATCCGGCCGATGTTGGCGGCGTGGTGCTCCGAGGAGTAGAAGTCGACGTAGTCGGCGACCTCGAACGGCAGCAGGAGCCGCACGTCCTCGGCTCGGTGCAGCGCGGGCTCGACCTCGGGCCGGTTGGCCTCCACGGTGAGCAGTTCGACGACCCGGGCCCGCACCTCGTGCCAGCGCTCACGCCCCTGGGCCATGAAGGCGTTGAGGCTCGGCCGCGCGAACACCTCGTCGCCGAGGGCGGCCGCCAGGTCGAGAACGTGCTCGCCGATCGCGACGCCGACCCGCGCGGCGCCGTCGCCGGACGGCTCGAACACCCCGTACGGCAGGTTCTGCACCGGGAAGTGCGAGCCCTCCGGTACCGGGACCCAACTCTGCAACGTCAATGTCCGTCCTTTCCTGTCGTCGGAAGCAGTTCGCCCGCCTCCCGGACCGGTGTGCTGGTGCTGCACGAGCCGTAGCTGAGCATCGTGCGGCGGGTCCGGTGCGCGGCCTGCTCGTCGAGCGCGGCGATCCGACCGGCGAGCTCGGCGGGATCGTCGATCTCCAGCGCGGCCCGCACGTCGTGCTCGGCGCCGCCGGCCGTGGCCACCGCGCTGGCCAGCAGCAGGTTGAGGTAGCCGTGGTGCGTGAAGCCGGTGCCCGCGTCGCGGTGGCGAACGGCGTGGTGCAGTCCGGCGGTGGCCTTGAACGGAACACCCGCCGCGACGCACGCCGCGATGAACCTCGCGACCTCGTGCGGCGTGGGGAAAAGCTCCGCCCGCACACCACCGCAACGCAGCTTCGCACCGATCACCCGGCCGCCACCCGCCGTGTGCACCGCGTCGAGTGCCTGGCCGACATCGGCGGCCGAGGGCGGTTCCAGGAACACCGGTACCCCGTCAGGCACCACGTCGAGCAGGTCGCCCGCGGAGGCGACCTTGGCCATCGGGACCTCGAGCAGCGCCAGCGACGCCCTCGGATCCCCGCCGAGCTCGGCGCACGTCTCGGCCAGTCCGGACACGCCCCGGTCGGCGATCAGCCCGACCTCGACGTGGTCGGAGCCGGTCAGGTGCTCGCGCAGCTCGCCGATCCGGCTCGCGGGGCACAGGAACCGGTGGGTGAGCATCGGTTCCGCCGAGGCCAGGTCGGCGCGGTGGCGGACAACCGCCGCGTCCATCTCCAGCGCCGTGGGCGGGAACAGCCCCGCGTCGTCGACCAGGTCTCTCAGCAGCGGTGCGGTCACGCCGGCCCCCTCCCCGACCAGGTCCAGGCGTAGCGCTGGTCGTCGGCGGCCAGTCCGCCCTCGCCCAGCTCCAGCGGCCGGAAGGTGTCGACCATGACGGCCAGCTCGTCGAAGAACTCGACGCCGATGCTGCGTTCGTAGGCCCCGGGCTGCGGGCCGTGGGAGTGGCCGCCGGGGTGCACCGACACCGAACCCTGGCCGATGCCCGAGCCCTTGCGCGCCTCGTAGTCGCCGCCGCAGTAGAACATGATCTCGTCGCTGTCCACGTTGGAGTGGTAGTACGGGACCGGGATCGACAGCGGGTGGTAGTCCACCTTGCGGGGCACGAAGTTGCACACCACGAAGTTGTTGCCCTCGAAGACCTGGTGCACCGGCGGCGGCTGGTGCACGCGCCCGGTGATCGGCTCGAAGTCGGAGATGTTGAAGGTGTGGGGGTACAGGCAGCCGTCCCAGCCGACGACGTCGAACGGGTGCTCCGGGTACACGTAACGGGTTCCGACGACGGAACCGCCGCTGCCCCGGTGCTTGACCAGGACCTCGACGTCGGTCCCTTCGGCCAGCAGCGGCTCGGCGGGCCCGTGCAGGTCCCGCTCGCAGTACGGCGCGTGCTCCAGCAGCTGACCGAACTTCGACAGGTAGCGCCGGGCCGGGGTGATGTGGCTGTTGGCCTCGATGCAGTAGGTGCGCAGCGGCTCCCCGCCCTGCGGGACCCACCGGTGGGTGGTGGCGCGCGGCAGCAGCACGTAGTCGCCCTGCTTCGCCGTCAGCGCGCCGAAAACGGTCTCCACGACCGCCTCACCGGACTCGACGTAGACGCACTCGTCGCCGACGGCGTTGCGGTACAGCGGCGAGGACTCCCCCGCGGCCGCGTACGAGATGCGGACGTCGGCGTTGCCCAGGACCAGCCGCCTGCCGGTCACCACGTCGGCGGCCTTCCACGACTGGCCCGGGAACAGCTCGTGCAGCTTCAGGTGCCGCGGCTTCAGCGGGTGGTTGGGCCGGGTCGACAGGTCGGGCAGCTCCCACTCGGACGCGTCGACGATGGCCGACGGGATCGCCCGGTGGTACAGCAGCGACGAGTCCGCCGAGAAACCCTCCTCGCCCATCAGCTCCTCGAAGTAGAGACCACCGTCGGGAGTGCGGTGCTGGGTGTGCCGCTTCGGCGGCACATCGCCAACGCAGCGGTAGTAAGCCATCTCGCGTTCCTTCCTCGGTTGCGGAGTTCCACCAGGGGCAGATCAGGTGCGCTGCCCGGACGTCTGGACCGGCGCGCCGACGTCGCTCAGCCGCCGGTGCCCGGTCTCGCCCGCCCGCAGGAAGGCGATCACGGTGCACAGCTCGGCCACCGCGAGGAACACGCCGACGGGCAGCGTCGAACCGAAGCGCTTCATCAGGCCCACCCCGATGATGGGCGCGAGCGACCCGCCGAGCACGGTGGCGAGCTGGTAGCCCAGCGAGGCGCCGGTGTAGCGCACCGCGCTCGGGAACAGCTCGGTGAAGAAGGCGACCTGCGCGCCCGTCATCAGCCCGTGCAGGGTCAGCCCCACCACCACGACCAGCGTGATGGTGGCCGGCCTGCCGCCGTCGACCATCGGCAGCCCGGCGAAGCCCCAGACCGCGATGAGCACCGCGAGCCCGATGTTGAGCCCTCGGCGGCCGAAGCGGTCGGAGAGCGCGCCGCCCGCGAGCATCGCGGCCACCTGGAACACCGAGCCGACGGCGACCGCCGTCAGGCCCACGCCCTTGGGCAGGTGCAGCTGCTCGGCCAGGTAGGAGAGCAGGAAGATGCTGAAGACGTAGTAGGTCGTCTTCTCCCCGACGTTGGCCATGGTCGCGAGCACGACCTCGCGCCGGTGGTGGCGCAGCACGACACCGATCGGGGCCTTGCCCTGCTCGGCCGCACCGGACGCGCGCAGCTCGGCGAACAGCGGCGACTCCTGCACCGCGCGCCGCAGCCACAGCCCGACCAGGACCAGCACGGCCGAGACCACGAACGGCAGCCGCCAGCCCCACTCGACGAACGCCTGGTCGGTGACGGCCAGTCCCAGCAGCGCGAGCACACCCGTGGCCAGCAGGTTTCCCAGCGGACCGCCGGTCTGCGGCCAGCTCGCCCAGAAACCGCGGCGGCGGGCGTCGGCGTGCTCGGTCACCAGCAGGATCGCCCCGCCCCACTCCCCGCCCAGTGCCACGCCCTGCACCAGCCGCAGGAGCGTGAGCAGCACCGGCGCGGCCACGCCGATCGTCTCGTAGGAGGGCACGAGGCCGATGGCCACCGTCGCGCCGCCCATCAGCGTCAGGCTCAGCGCCAGCGTCCTGCGGCGCCCGAGCCGGTCGCCGAGGTGTCCGAAGAGGACCCCGCCGACAGGGCGCGCGAGGAAGCCGACCGCGTAGGTGACCAGTGCCAGCAGCACTCCGGTGACCGGGTCTCCTGCCGGGAAGAAGACCTTGTTGAACACCAGCGCGGCGGCCGAGCCGTAGAGGAAGAAGTCGTAGAACTCGATCGTCGTGCCCGCCAGGCTCGCGGCGACGATCTTGCCGAACTCGCGGCGGGGAGCCCGGGCGGGCTCGGCTGGTGCGGTCACGTGGCGGCTCCTGGCGTCGTCGTGGTGCGGCAGGTCAGCACGCGTCGCGCGCTTCGGCGATGAGTCCGGTGAGCTGGTCCGCGTCGAGGTGGTCGAGCGCGGTCAGCAGCACCAGGCGCACGAGGAACGCCTCGCGGTCCTCGACGGCGTCGAGCGCCTCGCTGACCGACCGCCAGACGAACTCGGCGTTCATCGGTGACCTCCCGTGACGATGAGATCGGCGACTTCCCCTGGCCCGCTGAAGTCCGGGAGCCGGCCGAGCAGCAGGCCGTCCGGGCGGATCGCGAAGACCTCCCCGGGGCGCGCTCCGAACTCCGCCGCGAGCGCGCCGTCGGCGTCGTCGAGCGCGCCGACCGCCGGATGCTCCCGTCCCGCTCCGGTGGCCAGCCCTCGCACGCCGACGCCTGTGCGCCCGGCCAGCGCGGACACCGCTTCGCCAAGCTCGGCAGTCGCGACACCGAAGCCGAGCAACGCGAAATCCCTTCCCCGCAACGAGTTCAGGCTCGACGTGCCCGTCGACGTGCGCACGACGCGGTCGGGAACCGGGTCGCCCGGTCGCAGACCTGGCGCGTCGCAGGGCAGCGTCAGCGGCGAGGTCCGGCTGTGGGTCGCGCTCGACTGGCGCGGGTTCACCAGCTCGCGCAACGCGGGGCGGCGGGTGGCCAGGGCCAGCACGGCGTCGCGGGTCAGCTCGTAGCCCCGGGTTCCCGGGGTCATGAACAGCGTGCTCTTCTCCGCCTCGGTCACGTTCTGGCACCACGCGTCGCGCCGCTCGGTCGCGTAGACGTCGAGAAGCGCGGGTGCGGCCTCGCCGTCGACCACCGCGGCGAGCATCCAGGCCAGGACGTCGGCGTCCTCCAGCCCGGAGTTCAGGCCGCGGACCCCGAAGATCGGGACCAGGTGCGCGGCGTCCCCGGCGAACAACACCCGTCCGTGCCGGTAGGAGCCCAGCGACAGCGCGTGCGCGCGGTAGAGGCTGGTCCACTCCAGCGTCCAGGGCCGGTCGTTGCCCAGCCAGTCCAGGTGCCGCGCGATCCGTTCGCGGACGCGCTGCTCATCGGCCTCCAGCTCGGGGTCTGCGCCGGGTTGCAGCTGGTAGTCGACGCGCCAGATGTCGTCGGGCTGGCGGTGCAGGATGATCGTCGAGCCCGGGTTGCTCGGCGGGTCGAACCAGACCCGGCGCTCGGTGGGCAGCGCGGCGGGCCAGTGGATGTCGGCGATGACGTAGCGGCCCTCGTAGCTGGTGCCGTCGAGCCGCAGGCCCAGCGCCTCGCGCACGGCGCTGCGGGCCCCGTCGGCGGCCACCACCCAGTCGGCGCGCACCCGGGCCGGGCCCTGCGGGGTTCCCACCTCGAGCACGGCGTGGTCGTCGTGGCGTGTGCAGTCGAGCACCCGGCACCTCCAGTGCACCTCGCAACCGTCGGTCGCCTCGATCGCGTCGACCAGCACCTGTTCGGCGACCGACTGCGAGATGTTGACCATCGGCGGGTGCACGTCGCCTGCCCCGCTCGGCATGTCGAAGGACAGGACCTCGGTGTCGCGGTAGTAGCTGCGGCCCGAGGTCCACGGCAGGGACAGCTCGGCGAACCGATCCCCCACGCCGAGCCGTTCCAGAACCTCCAGCGAATGGCGGGACAGGCAGATCGCCCTGCTGCCGGCGCAGACCGAGTCCCCGGCCTCCAGCACGGTCACCCGCACGCCTCGCCGGGCCAGGCCGAGGGCGAGCGCGAGCCCCACCGGACCGGCGCCGACGACCACGACCGAGTCGGCCTCCGGGGGCGGGGTGAACGCGTAGCGGCGCGGGGTGAAGTACACAACCATCTCCCGATGTGTTGCAATTATCGAGCACTGCTGTTACAAAGATTGCACCAACTATCTTTCCGGGGTTTCGGCTGTGTCAAGACCTCGGAGCCGAACCGGAGTGCACGTGTCTGCTGAGCGGAAACCGGACGGGTCCCAGACCCTCGAACGCGGACTGCGGGTCCTGCGGATGCTGGCCGAGTCACCCGGCGGGCTCGGCGCCAGCGAGGTAGCGGCCCGGCTCGACGTGCACCGCTCGGTCGCCTACCGACTTTTGATGGCCCTGACCAGGCAGAACTTCGTCTCCAGGGACGAGGAGGGGCGCTACCGGGTCGGCCTGGACTTCTTCACCCTCGCCGAACGGGTGCGACCGCGGCTGCTGGACGTGGCGACGCCGGTGCTGCGTGAGCTGACCGCCGAGCTGAACGCCACCGCGTGCCTGGTGGTGCCGGAGAACGGGTCGGCGGTGGCCGTCGCGGTCATCGAGCCGCCGGGTTCGGGACCGCGCTTCTCCTACGGCATCGGCAACCGGGACCCGCTCGAGCGCGGCGCGGCGGGCATCGCCCTGCTCGCGGCGGGCAGCCCCCGCGACGGCGAGCAGGAACGCGTCGCGACGACGCGTCGCGACGGGCACGTCGTCACGCACGAGGAGGTCGTGCCGGGGTCCACGGGCATCGCTGCGCCGATCCACCCCGCACCGGGCGGAAGCCCCGCGGCCATCAACATCATCACGCACCGCAGAGACCTCGCCGACCGGGCGATCCCGGTCGTCGTGTCAGCGGCCCGGCGCATCAGCGAGGCGTTGGGCGGAGAGCCCACCACGGCGGGCTGAGGTCCCGCACGGCGGGACAAGTGCGAACTGTCAGCGCGAAAACGGCTGGACCGAACACGCATACTTCGGGTGTGGAACTCGACGAACGTCTTGTCGACGCGGCGATCGACCAGATGCGCCGCCGGTGGCCGGTCTCCGAGCACGCCGTGGCCGCGGCGGTCTACCTCGACGACGGCCGGATCCTGACCAGTGTCGCCCTCGACAACCTCAACGCGTCCGCCACGCTGTGCGCGGAGACCGGAGCGATCTGCCAGGCGTACACGCTCGGCAGACGGGTGACGTCCTCGGTGTGCGTTGCCGGAAGTCCCGGGAGTGACGGTGTCGCCGTCCTCGCGCCGTGCGGGATCTGCCAGGAACGGCTCGCCCTGTGGGGGCCGGAGGTCCAGGTCGGTGTCGTCGATCCGACCAGTTCCCGCGGGTGGGCAGCGCGGAAGCTGGTCGAGCTCAACCCGTTCTACTGGGGTGAGGCTTACGCCGACGGAGGCGGGTGGCCGTCCGCGGCCGTTCACGCCTCGTGACGTCCCACCGGGCTCGGGGGCAACCGAGGGAGTCGAACCCTGCGCGGCTTGTGAAGGCGGCGCCCATGACCGGCCCATACCCTTCGGCGGGCGGCGGTTGCCCTTGACTGCAACGCCGCGCGCGGGGTGAACATTCCCCGTACCGGCGCGCGGTCAGCCCACCGACCAGAACACCGCCCGCCCGACCTGCGCGTCAGACCCTCCCGTTCGCGTCCTCGCGTCCCGCGGTGGCCCGCGGCGGCAGACCGGTCTCGGCGTTCAACCGCGCGCCGCCCTCTCCGCGCGTCACCACGCCTTCCGCGCGAGGAAGGCGTCAACCGATGCTCGCCTGCGCCGACAGCTCCGAGTAGGCGAGACCGGCGGACACGAACAAGCCGTCGACTCGCGTGAGGTCGAAACGCGCGTTGAGCACGTCGGTCGAAACCGGCCGCACTTCGAAGCCCATCTCGCGCAGCGCGGCGAGTTCGTCGGGCGAGACGGCGGCGGCGATCACCGGTTTGCGCATCACCGGTCCACCGCCGGTGACCGGTTTGGCAAGCAGGCCCTGACGTCCACTGAGGACGCTCGGTGCCATCAGGGCTTGCGCGCCACGCCTCCGTACATGGCGATGTCGGCCTCGACCACCTCGGTGTCCGGCCGCCAGCGGTTGATGAGCTGCACGCCCGGTTCGACCAGCTCCATCCCCTGGAAGAACTCCTCGACCTTCCGCTTGCTGCGCAGCTGCAGGTCGATGCCCTCCTCCCGCGACAACCGCGCCACCTCGTGCATCTCGGGCGCGGTGTCGGCGGTCGAGGTCGAAAGCGCCAGGTAGCTCCCGGACGGCAATGCCTGCACCAGCCGGTCGACCAGCGGGAAGGCGTCCTCGTCGGCGATCAGGTGCACCATCGCGATCACCGTCAGCGCGATCGGTTCGGACAGGTCCAGCGTGTCGGTGAACGCCGGCGCGGTCAGGATCGTCTCGGGCCTGCGCATGTCGGCCTCGACGTAGGCGGTGCGGCCCTGCGGGGTGCTGGTAAGCAGCGCCCGCGCGTGGGTCAGCACGATCGGGTCGTTGTCGACGTAGACGATCCGCGCGTCCGGCGCGGTCCGCTGCACCAACTCGTGCAGGTTCGGCGAGATGGGGATGCCGGTGCCGATGTCGAGGAACTGCCGGATGCCGGCCTCCCCGGCCAGGAACGTCGCGACGCGGTGCATGAACGCCCGGTTGGCCAGCATCGAGTCCTTCACACCAGGCCAGGCCCGGAGCAGCTTGTGCGCGGCCACGCGGTCGGCGGTGTAGTTGTCCTTGCCGCCCAGGATGTAGTCGTAGAGCCGCGCCGAGTGCGCTTGCTCGGTGTGCAGGATGGCGATCGGCAAGAAGTCGTCACTGCTCGGCCCGCCGTCTGCGTCCGCCACGCTGCCTCCCCAGTACTCCTGTTTTCGCTCCCCCGCCGCCGATGCTAGGGCATCTCGCGACTCAGCGTGATCATGTCGGGTGCGACGGTAGTTCGTCCAGGATCAGCACCGTGTGGGAGGAAACCACGTCGGGGATGGTCTGCAACCGGTTGAGCACCAGCTCCCGCAGGCACTGAGCGTCACGCGTTCGGACCAGCAGCACGAGGTCGTTCTCGCCGGAGACCAGCGCGCCGTGGGCCACCTCGGGGATCTCCAGCACGCGGCGGCGCACCGACTTCCAGGAGTGCTGGCTGACCTTGAGGTAGACGTAGGCCGAGACCCCGTAGCCGTAGCGCTCCGGGTTGATCACCGCGCTGTAGCCGGTGATCACGCCGTCGCGGTGCAGCCGCTCCACGCGCGTGTAGACGTTGGCGCGGGAGATGTGCAGGCGCTCGGCCAGGGCGCGCATGGACACCCGGCCGTCGCGGCGCAGCTCCTCGACGATGCGCCGGTCCAGGTCGTCGAGCTCTGCGGAACGTCCAGCCCGGGCCCCCGGATCGGCCTGCTCTGAAGACACCTGGCACACCATAGCCGCACATACCTGCCATGTGTCCAGAAAAGCGGCGATGATCTGGAAGAACGGCGCGACCGGCTGAACAATCCCTCTCACATCCGGCGGTTCGCGCACTGGAGGACCCCATGACCACCGCTAGGCAACGGAGCCTGCTGCCCTCGGACACCCCGCTCACCCTGCTGGGCACCGACGGCGAACCCACCACCGCCGAGGAGCTGCCCGCCGACGAGGTGCTGCTCGAACTGCACCGGAGGATGGTCGTGGGCAGGCGCTTCGACACCCAGGCGACCGCGCTGACCAAGCAGGGCAGGCTCGCGGTGTACCCGTCCTCACGCGGCCAGGAGGCGTGCCAGGTCGGCGCGGTGCTGGCGCTGGAGGAGCAGGACTGGCTGTTTCCCACCTACCGCGACTCGGTCGCGCTGGTGTCCCGGGGCGTCGACCCGGTGGAGACCCTCACCCTGCTGCAGGGCGGCTGGCACCTGGGCTACGACCCCTACGAGCACCGGGTCGGGCCGCAGTGCACGCCGCTCGCGACCAACACCCTGCACGCCGTGGGCATGGCCCGCGCCGCCCAGCTCAAGGGCGAGGACTCGGTCGCGCTGGTGCTGCTCGGAGACGGCGCGACCAGCGAGGGCGACACCCACGAGGCGCTGAACTTCGCGGGCGTGTGGCAGGCGCCGGTGGTCTTCCTGGTGCAGAACAACGGCTACGCGATCAGCGTCCCGATGAGCAAGCAGAACGCGGCGCCGTCGCTTGCGCACAAGGGCATCGGCTACGGGGTCGCGTCCGAGCTGATCGACGGCAACGACCCGGCCGCGGTCCACACGACCGTGCGGGAGGCCGTCGCCGCCGCCCGGGCCGGGGCGGGACCGACCCTGATCGAGGCGCTGACCTACCGGGTCGAGGCGCACACCAACGCCGACGACGCCAACCGCTACCGCGACGCCGACGAGGTCGCCGCCTGGCTCGGCAAGGACCCGGTCGACCGGCTGGAGCGCCACCTCACCTCCCGCGGGCTGCTCGACGACGCCCGGCGGGCGGCCGTCGCCGAGGAGGCCGAGGCGTTCGCCGCCTCGGTGCGCAACCGGGTGAACGTCGACGTCGAACCGGACCCCGCCGAGTTGTTCACCCACGTCTACGCCGAGCCGACGGCCGCGCTGCGCGAGCAGGCCGGGCTGCTGGCCGAGGAGATCGCCGGAGCGAAGTCATGACCACCGACGAACGGATGTCCATGGCCGCGGCGCTCAACCGCGCGCTGGCCGACGCGCTGGAGGCCGACGACCGCGTGCTGGTCTTCGGCGAGGACGTCGGGCCGCTGGGCGGCGTCTTCCGCGTCACCGACGGGCTGGCGGCCCGCTTCGGCGAGCGGCGGGTGTTCGACACCCCGCTGGCCGAGTCCGGGATCGTCGGCACCGCGATCGGGATGGCGATGAACGGACTGCGCCCGGTGGTGGAGATGCAGTTCGACGCGTTCGCCTACCCCGCGTTCGAACAGATCACCAGCCACCTGGCCAAGTTGCGCAACCGCACCCGCGGGCGCGTCGAGCTGCCGGTGGTCATCCGCATCCCCTACGGCGGCGGCATCGGGGGCGTGGAGCACCACTGCGACTCCTCCGAGGTCTACTACACCCACACCCCCGGCCTGCGCGTCGTGTCGCCCGGCACGCCGGAGGACGCCTACGGACTGCTGCGCGCGGCG